>NZ_JCANTR010000020.1:0-79801 GCF_059568575.1 Flavisolibacter ginsengiterrae DSM 18136
GATGGAAACAACAGCAAAGTAAGTCAATGTTACCTCTTGGGCGGACCCAGAGGAACGTGCTCTAAAAAGGAGGTATTCCAGCCGCACCTTCCGATACGGCTACCTTGTTACGACTTAGCCCCAGTTACTAGTTTTACCCTAGGCGGCTCCTTGCGGTTACCGACTTTAGGTACACCCAGCTTCCATGGCTTGACGGGCGGTGTGTGCAAGGTCCGGGAACGTATTCACCGTATCATTGCTGATATACGATTACTAGCGATTCCAGCTTCATGGAGTCGAGTTGCAGACTCCAATCTGAACTGAGAGGCGTTTTTTGGGATTGGCTCCTTATCGCTAAGTGGCAGCCCTTTGTACGCCCCATTGTAGCACGTGTGTAGCCCTGGGCATAAAGGCCATGATGACTTGACATCATCCCCTCCTTCCTCGCGTCTTACGACGGCAGTTTCACTAGAGTTCCCAGCGTTACCTGATGGCAACTAGTGATGGGGGTTGCGCTCGTTGCGGGACTTAACCCAACACCTCACGGCACGAGCTGACGACAGCCATGCAGCACCTTATAATCTGTGTATTGCTACAAAATGAGCTTTCACCCACGGTCAGACTACATTCTAGCCCAGGTAAGGTTCCTCGCGTATCATCGAATTAAACCACATGCTCCACCGCTTGTGCGGACCCCCGCCAATTCCTTTGAGTTTCAACCTTGCGGTCGTACTTCCCAGGTGGGATACTTAATGCTTTCGCTCAGACACACACTGTGTATCGCGTATGTCGAGTATCCATCGTTTAGGGCGTGGACTACCAGGGTATCTAATCCTGTTTGATCCCCACGCTTTCGTGCCTCAGAGTCAATATTCGTGTAGCGAGCTGCCTTCGCAATTGGTGTTCTATGTCATATCTAAGCATTTCACCGCTACATGACATATTCCGCTCACCTCCACGGTATTCAAGATAGATAGTATCAACGGCAGTTTCCGAGTTAAGCTCGAAGATTTCACCACTGACTTACCTACCCTCCTACGCACCCTTTAAACCCAGTGAATCCGGATAACGCTTGCACCCTCCGTATTACCGCGGCTGCTGGCACGGAGTTAGCCGGTGCTTATTCTTATGGTACCGTCAATCGGGAAGGAATTCCCGGGTTTCGTCCCATATAAAAGAAGTTTACAATCCAGAGGACCTTCATCCTTCACGCGGCATGGCTGGTTCAGACTTGCGTCCATTGACCAATATTCCTTACTGCTGCCTCCCGTAGGAGTCGGGCCCGTGTCTCAGTGCCCGTGTGACTGGTCGTGCTCTCACACCAGTTACTGATCGCAGGCTTGGTGGGCCGTTACCCTCACCAACTACCTAATCAGGCGCACGCCCATCCAAAACCGCCGGAGCTATACTAATAAAGTGATGCCACTCCACTAGGTTACGAGGTATTAATCCGGGTTTCCCCGGGCTATCCCCCAGTTTTGGGTAGGTTGCGTACGTGTTCCGCACCCGTTTGCCGGTCGCCATCAACTGTATTGCTACAGTCATGCTGCCCCTCGACTTGCATGTATTAAGCCTGCCGCTAGCGTTCATCCTGAGCCAGGATCAAACTCTCCATTGTAAATGAGTTTTGATACTGACTATTAAATTCTCAAATTTTGAAAAATTAACGAGTCAATTTCGAATTTTATTCGCTTGACTTACCTTTTGAGTTGCAGATCCCCTCACTAAAAAGAGATCCGCAATGCTGTTGCTTCCAAACTTTCAAAGAACTTGCTCCAATCCATAACCCCTAAAGGCTACTTCAAAAAGCTTTGGCAGATGATAAGATTTCGAATCTTATAAGGCCCTAATGCCTCACCTGTATTTATTCTAAAGAGCTACTAAAACCTTGTTTTTTTTCGGACTGCAAAGATACGGTTACTTTACTATTCGAGCCAAATTTTTCAGACTTAAAATTCACAAAAAACTGTGAAGGAAATTTGTGTGATTTTACCGTGAACCGTTCGATCAAAAAGCGGGTGCAAACATAAGTAAGTATTTGACAACCAACAAATTAATTTGCAATCCTACTGCTAAAAAAATGTAAAAGCATTTTACATTTCCTGCCGTAATTCATGACCGATTTTTTAAGAGCGGATGCAAAGATAAGGGGCATTGGTTATTCCTTCCAAATCATTTGAAAAAATATTTCCTAAATAGCTTTCAAATGCAAGCCCGGTGCAGGAAAATAGTTTTGCTGAAACGCCACTTTTTTTAAAAACAAACCCGTCGCAGGTACTGAATAACCGCATTTAACCTCGTTATGAAAAAAGCTTTTAAATTGCTCCAGGGTAAGTTGCCGCCTGCCCACTTTCAACATGGAAGCTGTAAGCAAACGAACCATACCCCTTAGAAAACGGTTTCCTTCTATATTATATAGTATCTCCTCACCTTCCCTATTCCATTGGCTAACCGTGATCCTGCAATTAAAATTCTTCACCTGGGTATTGGTCTTACAAAAAGCAAAGAACCTTGTCTGCTCCTTAACCATTGCTGCTGCCTGTTCCATAAGGCCAAAATCAAGCTTATAAGGAAAGTAGTAGGAAGTGCTTTGAACAAAGGGATCTTTAAATCGGTGAATACGATAGACATATTCGCGGCTTATGGCATCAAAGCGGGAATGCGACTCCGCAGGCATAAGGTATATATTCCTGACAGCAATATCCCGCGGTAATATGGCATTCATCTTATAAACAAACTGCGGGTTTATCGTTCCATCATAATCAAAATGAAAAAAATTCTGCAGCGCATGCACACCTGAATCAGTCCGGGATGAACCTGTAAGGTTCACATTGTCTCTATGGAGCACCTGGAATGCCTTCTCCACCTCCGACTGGATAGTAACAGCATTTTCCTGTACCTGGAATCCACTATAGGCAGTTCCCTTGTAAGAAAGTTCTATAAAATACCGTGACATACTATTCACCTATTAAAGCCTTGAACCTTCTTGAGTAATAATCATCTTTGATCTCTGACTGAAGTGAAGGGAAATTTTCTCGATCTGAAACATGCATATAAGCCGCATCAAAGAACAGGTATTTACCGGCAGATGTCAGGAATAAGGAACTGAGGTATTTTACCTGTTCGGTTGTATAGCATTTATTCTTAAAAGACTTCATGGCCTGTTCTACCATTAATTCATCCGATTCTTCACTGGCCATATTCTTACGCAGTTTGAAGAAATCAGATTCTGAAGCCTGGGCCCGACATTTTGGTTTGGCCGGAATGATGCCTCCAACTGATCTCTCTGCCTTAGATGGCTCATCCTTCGTAATCAATTCTGCAGGTTTTTCTGTTATTGAGTTATCCTTCGTTATTGACTCTTCTTTTGTTACAACAGGATCTTTGGAAGGTGACTTTTCTTTTATGGTCTCTTTTGATGGTTCAGGGTCCTTCTTTACTTCCATAAAGGCAACATCAGGGTTTTTACCGGTATCCGTTTCTTTGAATACGATCTTTGGATTAGGTATCAACATCCGAATGGTATCTACCTGGCCACCATCCGCATCAAAATACACTAAACCAAAGCCTTCGGAAGTAGAACTCTCCGAGTATTTTTTAATAACGGACTTCTTATATATTTCCACCCCAGGTAATGGGTTAGAGGCTGAACCAGTTTCGCCTGAACCAACTCCTTGATCTTTCTTAATCTCAGGTTGTACTAAAACTTCTGCTTTTTCTGAAACCGGTTTATCATCACCTGCTTTTTGCTGAGTAGGTAAAGCTGTGGCATCTGTGTTCTTCAAAACACTGTCCTTTCCCAAACTTAGTGCTTCTGCAGTACTATTCTGAGATGCAACAGGAGTGGTTGATTGTGGGGGTTCAGTCGTGGATGTTTCCTGGACTATGGATTTATCTGTTGTCTTAGCAGCTTCGACCTCTTTCTTTGGAACCGTAACTACCGGAGGATCTGCTTTTGAGAATACAGGCACCATTAATAATGAAGAATCGTTGGACGCTTTTGATAACATAGAACTGAATGCATCCTTTCTTGGTTCGTAAGTTACATTGGCAGTACCTGGCATATGAACCGGGTTTACAATAATTTGGCTCTGAAGGTCAGCCAGTTGCAATTCGCTTTCCCCGGTTTTTATGGAGTAGCCATGATCATTACCCTGAACCATCAATTGAAATCTTGATTCATTGCCCCCCTGGGAAGGAATGCCAATGAATAGAGTATAACTGCTATCAGACAGGTTGGGGAAAATCAGGTATCCAGGTGAAGAAGAGCTATAGATCTTATCTCCCAATCTCACATAAAAAGGAATGCCGTTTTCCGATTCCAGGTAGATAAAGTATTGCTGTTGAGCGAATACGGAATGAAAAAGAAAAAACAAAAAAGAAGAAAGGAGCAATCTTTTCATGTGTCTCAAAATTAATGGAATTCCATGTACGCCTGTGTTGGCATGAAGCTAAATGTAAAAAGGGAAAGATTAAACCAAAAACCAAATGTAAAAATGAAAAAAATGAAAAAAGTTCACCGAAACGATCCCTCTATCAACAAAATCTGAACTCCTGATTTTTTAATGCCCTTATGTAGGAATCTATTTTAAAGACGCTCACAAATGAACTATATAATGATTATACCTGAAATTTTACATTAGAACGAAAGAGCAGCCAGGCACCTTAAACCGCCCAAATTCCACTATACTCCAATATAATCCCATACATCTGCCATAGACCTTCCATAGATGTCCCAATGCTTATATAGTTGGGACATCTATGGAACATCTATGAGACATCTATGGAACATCTATGGGATATCCCTGCTTTTGTTTGTTTTGTAACACTTTATTATGCGCCTATTTACTTGTACAAAGCTATTAACCGGCGATCCGCACTTCCTCATGCATTATGATAGTTCTTAATTGTTTTCTGGAACACTTATGATATCTAACACCTGAAGCAATAAAAAAACGGCCCCGGGGCCGTTTTTACTGTATCTATCCTCTTAAATAATATTATCCCATTGCGTGCTGTCCGAGTCTTTCTACCTTGCCTAGCCCATCGTTCATTGTCCTGTAGGCATCTTTTGCACTGTTTTCAATAGTTTTCTGATCCGAATTTCGGTTTCTCAGGTATAAAATCACGCCTGCTGTAGCTGCCCCAACGGCTGTAGCCGCCATTAATATCTTTTTCATACGCTTAATTTGGATGTTGTTGTACAATTCATGTACCAGCATTCCTAAAACAATAAAGACCTGCAATGCAGGTCTTTAGGAAAAAAGTTAATCAGTTATTTACCATCCACCACCAGCGCCGCCGCCACCGCCACCGCCGCCGCCAAAACCACCAAATCCTCCTCCCCCAAATCCACCACCGCCGCCGCCGCCGAAGCCGCCGCCTCCAAAACCACCCGGGAAGATGACGGGTCCGCCAAAGCCCCTGTAACCGCGCCTGGACATAAAGCCACCACCCCTGTTACTTCCACCGCCAAACATATTAAATATGAAAATGAGGATAATAATTGCAAGAATGATCTTCCCTATACTTATGCCTGACCCTTTACCCCTGTCAGCATAACCTTCAGGAGCCTTATATTCCCCGGCCGCAGCCTTGAATATGGAAGAAGTAGCATTATCAAATCCCCGGTAGTAATTACTTTCCCTGAAATTGGGTAAGATATCCTGGTCGATAATGGACTGTGCCGTAATGTCAGGGATAACCCCCTCCATGCCATAACCTGTGGCTATCCATATCTTTCTATCTGCTATGGCAGCAAGGATGACAATACCATTGTCCTTTTCCTTATTGCCTACGCCCCATTTCCTTAAAATGCCCAATGCCACATCATCAATGGCATAGTCATTAGTTGACTGGATGGTTACGACAGATATCTGGTTGGAAGTGCTGTCATCATAAGCTACCAGCTTCCTTTCCAATGTCTCTACCTGTTCAGGGGTCAGCACATGGGCAAAGTCATTGACAAGCCTGGGAGGGTTGGGTCGTTCGGGAATTATCTTATCAATCTGCGCAAATGCA
Organism: Flavisolibacter ginsengiterrae DSM 18136; assembly: GCF_059568575.1. NCBI lineage: Bacteria > Pseudomonadati > Bacteroidota > Chitinophagia > Chitinophagales > Chitinophagaceae > Flavisolibacter > Flavisolibacter ginsengiterrae. The sequence continues at coordinate 6,001 of NZ_JCANTR010000020.1, forward strand.
TTCACGCAAAGGACAAGAGATATGATCAGTAATAGTTTCTTCATTCTTTACCTGCCAAAAACAATTTCATCGGGCAGTTCATTTTTATCGGTGTCCTTATTATAGGGGAAGTAGTGTTGTAAAGCCTGGCCAAGGTCTGTTACGGCCAGGCTAATACCTTCGGCAAGTTGTTCATGTTTGAACCGCTGCAGCATTTTCAGCACTTCTGTTTGCCAGTATTGGTCACCCACTTTCTGGTGAATGCCCTGGTCTCCAAAAATAGCTGCCTGCTTATCTTTTATGGCCACATAGATCAATGTAGCATTACGCTCCTCTGTTTCGTCCATTTCAAGTCTGAAGAAGATCTCCTTAGCCCTGTCCAAAGCATCCATGAACCGGCATTTGGATTCTATAAATACCCGGATCTCTCCACTGGTATTTTGCTCCGCCTGTTTAATGGCAGCTACAAGTCTTTGTTTTTCTTCTTCAGTGAAAAACTCCTTTTTCTTTTGCCAGGGTAATCTCACTACTTTCTGGTTGTATCGAAGTTTGTGGATGGAGCTTTTTGTGGTTCACCAAAATCTACATTTGGTGCATGCTCTGAACCTGCATCTGCTGTGAAACCAGTTCTAGGTTTGAAACCCATGATTCCTGCAAATATGTTAGTTGGGAATGAGCGCACCTTTGTATTGTACGTTTGTACGGCATCGTTAAAATCATTCCTTGATACCTTTATGCGGTTCTCCGTTCCTTCCAGTTGTGTTTGTAGGTTTCGGAAGGCATCGTTGGCCCTGAGGTTTGGATATTGCTCCACCGTAACCAGCAACCTGCTTAAAGAACCTGATAGCTGCGCCTGCGCCTGCTGGAACTTTTGGATATTATCGTCAGTCAGGTTATCGGGATTGATCTGCATGGATGTAGCCCTTGCTCTTGCATTGATCACATCATTCAGCGTTCCACGTTCGAAATTAGCCTCACCTTTCACCGTATTTACCAGGTTGGGAATAAGGTCTGCCCTACGCTGGTAGTCACTTTGCACTTTGTTCCAGGCATTTTTTACTGTTTCATCCTGGCCTACCAGGTTATTATAACTGCCGCATCCTGCAAAAACAAGAACAACGACCAGTATCAAAACGATCCAAATGACCGGGCTTGTACTTCTCATGTTGTAAAATTTAGATTTAAGTTAGTTTAAAAGTAAAGATGAGTTCAATCAAATTATGCACCATGTTCAAATGATGCTATTTTGACATCATTTCATTGCGGCTATACCTGGCAGTTCCTTTCCTTCAAAATATTCGAGCATAGCTCCCCCGCCTGTTGATACATAACTTACTTTGTCAGCAAATCCAAACTGGTTGACCGCTGAAACACTATCTCCACCACCTACAAGTGTAAAGGCGCCTTTTTGCGTAGCATCAGCTACTGCCTGGGCTACACACCTGGTACCATGCTGGAATTTTTCCATTTCAAATACACCCATCGGACCATTCCACAACACTGTTTTAGAATCGTGAATAACTTTTGTGAACATGTCACAAGCAAGTGACCCAATGTCCAACCCCATCCATCCGTCAGGTATGGTGTTACTCAATGCAGAAGAAATCTCCGCATCTGCCGCAAATTTATCGGCAATGATAGAATCTGATGGCAGGTGGATATTAACCCCTTTAGCTTCAGCTTTCTTTAATAAATCTGCCGCTGTATCAATACGGTCTTCTTCTACAAGAGATTTGCCTACCTGACCACCCATAGCCTTAAAAAACGTATAGGCCATGCCACCACCGATGATGATATCGGTAGCTCTTTCCAATAAATTCTCTATGATCAGGATCTTATCAGAAACCTTAGCTCCGCCAATTATGGCAGTGAATGGCTTCTCGGAGCTATGCAACACTTTTTCAGCGCTGGCCACTTCACTGTTCATGAGCAGGCCAAACATTTTATTTTCCGGCGGGAAGAATTTGGCAATGATAGCTGTAGAAGCATGGGCCCTGTGAGCGGTTCCAAATGCATCATTGACATATACATCTCCCAGTTTTGATAATTTCTCAGCAAAAGCCTCATCTCCTTTTTCTTCCTGCTTATAAAAACGCAGGTTCTCTAACAGAAGCACCTCTCCCGGCTTCAAAGCTTGTGATTTCTGAATAGCTTCCTCTCCAATGCAATCATTGGCAAACTGCACATCTGTACCAAGCAATTCGCTCAAATGCTTTACCAGGTGCTTTAATGAATACTTTTCCGTAGGTCCTTCTTTTGGACGTCCAAAATGGGACATAAGTATAACGCTGCCACCATCTGAAAGGATCTTTTTGATGGTAGGCATAGCTGCTTTCATTCTTGTATCGTCAGTAATATTGTAATTTTCGTCAAGGGGCACATTAAAGTCAACCCTTATCAATGCTTTCTTCCCGTTAAAATTATAATCTTGAAACTTGCTCATGAATCTTATGTTTTGGAAATATCCTTAAAGTTAAATGCAAAATGAATGGCAACCAGCCTTCACTGGTTTCCTTTTAATTTTCTTCCAGGGAAAGTTTCAGTTGCCAAATAAAAAACCCCGAACATTCATTCGGGGTTTTCTTATAAGGAGTTCTTATTTTTTAATCAGCGTAGCAAAATAATGAACAGTACGTACCAATTGTGATACATAGCTCATTTCGTTATCGTACCAGCTAACTGTACGAACCAATTGCGTGTCTCCCACTGTCTGTACCTTGGTTTGAGTAGCATCGAACAAACTTCCATAGGTAATACCTACGATGTCGCTACTTACGATCTCGTCCGTGGTGTAACCAAAGCTTTCATTGGAAGCTGCTTTCATAGCGGCATTCACTTCTTCTGCTGTGGTCTTTTTACCAAGAATAACTGTGAGTTCTGTTAATGATCCTGTAAGGGTAGGTACACGTTGTGCAGAACCGTCCAGCTTTCCTTTCAGGCTTGGCAAAACCAGGCCGATAGCCTTGGCAGCACCAGTGCTGTTTGGAACTATATTCTGAGCAGCTGCTCTTGCCCTGCGCAGGTCACCTTTTGGATGCGGCGCATCCTGGGTGTTTTGGTCGTTGGTATAGGCGTGAACCGTTGTCATTAAGCCATTAACGATTCCATAAGTATCTTCCAACACCTTGGCCATTGGGGCAAGGCAATTGGTAGTACAGGAAGCGCAACTGATGATGGTCTCAGAACCATCAAGGATGTCGTGGTTCACATTGAAAACGATTGTTTTGAGGTCACCGGTTGCAGGAGCAGAGATCACTACTTTTTTAGCACCGGCAGTAATGTGGGCTTCAGCTTTTGCCTTATCGGTGAAGAAACCTGTACACTCCAACACTACATCCACCTGGTGAGTTCCCCAGGGAATTTGTGCTGGGTCCTTCTGCGCATATATCTTAATCTCATTACCATTAACAATAATGGAGTTGTCAGTAGATGTAACTTCCTGGCTAAAGCGACCCTGTGCAGAGTCATATTTTAATAAGTGGGCTAATACTTTAGGGCTGGTCAAATCATTGATGGCTACTACATCAATTCCTTCCATATCATGTATCTGGCGGAAAACCAGGCGGCCAATCCTACCAAAACCATTAATGGCAACTTTAACAGTACTCATATTTCTAAGTTTAAATATTTAAAATGCGGGGCGAAGTTAAAGAAGTTTACGGTTTCCGCTATGACGATTCTCAACCCAATGACTGCCCCCGCTCATTTCTATTTGAACGCAGATGTATTACTCCGGTAATATTTAATCTGTTACGGGCTCGCCAACGATCCTTGCATGGGTGTGCCTGTGTTCAACGATCTTCTTATAGAGAGGCATATTAATAGCATTTTCACTTTTAGCTATAATGACAGTGGCTACCGTATTGCCAATCATATTAGTGATGGCCCTGGCTTCGCTCATAAAACGGTCCACACCGATCAACAGAGCCAGCCCTTCAACAGGGAGCACTTTCATGGCAGTAAGTGTGGAGGTGAGTACCAGGAACCCGCTGCCGGTGACACCTGCAGCCCCCTTGCTGGTAATGATCAAAATACCAATGATGGTAAGCTCCTGTCCAATGGACAGTGGAATATGGAATACCTGCGCCAGGAAGATCACTGACATACTTAAGTATATTGTGGTGCCGTCCAGGTTGAAACTATACCCTGTAGGAATGAGCAGTCCTACTACTCCTTCTTCGCAACCAGCTACCTCCAGTTTCTGTATCAGGTTGGGAAGCACTGATTCGCTACTGCTTGATCCAAGAACAATTAAAATTTCGGCTTTAATGTAGCCCAACAATTTCCAGAGGCTGAAGCCATAAAACCTTGCTATGGCATTAAGTACGATAAAGATGAAAAGAAAAGAGGTAAGGTAAAAGGTTGCCATCAGCTTACCTAAAACAGCCAGGCTCCCAAATCCAAATTTACCAATGGTATAAGCCATCCCGCCAAAGGCACCTATTGGACTTAGTTTCATGATGATCCTGAGTATATTAAATAACACTTTATTGATCTTTTCGAAGGTCAATATAATGCTCTGACCCGGACCTCCTAATTGCTTCAATCCAACACTGAATAATATGGCAAAGAACAATACTTGGATGATATCACCTTTGGCAAAGGCATCTACAATATTGGCTGGAACTATATGCGAAATAAAATCGCCCCAATGCATAGCCGCGGCATCGGCTGAATATTTGGAAATATCAGCGGCTGGAATATTTTCAGCAGCAATACCCACACCTGGTTTCACTACGTTGGCTACTACGAGTCCTATAATCAGGGCAATTGTAGTCACTACTTCAAAATAGATAAGGGCCTTGACACCTACCCTCCCCACTTTTTTAAGATCCCCTGCGCCTGCGATACCAGCAACAACCGTAAAGAATATTACAGGTGCAATGACCATTCTGATCATATTAATGAAGGTATCGCTGATCAATTTTGCCGCCGGGGCAAAGGAGGGAATGCTATAACCAACAATAACGCCGGCTATGATACCCATAAGGACCTGGAAATAGAGTGAGCGCAGGTATTTCATGCGTATCAATATTAAGAATTTTCAGGAGATGAGATCAGAGAAATAATGAGAGCCAATTATTAAAACTGCTGCTGGAGTTAAGTGTATTATTATAAAAAGTTCTCTTAATTGTTAGGATATGTTGGTTGTGCAATTGTAGAAAGTTTTTGGATTCTGTTGCATGCCTGCTTAATCGCATGAAATTTTCCAAATAATGAAAAAGTTTCCTTTAATTGATTTTATCTCAATGATCAATAAATAAATCATCAAGACTTTATAAAAACAGATATCCCACGCTTATGGCGTGGGATATATCCTTGTACCGCGTACGGGATTCGAACCCGTATCACCACCGTGAAAGGGTGGTGTCCTAACCCTTAGACGAACGCGGCTCGTTTTTGGGAGTGCAAAGATAGGACTGGGCGTATTTGCTTCCAAAATATTTTTCAATAAAAATCCCGCTTACCAAATCAATGGCAAGCGGGATGAATTTCATAGGAAAAATTTCTTAATTCTTCGCAATATCAAACTTGCGGAAGATGCTTTTCACTCCATTCTGAATTTCCTTGCTGGTAAGATTCCGGCTATTGACTTCATCAGTGGTCCAACCCTGCCAAATGGTTTTATCTGTTTTAGCATCGATCAACCTGATGGTGATAGTTCCTTCTTTTACCTGCTGCTGGTCGTTGTCATAACCCATAAACTGGGACGGATAATACACAGCTATATACCTGCGGGAATAAGGATTGTAATAATAACGGGTATAGGGTTGAGAATAAACCGGGTTACTTTGTTCCTTTACCCCTCTTTCCACCAGTATATCATATGTTAATAAAACATCTGGTTTCCTGGATTCCTTCCACCCTGTCTTAGCCATTTCATTATTAACAGCTTCTTTAATGATTCGTTTAGTAAGATCTGATACTTTAACATTTGAATCATTTTTTGATTCTTTTGTTTCTACCCACGCATAGGAATGATAATTATTGAAGTTGACAGTTTTGTCCTTTTCAACGTGGGCCACGCTGGCACAGCCTGCCAGGAGCAGACCGGAAAGAGCAGCTACGCTTAAAAGCTTCATGATTTTCATAGATAGTTCTCCTTGTTTTTATATGCTATAGACGTCAAAAACTATGCATGTATTATAAAGGAGATGTGAAAGTTTTAAGCTGTCAGCAGGCTTTCTTAACATTTAAGTGAGCCCTATTTCAAAATGTCGCTCCGGTATCTCTACATCTTGGAAACCTTTCTTTATCAGCCGGTCCCTGAAAGGTACCTGCACATCATATTCACCATGCACCAGGAAAAGCTTTTGCACATGAGATGGATCCTGGCAAGCCAGCCATTGGGAAAGATCCTCATAGTCTCCATGAGCACTCATGCTTTTTATAGAACCGATCTCGGCATGCACTTCGTGCTGTACGCCAAAGATCCCCACCTCCTTTGCGCCGGCCATTAAACGTCCTCCTAAAGAATTCGGTTCGCAATAACCGGTTAGCAATATGGCATTATGTGAATTTTCAATATTGTTGCTGATATGATGCTTGACTCTTCCGGCCTCGGCCATGCCACTGGCAGAGATGATTACACAAGGTTCATTCCTGTAATTAAGCAATTTGGATTCATCAACTGATTTTATATAATGAAGCCCATTGAACATAAAAGGATCACTATCGCTTTGCATCACACGCTGAATGTTTTTATTGAAATAGGAAGAATAATTTTTAACAAGATCAGTCACGGCCATGCTTAAAGGACTATCCAGGAAATAATCCAGTTTAGGGAGGCGGTTTTCCAACTCCAGCTGATTCAGGGCATAGAGGATCTCCTGTGTTCTGCCAAGGCTAAACGCAGGAATGATCAGCTTTCCTCTTTTCTCTATACAGGTTCTTGTGATCCAGGAAAGTAGCATGTCTACAGATGTATGAACATCCTCATGCAAACTATTTCCATAGGTTGATTCCATAATAACATAATCCGCCTGGGGAAATGTCTGTGGTGATTTTAAAATGACATCCCGGTATCGCCCCACATCGCCACTGAAGGTTATTTGCCTGGTAATACCATCCTCAGTTATCCGTACATGCACGCAGGTGCTTCCAATTATATGTCCCGCATCTGTGAACATGGCCTCTACACCATCCAATACCGGGAACCATTCACCATAACTTCTTTCCTGGAAAAAGTTTAATGCTTTCTTCGCATCTTCTATTGTGTACAAAGGTTGTTGAAAGGGTGTACCCTGCGCCAGGCTGCCTTTATTATGATACTTGGCATCGTTCTCCTGAATCTCGGCAGAATCTTCCAATAAAAGGGCAGACAATTGTTTGGTCGCATCCGTACAAAATATTTTACCTGCAAATCCTTCTTTTACCAACTTGGGAATCAAGCCCGAATGATCTATATGCGCATGAGAAAGGATCATGGCTGTTACCTCTGAAGAATTAAAACCAAACGTCCTGTTCAGGGAATCTGTGTCCTTGCCCATACCCTGGAACATGCCACAGTCTAATAATAGTTTTTGACCATTTTTTAAAGTGATCAAATGTTTAGATCCGGTTACAGTTCTTGCAGCGCCGTGAAATGCGATCTTCATATAGTCAATTTAATGGATGATGTATAAAAATAACAAAATGATGCCACCGACTATGGCAATCAGGTATTCTTGCTTTTAAATGACCAGGTGATCCAGAATTCGCATATTAACTCCCTACTTTCATTATAGCCGCAAGATAGAATACGGATAGACTGGCTTTCTTTGGTCTTTGTTGCCTCGTGAATAGCATTTGTTATCTCCTGCCCGTTATTGCAAACAAACAAAGTAAGTCCCGTAGCTTTTTTATAAAACTTCCCTTCCAGGCCTGTTACCAACATGGAAATTGCAGGAGACCTTTTGTAAGTATTGGCCATTGCCAGGATGCCGGTGCTCATTTCTGCAGCCATAGCAAGGCAAGCAAAATAGGTAGATCGAAAGGGATTTTGCGTAAACCATTTATAGGGAACTGTAACCGAGCAATTGTACCCGGAAAGTTCCTTTACCCTTAGCCCTGAAAAATAAGCAGCAGGAAGTCTTTTGAGCAGGAAAAATCTGAACTTCAATGGATTGTTGATTAAAGCAAGAAATGCAGCACTGCTGTTAGTGGCTGCATTCATTTCATTATTCATGTCTTAAAGATATTGCTCTTTCAATTGTCCCGGACAAAATGGATTGAATGAAATATTGTTTGCTATTTCTATGATAACTAACATCCTTTAAGTTAGTTGATGCATCCATAATCCAAATTATTTCGTCATTTTTGGAAGTAATAAAAACAAAGAATGAAAAAAGTACTACTGGTTGCATTTATAGCGCTTTCAATTAACAGCTTTTCACAAAAAGTGACAGGCAAGCTTAATTTCCCAAAAAGCCAAAAACTGGAAATGGTAACTGAAACCAATAAGTCGGCTACCATGGAACTTATGGGTCAGTCCATGGAATCAACTGTAAACTCTAAAATGACAGAGGTATTTGATATTACTGGAACTGATAGCAATGGGGCAAACATTGAACACAAAGTAAAACACCTTGTTTTTACTGCTAATGGCATGGGAAACTCTCAAAGTTTTGATTCTGAAAAAGAAGAAGACCGTAAAGGCGAGATGGGGAAGATCATGGAAAAGAGCCTGAAGAATAAATATACCATGTCAGTAGATCCTACAGGAAAGATCACTGCCATCAAATTAGATGATGATAACCCTAATGGTACAAAGAATGAAAAGACGGACGCTATGGCTGAACTGGCCTCGACACAACTTGGCGTAACATTAGGTTTACCTAAGCAAGGCGATGCGAGCATATTTAAAATATTGCCGGAAAAAGAAATAACCATTGGTGATTCATGGACCGATAGTTCATCTGCCAATGGCCAGAAAAGAAAAACTGTCTATACTGTAAAAAGTATAACAGATAAAGAAGTAACGCTTGATTATACGGAAGATATTAATGTAAATACCACACAGGAGATCATGGGAACACAGGCCAGCATAAAATCTGACGATAAGGTTACAGGCCAGGTCATAATTGACAGGGCAACCGGCATTTTAAAACAAAAGACGGCTACCATGAACACTACTGCTACGATGGAAGCACAGGGAATGAGTATTCCTTCAACAGGTAAAACAACCATTACAGTTACGGTAAAACCTGCCTAAAATATATTCCTATAAAAAGAAGATCCCGTTGATATCAACGGGATCTTCTTTTTATAGTACTTCAAGCTGGTTCTTCAGCAGGTCTTCAAATTCATCACGCTTACGTATCAGCAAGGCTTCTCCATCCTTTACCAACACTTCTGCAGGCTTTAGTCGGGAGTTAAAGTTGGACGACATTTCAAATCCATAAGCTCCTGCATTATAGAACACCAGGTAATCTCCTTCTCTCACTTCATTCAGCTTACGGTCCCAGGCGAAAGTATCCGTTTCACATATATTACCTACAACTGTATAAATCCGGGGGTTGCCAAAAGGATTGCTGATATTTTCTATCATATGGTAGGCCTCATACATCATAGGACGAATCAGGTGATTAAAGCCGCTGTTGACACCTACAAATACGGTGGCAGTTGTTTGTTTAATGACATTGCACCTGGTGATAAAATATCCGGCCTCACTTACTAAAAACTTTCCAGGCTCAAACCAGACTTCCAGCTGTCGGCCTTTTTCTTTGGTGTATTTTACAAAAGCTTCGCCCACTTTGGCACCAAGATCAAATACATCTGTGCGCACATCATCTTCGTGGTAGGGAACTTTAAATCCACTTCCCAGGTCAACAAATTTCAGGTCAGGAAAATGTTCAGCCACTTCAAACATTACTTCCAGCCCGGCAAGAAATACATTGACATCTTTAATATCACTGCCCGTATGCATGTGAATGCCGGTTACATGGAGGCCTGTGGTTTTTATGATGCGCTCTATATGACGCATCTGGTGTACCGAGATCCCGAATTTAGAATCTATATGACCGGTAGACATTTTGTAATGACCGCCCCCCATGATATGAGGATTGAAACGAATGCAAATGGGATAACTGCCCCCGAACTTATTTCCGAATTGTTCAAGGATAGAAATATTATCAATATTCAGGTTTACTCCAAGGTCCTTACCCTCTTCGATTTCTGCAAAATCAACACAATTAGGTGTGAACAATATTCTATCTGCAGTAAAACCGGCTTTCAAACCCAGCTTAACCTCATTGATACTTACACAATCCAGCCCAGCACCCAGGCTTTCCACATACTTTAAAACGTTGATATTGGTAAGTGCTTTACAGGCGTAAAAAAAACGGGCATGAGTATCCGAGAAAGCCTTTTCCAGCGTTTGATACTGTTCCTTTATTTTTTCAGCATGATATACATAGAGAGGCGTACCAAATTTTTCGGCCAGCTCAACTAACTGGGTATGTGTTAAACTATGGGTCATGATAAAACCTTGCAAATATTAGCGGTAATTAAAACTAAAAGGAATAATCAGCTCTTTTCTTCCTCTTCATCATTTTTTGAGGATTCATCTTCCGGGTTCGACTCATCTTCTGAATCTTCATCATCAACACCAGCTGCATTACCATCGGCAGGTTCATCAGCGGCCACTTCTTCTTCTACACTTTCCTCTATCTCCTCCTCATCCCCTTCTATAAATACTTCATCCGCAATATATTCTTCAATTGCTTCTTCTGTTGGTATGTCTTCAGTTGGCTGGTCAGTTTCTTCATTGGCTGTTTCTGAGTCCTGGACAAAACTATGGCCATTTACATGGTCTTCATTCTGCCCTTCTGCATCCTGTTCTGTACCAGGAACCACCAGTTCCCCATCTTCTGTAACCACCAGGTTATCACTGGTCTCAAAATCGGTGTGATGGACTATTGTTGGCTGCACTACCTGGTCCGCAAGGACCTCTTTTATTTTGGGAAGATCTTCCGGTGTGTTAATGCCAAAATAATCCATGAAGTTCTTAGAAGTAGCATAGACCAATGGATGGCCGGGAAGCTTTTCATTTCGACCTGTGATCACTATCAGTTCTTTTTCCAGGAGTTTTTGAACAGCATAATCGCTGCTTACGCCGCGAATAGCTTCAATTTCTCCTTTGGTCACCGGTTGTTTATAGGCAACTATAGCTAAAGTTTCCAGGGCAGCTGCAGACAAACGCTTCAGAAACTTTTCCCCGTTTAACTGCGCTACTGTCTTATGAAAATCTTTTTTGGTGAGAAATTGCCATCCACCCCCGCTTTGCCGAACTTCAAAAGGATAAAATTCTGAATTGTATTTCTCCACTATCCCTTCCAGTGAGGCATCAATTTGTTCCACTTCAATTTTGTCTTCCATAAAACCAAAAGCCTGGTTTACCAGGTCAGTGATCTCGACAGCAGTCAGCGGTTTATCGCTTGCAAAAATTAAAGCTTCTATATGAGGTATAAGATTGGAAATTTCCATTTTGTAGATATGCATTTAAAGTAACAGCTATGCAAAGTTTTTCTGCATACTGTCTACTTATTTCTAACCCTGTAAGGCTGCCGCTCCACTTACTATCTCGGTCAATTCAGTTGTAATAGCAGCTTGCCGCGCGCGGTTATAAGAAATTTTAAGCGAACGAAGGAGTTCATTTGCATTTTCGCTGGCCTTATCCATTGCTGTCATGCGGGCTCCATGTTCAGAAGCATTGGCATCCAGGACAGCCTTATATAATTGAGTATTCAGGATCTTAGGCATTAATTCCGCAATCAATTCTTCCTTATTAGGGTCAAATATGAAATCGGCCTTTGTGGCATTTGTTGTATTGACAATTTTAGGAATAGGCAGGAATTGCTCGGAAACAAAACGTTGCGTAGCAGCATTTTTAAATTCACTATAGATGATTTCCACCTTATCAAATTCCTTGTTCAGGTAGGCTTTCACAGCAGCCTGCGAGGCTTTTTGAACATTGTCAAAGGTCAGGTTCAGGAATATATCTTTATAGGTATCGGTAACGGTATAATTGTTCTTGACAAAATGCTCATACCCTTTTTTGCCAATGCTCCAGATGGTTACTCCACCTTTCGCCTGAAGCGTAGGATATTTTTCACGGATCAATTGTTTAGCCAATTTGATAACGTTGGCATTGTAAGCGCCGGCTAATCCGCGGTCAGAAGTAATAACGATCAACAGCACTTTTTCCACCGGCCTTTCTACGGCCAGGGTATTACCAGCTTCCACTTCAGTATTGCTAACAATATTGCTTAACATTTCCTGGAGCTTTTTGGCATATGGGCGCATTTGGATAATGGAATCCTGGGCGCGGCGCAATTTTGCGGCGCTCACCATCTTCATTGCCTTAGTGATCTGTTGAGTGCTTTGTACTGATTTGATGCGGTTACGTACTTCTTTTAACTGACCAGCCATGTCTTATTTATAATTTCTTAATTTGATAATTACCTTTTTTGCTGCTTCCTTCCCTGGTGACCTTAATTAAATCCTCTTGCTTCTACCTTTCTTTCGGCCCGCAAAAGTACGTTGCCGGGCTATAAATTCCATAAAACATAATGAAATTAGCCGAACTGATTCGTTAAAGCCTGGAAAAGCAGGAATTATCCATGTAACGATAGATTATAGCCAGTTTCAAAACTATATAGGTTTTTGCGGGTAATTGGCTAAGGAAGGTTCCCTAATTAACTAATTCAAACTCTCTCCTAAAACTGTAGCTGATCCAAATCCTGCCATTTTTGTCCCGTTTTTCTTCTTCCCGGGTAATTTCCATGCTTATAGGACCTGGCGTCAGCTCCCTGAGCATCGAAGCCGTGATCCTGAGTTTTCCATCTTCCACGGTGACCATTTCATTAAAATCATTTGTATCAAATGAGGTATCAACAAGGGATAACCTGATCACGGAAGGTTTTTGAGGGAAATTTTCAAGCTTTAATTGATATATCCCCTTATTAATGGAACCTGGCCAACCAGGCGAGGGATGAAAAGCATGAAATTCAAATGGAACTCTTATCATTTTAGTTCCGGTAGCTGAAAATTGAAGCAAATGAATGCCATCAAATCCTACGATAGGCTTTCTAAGATCGAAATATGGACCGGATAATTTTGCACTGTCGGCTTTTAGGGGCTCATGGTCTAGTTGCACAATGGCATTCTCACCTGGAAATATAACGGGGCCGTCAATACCACGGGAATGGAACTGAAGCAAACAATTGACACTATCATTTCCTTCTTCTCCCCAGATATTAAGGCTGTAGTATAAGGGGCCGGTTACAACAGGCTTTTCTTCTTTGTTTTCAGGATTGGTACAACTGGAAGAAAAAATGACCAGTAAAAAGAAATACAGAAATCCCGCCTGCCTCATGAATGCCCTTATTTTATTGTACAGAAAGCCGGAAAAGTACGCCAAACCCTCAATAAAAGTTTCGGCTTTGTTAACCTGATTTAGAGCACTGCAAATTGAATTATCTTTGACGGCTCTGTCAAAATGGCTTCTAAACTATATTAGCACCCTTTTTGACAAAAACAAATCTCTGTTTAGCAGGGAGTTATAGTTAGTTATAGTCGATAATTGAAATATCTATACAATTTATGATCGGTTTTTTATCTAAAATGTTCGGTGGCAGTAAGTCGGAAAAGGATGTTAAAGCCATACTGCCATTGGTAACAAAAGTTAACCAGGCCTTTGATTCTCTGAGATCTATAAGCAACGATGAATTACGAAATAAAACAACTGAGTTTCGCAAGCGCATCCAGGATCACCTTAAAGCGATCGATGACCAAATAGCTGAAACCAATAAAAGAGCTGAAGATCTGCCCTTTACTGACCTTGTAGGCAAGGATACTATTTACCAGGAAGTGGACAAACTGAAAAAAGAAAGGGACCAGAAAATAGAAGAAGCCCTGAAAGAGCTGTTGCCGGAAGCTTTTGCGGTGGTAAAAGAAACAGCCCGCCGTTTTAAAGAAAACACCGAAATAGAATCGGGAGTTACTGAACTGGACAGGCAACTAAGCGTAACCAGGGATTATATTAATATCAATGGTGATAAGGTTATTTATAAAAATACATGGACTGCAGGTGGTGGACAGATCACCTGGAATATGGTCCATTATGATGTCCAGTTAATTGGTGGTGCTGTATTGCACCAGGGTAAGATAGCCGAGATGGCAACGGGTGAGGGTAAAACATTGGTGTCTACTTTACCTGCCTACCTGAATGCATTGGCTGGTGAAGGCGTTCATATCGTTACAGTTAATGACTACCTGGCCCGTCGTGACAGTGAGTGGAACGGACCTATTTTCGAATGGTTAGGTCTAAGGGTGGATTGTATAGACAAACATCAACCTAATAGTGAAGAACGCAGGAACGCATACCTGGCCGATATTACCTATGGCACCAATAATGAATTTGGTTTTGACTACCTGAGGGATAACATGGTGCATACACCAGAGGAAATGGTGCAACGCAAACACCATTATGCCATGGTGGATGAGGTGGATAGTGTATTGATCGATGATGCACGTACGCCATTGATCATTTCCGGTCCCGTGCCAAAAGGTGATGACCAGCAATACCATATATTAAAGCCAAGGGTGCAGCAATTGGTAGAAGCCCAGGAAAGAATTGTAAGGCAAAACCTTAATGAAGCCAAGAAGAAATTCTCTGAAGGAGATGATGATCCTAAAAGTGGTGGATTGTATCTTTTCCGTGCCTATCGGGGTTTGCCAAAATATGGTCCCCTGATCAAGTTCCTGAGTGAACCAGGCATCAAGGTAAAAATGCAGAAAGCAGAGAACTTTTACCTGGCCGATCAACAACGCAATATGCATATTGTTGATGAAGAACTGCTCTTCCAGATTGATGAAAAAAACAAATCGGTTGATCTTACAGATAAGGGTATTGGAGCCATAACCAAGGCAGGAGAAGATCCGGAGTTTTTTGTCCTTCCCGATATTGGGGTCCGGCTGAGTGAAATAGAAGAAAGCGATCTTCCTGCCGATGAAAAGCTGCACCAGAAAGAAGCTATATTAAATGAATATTCTCAAAAAGCTGACCGTATACATTCTGTTCAGCAACTTTTGAAGTCTTATACGCTATTTGACAAAGACGTTGAATACGTAGTGATAGAAGGGCAGGTGAAGATCGTTGACGAACAGACTGGCCGTATCATGGAAGGTCGTCGTTACAGTGATGGTTTGCACCAGGCAATTGAAGCAAAGGAGAATGTGAAGATCGAAGCGGCCACTCAGACCTATGCCACCGTTACCCTGCAGAATTACTTCCGTATGTATCATAAGCTTGCCGGTATGACCGGTACTGCGGAAACGGAAGCAGCAGAATTATGGAGCATTTATAAGCTGGATGTGGTAACCATCCCAACCAATATTCCTGTTATCCGGAAGGATGAACAGGACCTGGTTTATAAAACCAAAAGAGAGAAATTTAAATCAGTTATAGACGAGATCGAAGAATTGCGGAATGCGGGTCGCCCCGTACTTGTAGGTACTACTTCAGTGGAGGTAAGTGAATTATTAAGCAGGATGCTTACCGCGAAAAAGATCCCTCATAATGTATTGAACGCTAAACAACATGCCCGTGAGGCACAAGTGGTTGCGGAAGCAGGTTTAGCCGGGGCCATTACCATAGCCACCAACATGGCTGGTCGTGGTACGGATATTAAGCTTGGGCCAGGCGTGAAAGAAGCAGGTGGTTTGGCCATCATTGGTACTGAGCGTCATGAGTCACGTAGGGTTGACCGCCAGTTGCGTGGTCGTGCAGGCCGCCAGGGAGACCCCGGAACATCGCAGTTCTATGTTTCATTGGAAGATGACCTGATGCGCATGTTTGGCAGTGAACGTATCGCTGGTTTGATGGATAAGTTTGGGTATAAGGAAGGTGAAGTGATCCAGCACAGCATGATCACTAAATCTATCGAGAGGGCGCAACGCAAGGTAGAAGAAAACAACTTCGGGATACGTAAGCGCTTGCTGGAATATGATGATGTGATGAACATGCAGCGTAACGCTATTTACCTGAAGCGCAACCACGCCTTGTTTGGAGATCGCCTGGCATTGGATATTGATAATGCATTTTCTGTAACTGCAGAAGATCTTGTCAGCAGCAACCGTGAACAGGATGATTATGAAGGCTTCAAACTTTCCTGCATAGTTAATTTCGGACTGGATACAAAGATCACCCATGAAGAGTTTAAAGGCAATGATGTAAACAGCCTTACTGATCATTTATATAATGAAGCCATAGAAGCTTACCAGGCACATAAGGAAGGCATCAGGAAACAGGCAGTCCCGGTCTTTAAGAATATTCGTCAATCGCAGGGACAACATATTGAAAACGTAGTAGTTCCTTTTACAGATGGAAAGAAAGGTATTAATGTATTAACCAATCTTGACAAAACTGTATCAACAGATGGCGAAGAATTATGTAGTGCAATGGAACGAAACATTACATTGGCGATTATTGACGATGCCTGGAAAGAACACCTTCGTGCCATGGATGATCTGAAGCAAAGCGTGCAAACAGTTTACCTGGAGCAGAAAGATCCATTGGTTATTTATAAGGTGGAAGCATACAACCTGTTCAAGCGCATGAGCAGCGAAGTAAACAGGGATATTGTTTCCTTCTTATGCCATGCCCAGTTACCTATACAGGAAGAAGCTCCTAATTTGAAAGAAGGCAGGCAGCAGAAAACCGATATGAGTAAGATGACTGCCAATAAAGAACAGATAGATGCAGCAGGAAGTGATTATGGGGCAAATGAAAATGACTATTTCGATCCTTCCGGTGATGTAGCAGTGAAGCAGGAACCTATTAAAGTAGGACCTAAGATCGGGCGTAATGACCCCTGCCCTTGTGGTAGCGGAAAGAAATATAAGAACTGCCACGGAAAAGAATCTTAATAAATATCATATTATATTGAAACAAAAGCCCCGCAATGCGGGGCTTTAACTTTAGAAATCTTTTAATCCATATTTTCTTTTGTATCGTTCATTCAATTGTTTGTGTTTATCCGTAAGGTCTATCTTACGACCCTGTATAAAAGCATCTGTAACCTGGCTGGTTCTCATATCAAGAATATCGCCATCGCTGATAATAATATTGGCATCCTTCCCCACCTCAATGCTGCCTGTCTTTTCAGCAACTCCCAATACTTTAGCTGCATTTAAGGTGATAGCTTGTAATGCTTCTTCCTTGGTGAGGCCATAGGCTGCTGAAGTACCTGCATTAAAAGGCAAATTCCTTCCACGGGTTTGTCCATCTTCATCTGAAATGGCAAATAAGACACCAGCCTTTTGTAAAGCAGCGGCAGTTTTATAAGGCTGATCTACATCATCATCACCAAGTGTTGGAAGACTGTGTGGAGTGCTCAATATAACAGATACATTATTTTGCTTCAATAGATCAGCGATCTGCCAGCTATCACTTCCACCAACGATCACCACATCGAAATTAAATTCTTTGACAAAATCCAGGGCTACCAACATTTGCTTTACCGTGTTGGCATGCACATATAACTTTTGGTTTTTATCAAAAAGATGTTGAACAGCTTCAAATTTGAGGTTAGTATTTGTATGCGCTGCCTGTTTATAATAAGCCCGGGCCTCCCGAAAAAAACTCTTTAATCCATCAACTTTTTCCAATCCTTCTTTAACAGGATCTTCTTCTGGTTGTTGTGGACCAGCACCACGGCCACGCCTTGGGCGAGCCATCAACGATGGCATATATACATGTAACCCTCCATCAGTTTTATAGGCTGCATCTTCATAGTTCCAGGCATCGAGTTGCACAACGGAAGACTGACCTGCTACAAAACTGCCTTCAGGCACTACATTAGCCAACAAAATACCATTTGATCGAAGGGTATTAATAACCTTTGAATCAGTGTTATACGCTACAATACTATGTATGTTTGGGTTCATTTCACCCAATTCCTGTACATCGTTTGAGGCGCGCACTGCTCCGATCTCCACAAGGCCCAGGTTACTAATGGGAAGGATCAATCCCGGGTAGACCTGTTTACCCTGTGCATTTACCTGGGTGGAACCCGGAGGTATAGATATGTTATTTCCTACCGCTGCTATTTTGCCATCAGTGAGGACAATGGTTGCATTATTCAATACCTGTCCGTTTCCCACATGTACAGTGGCATTGGTTATAACAGTGGAACCTGCCTGCTTTGGCGCAGGATAAACCGTTTCCTGGGCTTTGACTGAGAAGGAAAATAAAATGGTTATATAGATAAGTAACTTTTTCATTTGTTATGTTTTGAGTACTGCTTCTTGATTTTTTCTCAATGATACTATCATTAATTATCAACTTCATTGGCATCAATCACCAACAGGCCATGGTTATGCATATGATCGGAGCAGGAATGCATGATCTCATAACTTGGAATAGCCTGCTGCACAGGAGCTCCGCTTCTTTTCTCCCCTATCATTTTTTTCACCAGCCGGGCTCTTTCAGCATCTACCTGCTTTTGCAGCTGCTCATCCTTCACCCTGTCAAAATAAATAGTGCCATCAACAATAGTGTATTCGGATTTAGCATAAATACTTAATGGGTTATCACTCCATACTACTATGTCTCCATCTTTTCCAATTTTAAGGCTACCAACCTTATCTTCTACATGAAGCATTTTAGCAGGATTTAAAGTAACCATCTTCAAGGCCTCTTCTTCAGTTACACCACCATACTTAACGATCTTGGCTGCTTCCTGGTTCAGGCGCCTGGCCATTTCAGCATCATCGGAATTGATGGCTACATTCAGGCCAACCCTGCTCATAATTGCGGCATTATATGGAATGGCATCCTGCACTTCCATTTTATAGGCCCACCAGTCAGAGAATGTGGAAGCATTTGCTCCATGGGCTTTCATTTTATCCGCCACTTTATAACCCTCCAGTATATGGGTGAAAGTATTAACCTTATAACCCATTTTATCTGCTACTCTCATGGCACTGGTGATCTCACTTTGAACATAGGAATGGCAGGTGATAAAACGTTTATTATTTAATATTTCTACCAGCGCATCCAATTCCAAATCCCTCCTGGGAATAATGGTGCCTTTTTTATTCCTTGATGCTTCATACTCTTTCCACGCCCTTTCGTAATCTTTAGCACGGGTGAAGGCATCAGTTAGAACTTCTTCCACTCCCATTCTTGTATCGGGAAACCTGTTTTGCTGGCCTGCATTTGCCGGAGACCTTTTTACATTCTCCCCCAGGGCAAATTTGATAAAGGGTGCTGATCTTTTAAATTTCAGGTCTTCGTCATTTGCACCCCACCTCAACTTGATCAGTTGCGTTTGGCCGCCTATGGTATTTGCCGAGCCATGCAGTATATGTGATGTTGTAACACCGCCACTCAATTGCCTGTAAATATTGATGTCATCGGGATTTAAATTATCAGCTATGCGCACTTCAGATGATACACTCTGCCCCCCTTCATTAATGGAAGCTGCGGCAATGTGTGAATGTTCATCAATTATACCCGGGGTAACATGCTTTCCTGTACCATCAATTAGGTGGGCATCATTAGCCTGCAGGTTTTTACCCACAGCAGCTATCTTACCATTACGGATCAATACATCAGTATTTTGAAGTATACCGTCTTTTTCATTGGTCCAGACAGTTGCATTCTTCACTAAAATAGTTTCCTGCCTTGGCGCCTGTGCTTCTTCCCAGCCAAATGGCATAAAAGGGTAAGTCACCTTGCCTATTGGTCCTGAAGGACGCTTCCTTGCACTATCTGCTTTCTCCACCAGGGCACCAGAATAAAATGCAGTCCATGTGAAACGATTACCTGAACTATCCTCCCCTGTACCCGTCCATTGTGTGCCATTCACCATGCCACTTAACCGAAGATTATTATCCACTCTTCTTTCAGGGGCCACATTTATGCGCACCTGACGGCCATCAAAATAGAATTTTGAAGTGACCGTGTCTTTACCGATCAGGCTTGCGCTGGAAGGCGATTTAAAATCAAGGGTATAATTCACCGGGCCATTTAACGTGTTTAATACTAGCTTGTATTTTCCACGCATTTCATCATAAATATCATCCTTCACTCCATACTTTTTCCCCTGAATCCAGTTTTGTATGATCTGGGTTTTTTCATTGAAAACCGGCCCTGAAGTAATGATAAAGTTGGCCAGTTTCCCCGCCTCAAGGCTACCTACCTGGCTATACACTCCCAAGGCCGTAGCGGGAGTTTTGGTAAGGGCATTTAATGCTGCGTTTTCGGTTAACCCATATTGAAAGGCCAATCTCAGGTTCGCAATAAACTGTTTGGCATCCCGTAGATCGGCAGTAGTAAGACAAAAAGGAATCCCGGCTTTTTCAAGAGCGGCAGGGTTTGTGGGTGCCAGTTCCCAATGTTTCATATCACTGACTGATACAAACCTGGCATCGTTAGGGTCTTCCACATCAATGGCTTGGGGAAAATTAAGAGAGAGGATATAAGTGGCATTAGTTGATTTGACTTCCCTGATGCGCTGGTATTCGTTGCCTCCCCCTTTTATTATATATTGAACCCCAAATTCATCGCCGATCCTGTCTGCCCGCAGGTCATTCCATTTATCTCCTGCATCAAAGATCTGTGGTAATGACTGGTTATCCAACCAAGCCTGTAGGCTCAGGTTCAAACCTTCTCCTGCAGGCTTTTGCTTATACCATTGTGCATCCAGGAAAGTTTGACGCAATAAGGCAATCATGCCCATCATAGAACTGGGATAGCTTTGGGTGGATGTGCCTTTATTAAAAGAATAATTAGCTGAAGCTTTTTCTTTAATGATAGAAAAGTTTTCCTTATCATCTGCCAGGGTTACCATAGAACCGGTGCCACGTGCTATTCCATCCTTTACATGGGTGAGTACTGTACCAAACCCAATTTCTCTCAGGCTATTTGCCTTGTTTTCATCTTTGGAAAAAACTCTATAGGCATCTACTTCACTTTTAATGGCCTGGTTCCAGCCATATGCTCCCTTGGTAGCAGAATTAAATTGAGAAGCACCAAAAAAATTAAACCCAGCTCCACTTGCTTGCTGGGCAGGCATGCCATAATCTGAATAGATATCAATAAAGGATGGATAGATATATCTACCCTTACAATCTATTGCAACAGCATCCTGTGGAATTTTGATATCCTTTCCAACTGCTACAATTTTCCCATCCTTTATGATCATGGTTGCGTTGGGAATTGTTGTGGAAGGATCTTTCACAATTGTTGCGTTGGTAAATACGTAATAGCCACTTCGTTCATCGGCTACACCGTTTACCGGGAAACTGGTTTGCGCATGCAGCACAATACCAATTAATAATGTGCATGAAAGTAAAAAGCAGTGTGCTTTTCTCATGTTGGGTAAAATTTAAATTACTTTGTTGTGGATAAATTCAAAAGTTCTAAAAATAAATACTTTTTATATGAACATTGCACAATTTATAGATCACACCATTCTGAAACCAACTACAACACTTGCTGAAATTGAAAAGGTATGCGAGGAAGCAATGGAATATGGCTTTGCGGCTGTATGTGTGCCGCCTTATTATGTAAGGGATGCAAGCCAGGTGCTGCAAAAGAAGAAAGTAAAATTAGCTACTGTGATCGGGTTTCCCTTCGGATATAGCCATTATAAAGCTAAACGCAAAGAAATTAAAGAGGCTTTAAAGGATGGAGCCGAAGAATTGGATATGGTGATGAATATAGCTGCTTTCAAAAGCAATGACATAGCCTACCTGGAAAAGGAGATGGAAGAGATCAGCACTGTGATCAAAGAAAATGGTGCTGTTCTCAAACTGATCATCGAAAGCGGTATACTGTCCAACGAGGAGGTTATAAAATGCTGTGAACTTTACAAACATTTTCCCATCAACTTTTTGAAAACTTCTACCGGCTATGCTGATAAAGGAGCTTCCGTGGAAGCAGTAGAGATCATGCGGAAGCATTTACCTGAAACCATCCAGATCAAAGCCAGTGGTGGTATCAGGACATATGAATTTGCAAAGCAACTGGTTGATGCAGGGGCTACCCGTTTGGGCTGTAGTGCAGGTGTTGCCATAGTCAATGGCGAAAAGGTATCAGAAGGCGGCTATTAACAATAAAGAAACAAAGTTGGAACTATTTTTGGTTATTGCTTAATTATGCCCATCATGAAAAGTCTTCTCCTACTGGCCGGAATTTTAAGTTTCAATTTTGTGATTGCGCAGGTGAATGCTTATCCTGATACCAATTCAGTAGTTATACATAAAGATGCAAGGATAGATGCCCTTGCTAAAAAACAGGCGGCTTTAAATGCAGCGATCAAAAAAGCCTCTGCACGTTCCATGCACGGCTATCGGTTACTGGTAATTAATACCAACAAACGTAATGAAGCTATTGATGCCAAAACAAAGATCTATACCTATTTCCCTGAGCTAAAGGCCTACCTCATTTACCAGACCCCTTATTTCAAATTAAAAGCCGGTAATTTCAGAACACGTGATGAAGCTGACCGCTACAGGAAAAATTTAAATGCCGTTTTTCCTAAAGGCGTATATATTATCAATGACACCATTGAGATAACTCCTGAGAAAGATAACACTGACTCAAAAGATATGTAATTATCACCTTCATTCCTGTTTCAGCTAAATAACTGACTTTTGCACATCAGTTATTACCATGCTTATACAAAAGATCAAAGACTTAGCTAAGGACCTGGCTCCTGAATTTATTGAGATCAGGCATCACCTGCATGCCCATCCTGAATTAAGTTACCAGGAATTTGAAACTTCCAGATTTGTACAGGAAAAACTTACCTCTTATAATATACCCTTCCAGGTAAAGGCCAACACAGGGGTCATTGGTATAATAGAAGGTAAAAACCCTTCTTCAAGGGTCATTGCCTTACGGGGTGATATGGACGCTCTTCCTATCGTTGAAGAAAATGACATACCCTACAAATCTACAAAGCCGGGAATTATGCATGCCTGTGGACACGATGTACATACTACCTGCCTGCTGGGGGCATCAAAAATATTATCGCAAACAAAAGACGAATGGGAAGGAACCGTCAAATTGATCTTCCAACCCGGCGAGGAAAAGAATCCCGGGGGTGCCAGTCTCCTTATCAAAGAGAAAGTTCTTGAAAGTCCAAAGCCTGAGGCCATATTTGCCCTGCATGTCAATCCACAGCTAGAGGTTGGCAATCTTAGTTTCAGGGCAGGCAAGGTGATGGCAAGCGCGGATGAGATCTATATGACCATCAGGAGTAAAGGCGGTCATGCTGCCGCTCCTCACCTTACTGCTGATACCATTTTAATTGCCAGCCATTTGATTGTGGCATTGCAACAAGTCATCAGCCGGAATTGCGACCCCTTATCTCCTTCTGTACTTTCCATCACTTCTTTCCAGGGTGGATACACAACCAATGTTATTCCTTCTGAAGTGAAATTGATGGGAACATTCAGGGCAATGGATGAAAAATGGCGCTTTAAGGCACACGATATCATCAGGAAATTGTCTACTGAACTGGTACATTCCATGGGCGCGGAGATCGACGTGCATATAGATGTAGGTTATCCAACTGTATATAATAATGAAGACCTAAACAACAGTGCCCGGAAAATAGCAGAATCTTATTTAGGGGCTGAAAAGGTTGGAGAAACAGAAATAAGAATGGGAGCTGAAGATTTTGGTTACTATTCACAACAGATACCGGGCTGTTTTTTCCGGCTGGGTACTGCCAATGCAGCCAAAGGAATAATTTCCGGCGTTCATACTCCAAAGTTTAATATTGATGAAAGCGCCATAGAAACAGGGATAGGTATTATGGCAACCCTTGGCGCAACAGCCTCTTTCCAGAGTTAATTATAGTACATTACTTTTGCCAGATTCAGTTACCCGTCAATTGGTCTTTGTACCAGTTGCCAGGTCAATTTGAAACGTAACTGAACTGGTAAAAGTGAAAAAATATAACTGTTCGCTTTTCCTTTTTTGATTGCCAAAAGAAAATTATGCAGAGAGATTTAAGAAAAGAAGAAGCATTACGCTACCATTCTAAAGGAAAACCAGGTAAAATAGAAGTAGTACCTACCAAGGAAGCTAAAACCCAAAGGGATCTATCACTGGCCTACTCTCCGGGAGTGGCTGAACCTTGCAAGGAAATTGCAGCTAACAAAGAAGATGTATATAAATATACAGCCAAGGGCAACCTGGTAGCTGTGATCAGTAATGGCACTGCCGTCCTTGGCCTGGGAGATATTGGTCCAGAAGCCAGCAAACCTGTGATGGAAGGCAAGGGAGTGCTTTTCAAAATATTCGCAGATATAGATGTTTTTGATATTGAGATCAATGAAAAAGACCCTGAGAAATTTGTACAGATAGTAAAAGCCCTTGAGCCCACATTTGGTGGTATCAACCTTGAGGATATCAAAGCACCTGAATGCTTTTACATAGAAAAGAAATTACGTGAGCAACTGACCATACCCGTGATGCATGATGACCAGCACGGGACTGCCATCATCAGTGCGGCGGCTTTATTAAATGCCTTACAGATACAGAAAAAGAAAATAGACAAGGTGAGATTCGTGGTCAATGGGGCTGGTGCAGCTGCCATGGCCTGCATCCAGTTGTATGTTTCCCTGGGAGCAAAGCCAGAAAACTTTTACGTATTTGACAGGAAAGGTGTTTTGCATTTCGGCCGGACCGACCTGGAAGAATTCAAAAAGAAATTTGCCAATGCCAAAGAAGAATTATCCCTTGATAAGGCATTGAAAGATGCGGATGTATTTGTTGGATTAAGTGTAGGAAATGTGGTGAATGGAGATATGATCAAGGCGATGGCAAAGAATCCTATTGTTTTTGCCATGGCCAATCCCGACCCGGAGATCAGTTGGGAGGAAGCTACCAGTGCCAGAAAGGATGTGATCATGGCTACGGGCAGAAGTGATTATCCCAACCAGGTAAATAATGTTTTAGGCTTTCCCTACATATTCCGCGGTGCCCTGGATGTAAGGGCCACGCAGATCAATGAGGCTATGAAGCTGGCCGCAGTTAAAGCACTGGCCGAAATGGCACAATCTCCTGTGCCGGACATTGTGAATCTTGCCTATAATGAAAAGACCATTATGTTCGGACCTGAATATATTATTCCTAAACCTCTTGATCCCCGCTTATTATCGGTGGTAGCACCGGCAGTGGCCAAAGCTGCAATGGAAAGTGGGGTCGCATCAAAACCCATTACAGACTGGGAAGCCTATACCAATGATCTGAACCGCAGGTTAGGGTTGGATAACCAGGTAATGAGAATACTTGGCAATAAAGCAAGGCGTGACCCAAGACGCATCGTATTTGCTGAAGCGGAAAATGTCAAGATCCTGAAGGCTGCTCAAATTGTTATTGATGAAGGCATAGGATATCCTATTCTTTTAGGTGATGAGAATAAGATCCGGATCATTGCGCAAGCTAATGGAATAGACCTCGAAGGTTTACCGATTTATGATCCA
Source organism: Flavisolibacter ginsengiterrae DSM 18136 (assembly GCF_059568575.1). Classification (NCBI taxonomy): domain Bacteria; kingdom Pseudomonadati; phylum Bacteroidota; class Chitinophagia; order Chitinophagales; family Chitinophagaceae; genus Flavisolibacter; species Flavisolibacter ginsengiterrae. The sequence continues at coordinate 31,471 of NZ_JCANTR010000020.1, forward strand.
AGAAGCGATGCCATGGAAGAAAAACGTAATAAATACGCTGAACTTTTCTTCCAGAAGCGTCAACGCAAAGGATTCAATTACTATGAATCCAAAAAGATCATGAAGGATCGTAATTATTTTGGATGCATGATGGTGGAGACAGGCGATGCAGATGCCATGATCTCAGGGCTTTCAAAAAATTACCCGGATACGATACGGCCAGCCATACAGTGTATTGGTATTGAAGAAGGCACCAAACGCATAGCGGGCATGTACCTGATGCTTACCAAAAGGGGACCATTATTCCTAGGTGACACAACGGTGAACTTTAACCCTACCGCCGAGGAATTAGCGGAGATTACCTTACTGGTAGCCAGGGAAATGAGGCATTTTAATATAATACCAAGGATTGCTATGCTTAGCTATTCCAATTTTGGCAGCAGCAACTCTCCTGAGGCGCACCTGGTAGCCAAAGCAAGGGCTTTGGTGAAACAACAAATGCCTAATTTGATTGTTGATGGTGAAATGCAGGCAAGTGTGGCTTTCAATAATAATTTATTAAAGGAAAATTATCCATTCAGCGAACTGGTTGATAAAGATGTCAATACCCTGATCTTCCCCAACCTGGCCTCAGGTAATATTGCGTATAACCTTTTAAAGGAAGTTGGAGCAGCGGATGCTATTGGCCCGATTTTATTAGGTTTGAAGAAGCCGGTGCATATCCTTCAATTGGGGAGCTCTGTTCGTAATATCGTTAATATGGCAATGATAGCAGTAGTGGATGCCCAATTGAAAAGCCAGGCGGAAACGGAAGAATTGATCAGGAAATCTCCCTGGTGGAAAAGATTTAAGAAGAAAAGCTAGTGGGAATAAAGTTCCGGTCGATCAAGAGAGCTGTTTTGAGCTTTGAATATTAATGTATAAGTTGCTTACCAGTTCATCTGCCGGCACATAATAACAATTTGGCTATGGGTTTTTTCAGCGAGATCGGGAAATATTTATTGATGATCAAAGGCATGTTTTCCAAACCGGAAAACTGGAGGATGTATTGGAAGGAATTCATGCACCAATGCTCGGAGATCGGAATGGGCTCATTGTGGATCGTAGTGATCATTTCCGTATTCATGGGAGCGGTATCTACGGTTCAGACAGCCTACCAGCTTACCAATCCTTTAATTCCCAAGTTTACTATAGCCCAGGTGGTTCGTGATACCGTGATCCTGGAATTTGCACCTACACTTGTATCCATTGTATTGGCTGGTGTAGTAGGCAGTAAGATAGCAGGTGAACTAGGCAATATGCGGGTTTCAGAACAAATTGATGCCCTGGAAATAATGGGCATTAACACAAAAGCTTACCTGGTACTCCCAAAGATCCTTGCCGCTTTAGTGGTCATTCCTATGCTGATAGTGATCGCTGCCATGCTTGGTATTTGGGGTGGAAAATTGGCAGGTACAATGTCAGGTATCATATCATCAGACGAATTCAACAAAGGCTTATTTGCAGGCTTTATACCTTATAATGTATTTTTTGCCATGGCGAAAGCCTACACTTTCGCCTTCCTCATTTCAAGCATACCAGCATATTATGGATATAATGTGAAGGGGGGTGCCCTTGAAATTGGCCGGGCCAGTACCAAGGCGGTTGTAGTTACCTGTGTTGCTGTGCTATTTGCTGATTATTTCCTTGCAGCCATATTATTGAAAAATGATTGAGGTAAAAAATTTAGGAAAAGGCTTTGCGGGCAAGACCATTCTGAAGGATGTTAATGTGAACATGTTGCCCGGACAATGCAACCTGATTATTGGTAGCAGTGGAAGTGGTAAAACTGTTTTCATGAAATGCCTTGTCGGACTGTTTCAACCGGATAATGGGGACATCCTGTACGATGGGAAGAACTTCACTAAAATGTCCGTAGAGCAAAAAAAGGAAGTGAGGAAAGAAATAGGCATGCTTTTCCAGGGTTCAGCACTTTTTAGCAGTATGACAGTAGAAGAAAATATCATTTTCCCTCTCGATATGTTTACCCGTGATACCAGAAAACAAAAAATGGACAGGGTAAACGAGGTATTAAAGAGGGTGAACCTGGAAGGTGCCAATAAAAAATTCCCTGCAGAATTGAGTGGCGGTATGATGAAACGGGTAGGTATTGCAAGAGCAATCGTGCTCAATCCAAAATACCTTTTTGTAGATGAACCCAATTCGGGTCTTGACCCCCAGACATCCGGGCTGATAGACCAGTTGATCAAAGAGATAACAGAAGAATATAAGATCACCACCATTGTTAATACCCATGACATGAACAGCGTGATGGAAATTGGAGATCATATTATTTACATGTACCAGGGTGAAAAAGAATGGGAAGGAAATAATAAAGAAATCATCTTCAGTAAAAATCAGCGACTGAATGATTTCATATTTGCTTCAGAATTCCTGCGCGATGCCAAGGATATGCGCATGCTGGAAGAAACAGGTAAAATTGCCAATGACAGGAACATGGAAGATCTCACCCATGACGATGCGCCAGAATTAGTGCCACCTCCCGATAACAAATAGCTATCAATGATTCAACGGTTTTTCCTTGTCCAGACTATATAATCTGTTTGGGGTATCTTATCAACGCCTAACTGCCTTAATATTGTTACCAACTGCCCCCTGTGATAGGTACCATGATTAAATACATGTACCAACACCTGGTAAACCGGTTGCTTAAATTGCTCCTTCTTTGAATTCATATAAATGAATTCATGCTGAAACATATGTTCCTGCGAATTGGTGATCCATTCTGTCCATTGCCTGTTTTGTTGCAAGAGCTGGTAAGCTGCTGCTTTAAAATTTCCGTTGAACGTTTCCGAGGGCACTATGATCCTTTCACTCAACTTCAACCTTTGCCACCAAATAGATTCCGAATCCCACATATGAACAGATGTCTTTAAAAGACTATTAAAGCTGCTTGCCACTGTTTGCGTTTGTTTTTCTTCCGGCAACTGCTGAATGAGATCTATTAATTGTTGATTAGCCCAGGTGTTGTATCCTGAGAGTTGAAGTAATAGCTCTTTCATTTCTTTATTTGTAAATACATTTGATAACGCGAATTAACAAAATCAAAAGCAGCTAATGGATAAAAACTTCCCTTTGAAAGGATTTGGCTCAGCATCCGTGCATGCAGGCCATCACCCTGAACCTCTTCATGCCCATCAAACTCCAATATATGCCTCAAGCACATTCATATTTGACACTGCGGAGCAGGGAATGAAACGCTTCAGTGGCGAAGAGCCAGGGTATATATATTCACGATGGGGTAATCCTACCATGACAGAAGCTGCAGATAGAATAGCAGCGCTGGAGACATTTGGGCTGGATCTTGAAGTGATGGGAATCCTGCATGCTTCAGGCATGGCAGCTATTTCCACATTATTATTTTCCAATTTAAAATCTGGCGATAAGGTCCTCTCCCATTATTCATTGTATGGAGGTTCAAATGAGATACTTTTTAAAATATTACCGGAATTAAATATTGAACCTATTATTGTTGACCTTAGAAAGCTAGACGAAGTAGAAGATGTGCTGAAAAAGAACAGGGATATCAAATTAATGTACCTGGAGACCCCTGCCAATCCAACTATCCAGTGTGTGGATATTGAAGCCCTCAGTAAATTGGGCAAACAATACAATCTTATAGTTGCCTGTGATAATACTTTTGCCACGCCCTACCTGCAACAACCATTCAAATTTGATGTGGATTTTGTTGTGCATTCAACCACCAAATTCCTAAATGGTCACGGCACTGCCATAGGTGGCGTACTTATAGGCAGAGATATCGAATTTATGAAGACAAAGGCCACCAAAGTACATCGTTTGCTTGGAGGCAATTCAAATGGGTTTGATGCTTTCCTGTTGATACAGGGCATAAAAACACTAGAGATCCGAATGGACAGGCATTGCAGTAATGCCATGGAAATAGCCCAATATTTAGAGAATCATAGTGCTGTTGCCAAAGTCAATTATTCCGGCCTCGCTTCTCACCCTGACCATAATGTAGCTTTAAAACAAATGCGCCATCCCGGAGCCATGCTTAGTTTTGAATTAAAGTCAGGATTACAGGGAGGAATAGACTTTATGAATAAGTTGAAAATGTGTGTAAGAACTGTTTCCTTAGGCACTGTTGATACCTTGCTTTCTCATCCCGCTTCTATGACACATTACAGTGTTCCCAAAGAACAAAGAGAAAAATATGGTATTACAGATGGCCTGATCAGGATGAACGTGGGCATTGAGAACCTGCAGGATATTTTAGCTGATTTGGAGCAATCCTTATAATTTTTTGATTTTCCGGGTAGTGTAAGCGTTCGTAATAATAATATTTTCGCGCAAAAATCTCCTATGATTGTAAAGATTCGTGAGGCTGTAAAAGAAGATTGTCCAAGGATACTTCAATTGGTGAAGGAATTGGCGGTTTTTGAAAAGGCTCCCGACGAGGTGACAGTTTCCTATGAGCATTTTGAAAATAGCGGCTTTGGAGCCCAGCCTGTCTGGTGGGCCTTTGTAGCAGAAGTTGATGGAGAGGTTCAGGGCTTTGCATTGTTTTATATAAGATTCAGCACCTGGAAGGGACAGCGTATGTACCTCGAAGATCTCCTGGTCACTGAGTCAATGAGAGGTAAAGGATTGGGGAAATTGTTATTCGATGAATTGCTCGCTGAAGCCAGGAGAAGAAATCTGCAGGGTATTCAATGGCAGGTATTGGAATGGAATGTTCCTGCTATCAATTTCTATAAAAAGTACCAGGCTAGTTTCGATCCTGAATGGATTAATTGCGGAATCAGTTTTAATGAGAAAAAGTAATTGTTTTCTTAGTTATTCTCTATTCCTGAGTTAAATCACCTGATCAATACAGTGGTCCCTCTCTGTACAATTTTCTTTTTAGTGGCATCATTATATTCCAGCGTCCAAATATATGTATCCATGGGTTGGTTTTCATTCCTGAATGTGCCATTCCATTTACGGGTCCAGTCGCGGGTTTCAAAAAGCAAATAGCCAAACCTGTTATAAACACGGAAAAGTAAATTTGTTGCCTTGTAGGCATTCAGAGGCGATAATTCATCATTCAACCCATCTCCATTGGGAGTAAATGCATTAGGCACAGCGATATAACAATTTGCTGCAACTTTTAAATATTGCCGTGTGGTAGCAGAACAACCGGCTGTATCTGTAACGCTTAATGTTATAGGAATTGGGGCTGAGCCGGGTGTTATTATATATTTTTGAAATGTTGGAGTCGAGTCTGAACTGGCGTTTCCATTACCAAAGTCCCAGTGCCATTCAATAATCTTTCCCGCGCTTTTATCTGTAAACAAAGCAGAATCCAATGGTGGACACAAATAACCTTCACCCCCGAAAGAAGCATTTACAGCAATTGTATTGATCACTTTCACTACTATTTCTCCTTCAGCAATGCAGCCGGTTTGATCGGATATTTTTACCGTATAGTTGGTAGAAACGGGAGGAGAAACCAAAGGTTCTGCCCTATGAATTCCTGATATATCAGTTGTGGGTGTCCATGAGTAGCTGTCGCCACCTTCGGCATGTAATTTCACCAATTCGCCTTTGCATATGGAATGATCAGGACCCACCACCAGGTGGGGACCAATCACAATCACATGTGTACTGTCAGTAACTTTGCATCCACCCAAAGTCTTTGCTTCCACGTAGTACATACCACTGTCTGCAAAAGTTATTTTTGGAATATGGGCAAATGGTGAATTATCATAAAAGCCATTCGGACCATGCCATTCATATGTTGCTGCTAATACCGGTTTGAATACCAGGTTGTCACCCACGCAAACTGGTGAATTGGCCTCCAGGGAATGTATTTCAGGCAAACCATCAACTGCAACTCTTTTCACATTTGATACAACACTGCAGTTGGTATTACCAATATGCGAAGCTTCTGATGCCCGCAAACGAAAAAGAAATGTATCAGCAACTGAAAATGTTTTTGTGTATGTTATGCTTGTAGCCCCGGGAATATCCGTCCAGTTAATTCCATCATCTGTACTTTGTTGCCATTGCACCGCTGTATTGGCATAGTATGGATCAACTTTGCCAGTAAGTGTTATTGATTTATTATCCTGGAAGCAAACATTGCTCACCAATGTCTCAGGGGGTTGGTGTTCAAATGATATGGTTACATTAGGACCAAGAGGTGTTACTGTAATATCATCAACCGCAAAATCATCTCCGCAATCCGGACCTACTATGCCATCGTACGAAATATCCATAATTTTTACAACCAGGTTGTCCTGGCCTGGCGGCATGACAAAATTAAAGCCGTATTCAGTAAACGTGGTTCTAACGGTATCAGCATAACCCAATTCATCTGAGGTATAATATTGTAATAGCTGGCCAGTTTCAGTTTCCAGGCTAAAATAAAATTTAGGAAAATGGGGGGTGCATTTCCGCTCTTTATCAATATTGACAAATGATGCGGAAAACCTGTATGGTCCACCTGCACATAATGACTTTCGCACTGTATCTCTAAACAATAATCTTGGATGCGTTGCCTCATCGTCATTGATTATCATCATACAACCAAATTCTATATTAGGCGTATGGTCTTTTGAGAGGGGTATCCATGTATCATCAGAACAGCCTTTCACATTGATTCTCCTTACAACAGTATAGTATCCAGGAGGTGGGCAGAGATTAGTTGTATATAAAAATGAAGTTCTGCCAGGGGATAATGGCGCCCCTATTGTATTTGGGTCCTCATTGCCTTTACCAAAATTTACATTTAAAACCGGGTCACCGAAACCATTTCCTGATGTAAATTGGGCATTCGCGCGATGATTTATCAGGCAGCTCAAAAAAATATAAACCGGTAACTGGATGAAGTATATTTTAATTTGATGTATCACATTTCAGATAATATCAAATTGATTGAATGTTTATTAGAGGTGGTCGTATCTAATAAACCCTGAAGGCTTCCAGTGGCACCAATTTTCCCTTTCTTAAAATACGAAATATTTAGGTAAAGTGTTGTTCGGATTTACTGTTCCTGCTGAGGTAATATCTATTTGAAAATGGAAGAGCGCCTGAAACGAAGTATTAATTACTGACTATACAAACAATTAGGATATTGTAACATTTAAAAAAAATGAGGATGCCCTTAACAGACATCCTCTTCCACTTTTTATTTTCTTTATAAATTTAACTTACCGATTCTGCGCTTACTTCTTTATTAATCTTTAGTATCAGCCCCTGCAGAACTTTACCGGGACCTATTTCAGTAAATTTAGACACACCGTCAGCGATCATGGCCTGCACACATTGCGTCCATTTAACCGCCCCGGTTAATTGGTCAATTAAGTTTTGTTTGATCTCGTCCTTATTAATCACCCCTTTAGCTACCACATTCTGGTAAACAGGGCATGAAGGCGTATGGAAGGTTGTAGATTCAATGGCCTGTTGCAGTTCTTTCCGGGCTGGCTCCATCAATGGCGAATGAAATGCGCCACCAACAGGCAGAACCATAGCACGTTTAGCTCCTGCAGACTTTAGCCTTTCACAGGCGATATCAATTCCCTTCAGACTTCCGGAAATAACCAACTGACCAGGGCAATTATAATTTGCAGGCACAACAACCTCCCCGGACTCTGATTGTACATCTTTACAGATCTCTTCTACCTGGTGATCTGGCAAGCCAAGAACAGCTGCCATGGTGGAAGGATTCAGTTCACAGGCTTTTTGCATGGCCTGGGCCCGAAGGCTTACCAGCAACAAACCACTTTCCAGGCTTAAGGTTCCATTAGCTACCAAAGCAGAAAACTCACCCAGTGAGTGGCCGGCAACGGCATCTGGCCTTAAGTTCTCAATTCCTTTAAAGGCAATTATGGAATGCAGGAAAATTGCAGGCTGGGTGATCCTGGTCTGCTTTAATTCTTCGTCGCTGCCGTTGAACATTACATCTGATATTCTAAAACCTAATATTTCATTTGCCTGCTCGAAAATCTTTTTAGCAAATGAACTGTTATCATAATGAGACTTTCCCATTCCCGGGAACTGGGCTCCCTGGCCGGGAAATACAAATGCATGTTTCATGTGGCAAGTTTACTAATTAGTCCAGATCAGCAGTAATTAATTTTAAAAACTCGTTCCGGGTGATGTGGTTATTTAAAAATTCCCCATCAAAAGAAGAGGTGGTAGTAACAGAATTTTGCTTTTGAACGCCTCTCATCATCATGCACAGGTGTTTGGCTTCAATAACGACAGCCACACCCAGTGGATTGAGACTTTCTTTAATAGCTTTTAATATCTGTGTTGTCAGTCTTTCCTGTACCTGCAACCTGCGTGAATATACATCCACCACGCGGGCAAGTTTACTAAGGCCTGTAATATAACCATTGGGTATATAGGCAATATGCGCCTTACCGAAAAATGGCAAGAGATGATGTTCACACATAGAAAACAGTTCAATATCCTTCACGATCACCATTTCACTCACCTCTTCGCTGAAACGGGCACCGTTAAGTATGGAAACTGCATCCTGGCTATAGCCCTGGGTCATATATTGCATGGCCTTAGCCATGCGCTCGGGGGTCTTCAACAATCCTTCTCTATGCGAATCTTCTCCCAGGAGATTGATAATGCTACTGTAGTTATTCATTAATCCTTCGGTAACATCCGTATCAAAACTTTCTTTTTTATGAAATGCCATAATTGCTAATCTATTATTTAAGCTGGATATTCAACATAATTACGTGGTGTTTCAAATAGCCTGATGAACAAATCCAATGATGGTTCAATATGCGGGCGCAAGATATTGTAAATGACTACTGCTATATTTTCCGCTGTTGGATTCAGATTCTTAAATTCTTCCAGGTCGATATTTAAATTCTTGTGATCAAATTTTTCTAATACTTTATCATTGACCAGGTCAGATAAGATCTTCAGATCCATTACAAAGCCGGTTTCCTTATTGATCTCACCAACTACTTTGATTTCCAATTCATAATTATGACCATGAAAATTAGGAAAACTGCATTTTCCAAAAGTAGCTGTATTGGCTTCAGAAGACCAATCAGGCCTGTATAAACGATGAGCCGCATTAAAATGTTCACGACGTACTACAGCAACTTTTTTATTCATAATTCAGAGTCAACAACAATTGTGCAAAGGTAATGGTTGGTAAAAAGTAATTTAATTTACGATTTTTGGGCCATGGAAGTTCTTCTTTGTGCAGCTACAAGATTTGAGATTGAACCAATTATACAACATATAGAATCCCAAAAGGTTAAAAATATTGATATCCTGTTAACAGGTGTTGGATTGACTGCAGCCACTTACCAGCTTACCAGGTCCGTTTGTAAAAATAGACCCCAACTGATCATCCAGGCAGGTATAGCAGGTGCATTGGACTATAATTTGAAGTTAGGAAGGGTTGTTGCGGTAGAATCAGAAATTATTGGAGACCTGGGTGTAATGGAACAGGATGGATTCCATTCACTTTTTGATATGAACTTTATTCAAAAGAACGAAGCACCCTGGACGAATGGCAGGCTTGTAAATACCTTTGGGATATTGGACCAATTGATGTTACCAATGTTGCAAAGTGTATCCATCAACGAGATCACTACCTTACCTTCCCGGATCGATCATTATAAAAATGCACTTGGTGCTTCCATAGAATCTATGGAAGGGGCTGCCTTGCATTACGTGGGATTAATGGAAAATATTCCTTTTCTTCAAGTTCGATCATTGTCGAACTTTGCAGGTGAAAGAAATAAAAATAAATGGCAATTGAAAGATGCTATTGACAATTTAAATAAGGAATTAATACCGATCATTTCAAAATTTGTGAGACTATGAAGTTGAGCCTTGGATTTTCTCCCTGCCCGAATGATACATTTATATTTGATGCACTGGTAAATAAAAAAATAGATACTGAAGGAATTGAATTCGAACCCATACTTGAAGATGTTCAAACCCTGAACGAGTGGGCATCAGCAGGCAAGTTGAATATAACCAAACTAAGCTTTCCTGCCTTGTTTAACAACCTGGATAAATACACATTATTAAATTCAGGATCAGCCCTAGGCAAAGGTGTAGGCCCGCTTTTGATAGGTAAAAAAATGGTAGACATCAGGGAAGTTGCCAATTGTACCATTGCCATCCCCGGAGAAAATACTACAGCCAATTTTTTATTGAGTTTTGCTTTTCCCAATATTGCCATTAAGATTCCTTATTTATTTTCTCAAATAGAGGAGGCAGTGCTGCAAGAAAAGGCTGACCTGGGGGTGATCATTCATGAAAATCGATTTACCTACCAGCAAAAAGGATTACATAAGATATGCGATCTTGGACAAGTGTGGGAAGAGCGGCAAAACGCTCCTATTCCGTTGGGCGGTATCGCTGCCAGGAAAGATCTGGATAGAGGTGTAATTGATAAAGTAGACAGGCTGATAAGGAAAAGCGTGGAGTATTCATTTAACTCTTACCCCCAAATTTCTCCCTATATAAAAGAACATGCACAGGCCATGGAGGAACATGTTATGAGACAACATATTGAACTTTATGTGAATGATCATAGCATTGACCTAGGAGAACAGGGTAAAAAGGCCATTGAACAATTATATAAAGTATACCAATCACAAAATAATCTAACCACAACAGCTGCCATTTTTTAATGGCTTCTCTAATTGGACCAATTTAAGTACAGGGAGTTAAGCAAATAATGGGGTAACCAATCTTTCGTAAATTCCTGAGACAATCATATTGCCGTAATTTTTTTCTTTAAATTTTTTTACTGACCTGATGCCAAATATGGCATTGCTTAAGAAAATTTCATCTGCAGTTACTAGTTCCTCTACAGTAATGTCTTGCTGGTGAACGACATAATTCAATCCTTTAAGAGCATCAATGAGGTAACGTCTCATTACACCACTCACACATCCCTGGTGCAAGGCAGGCGTGTAAATCTCATTATTATGGATCATAAAGACATTAGCTTTTGAACTATCGCAAATTTTATTTTCACAGTTCAATACAATACTATCATCACACCCTTCATCAATGGCATACAGGCCTGCCATAACATAAGGCAGAAAATTGGCAGTTTTTAAATTGGCATATACATCCATTGATTTACGTGCATAGGGAAACACGGTAACTGAAATGTATTGTAATTTGTTTTCGAAATCGGTTGAGGGTATTGACTGTGCCTCAATAATGATCTCGCCAACACCATGAGCATTTCTGTAAACTGCCAGGCGAACCCGGGCAGATTCAAGGCATTGGTTCAGTTGGCATAATTCCATGATCCATTGCACTATTTGCTCCTGCAAAAATGAATGCCCGATCTTTAATAAATCTAAACTCGTTATGAGTCTTTCAAAGTGGAATTCAACAAGAGGGATCCGGCCTCTTGAAACTTTCATCGTTTCAAATACGCCATCACCATACCTGAAACCCCTGTTATCAACAGTAAACACAGGTGTATTTTGTTGTATCATCCGGCCATTGAAGCAAACATGGATCATGCCTCAAAAATGAATAAAAAAAGCCATTTACTCTTTTAGTAAATGGCTAAGGTATTTTAGTTGTGATTTCAGGCTTGTTCCACAATACCAGCTTTGACGGCATACATTACCAGGCCCGCCATAGATTTAACCCCGGTTTTTGTTTTTAGTTTGTCTCTAATCGCCTCTACTGTCCTGGGACTAAGATCAACAATATCTGCAATCTCCTTAGTGCTTTTTTCTTCGCACATTAATTTTAGAATAGTGATCTCCTTATCTGTAAGATGAACTTCCTGCATAGGACTTTCCTGCGGCTTCTTCATTCTCAGGCCATTCAGCAGGGCTTTATTGGTCAGATCGTTAAAGAAAAACTCCTGCTCATAGCAAGTTTTAATTGCCTGGTATATTGTTTCCGAATCTGACTCCTTTGTTAAATAGGAATTTGCTCCAATCTCCATCATTTTGGTAATAATAGACGGATCGTTATTCATGGAAAGCATGATAACTTTCATTTCAGGATATAACTTCTTTATTTCCGGCAATGTTGTATACCCATCCATAATTGGCATATGTATATCAAGAAGAATAACATCAGGCTTAATATGCTTTAGTAAATTCATTAGTTGCATGCCATTTTCAGCTTCTGCAATCATCTGGATGTCCTTTCGGCTGGAGAGAGAGGTTTTTACACCTGTACGGAAAAGTGCATGGTCATCCGCAATAGCAACTTTGATAATAGAGTCAAGATTTTTCATAAGGAATTTTTAGTTAGACTTCTAGGTTCCAAACCTTCTGCAATTTGGGAAAAAACGAGGGAATATTATATAGTATTACTACGTTATTTTTGATTGTGGAAAGTACGATTACTTAGAAAATTTCCACCACCGGTTCTAAAAAATAGGGGCTTTACCTTAGCCATGATCTGTAAAGTTACGAGCATAGCCAGTAAATGCTGAACTTAGAAATGGTTTTAACCAATTAGGGGATTAAGATGTCTTTTCTACCACGATGTAAATCCTTCCATCTCCCAACATGAATCTTCTTTTTCTTGGAGTGCTATACAGCTCTTGCGTACGGAGCCCAGCTTCCTGGAACATTGATTCCAACTCATCCAGCGAGAAAATGTAATCTATGCCTTTTAAAACATCTACTGTACCCTCGGCCGAAACTATAGTTTGTTCAGACTCAATGCGGTTGGGTTGGAAATGGAATTTATAGTCAAGCAGGTATTTAAAATCTCCAACATGATACCAGTCTTTCTCTTTAAAATGCTTAAGAGCTATCTCGGCAATCATCCAGGAATTGATAATCAATATCCCTCCTGGTTTGAGGCTATGAGACAATTTCTTTAAAATCCGGGAAGTTTCTTCTTTATTAAAAAAAGAAAAGCTATTACCCATGCAGATTATAGCATCATAGTTATCCTGCAATTCAACTTCCAACACACCAGCCTGGAAAGCGCTTACCGGAAGGTTTTGCTCATGGGCTGTAGTATTGATTTCTTCGATGTAATCTTTCAGGTTGTCAATACTTGTAACACTCACTCCTCTTTTACCCAACTCAATGCTGTGACGGCCATAACCACACATGATATCGAGCACCTTATCGCCTTCCTGCAATGCCGCAGCTTCCATTGTGAAATCAACCTCTGCCTCTGTCAGGCCATTAGGAATTAGCATTCTCCAAACATCTTTATAGACGCTATCGAAAAAGGAATTATTTATATTATCCGTACCAGTGGTCATTATTCCAGCAATTTATTGCGCATGGCATACATAACAAGACCAGCAATAGTTTTAGCACCAACCTTTTGTTTCATTTGCTGTCGAATGGTTTCTATGGTCCTGGGACTTAAAAAAACCTCTTTGGAAATCTCTTCAGTGGTTTTATCCTCAGCAATACATTTTAATATTTTGATTTCCTTCTCTGAGAATTTAATTGGGTTGGGGTAAAATTGCCGAACAGTTTTCTTGTGTTGAAGTTTCAGCAAAACTGCCTTGTTTACCAGGTCATTGAAATAAAAGTCATCATTCATGCACGTAAGGATGGCCTGGTAGATCTCTTCAGGATCAGTTGTTTTGGTGAGATAGGCATTAGCTCCCATCTCCATCATTTTTGTGATCATTTCCTGGTCATCATACATCGTAAGTACTATGATTTTGATCTCTTCATACTCCTTACGTAAAATACCTATCGCGTTCACTCCATCAATCTCTGGCATACGGATATCCATCAAAAGAACATCAGGCACCTTAAGCTTCAATTTGTGCATGAGGTCTTTGCCATCCTCAGCTTCCCATAAAATTTTAAGGTAATCGCGGTCTCTCAAGGCCATTTTAATACCATCCCGAAAGATCTTATGGTCATCGGCAATGGCCACTTTAATTTGCTGGGCAGTCATGGAAATTGGTTTAAGTAATTGACTTATAAGCAGTAGTCTACAAAACTAATTGTTTTTCACTCTGAAATACTATGATCATAAAAAGATATTTTACAGCTTTCAGAAACGAATAATTAGTAGAACCACGTTTGACATCTCGTAAATTTACGATTCCATACCAATTATAAAAGCTTTCCTGCAAATTCTTTTAAAATAGCTTGATTATTAGCATGTAGGGGGATAATTTGCTTTTCGAAAGCCAGGTAAATTAATATGCATTCCCAAGACTTCCTGTCTATTTAAATAGACCATTCAACTTTACCTCATCAGAATTAATCGGATTATTTCTTTTTGTTCTTAGTAAAATTACTATTTTCATATCGTGAGATTACTCGATTTATCCAAGTAAGCTTACTATCAAATTGGGCTGAAAGTATTGTAATGTCTACATTATTAGGGAAAATTAGAATTTAACGGGTTTAGTTACCCATTGAAATCGGGTGTAGGTCTGGCAATATTTACATCCGTTAATAACAAAAACTTACTGTCATGACAAAAAAAGTATTTAGAGCAGTACCCCCAATAGAATGGCCAACTACTCCAAACTGGTGGGAATTTTAATTAAGAATTATTAAATCTTTAAAAGGTTTTCTATATTTGGCAAAAACCAAAACTATAGAAAACCTTTTTGTTTTACTAGCCATCTTCTCTGACATCTTACCTATTTTACTTTTTGCTATCTTTTTTAAATCGATAAAAAGCAAAAGAATCATTTGGGTACTGATAGCATTTACTTTATTTGATTTTATCACAAATCTTTCCCTTTACTACGTCATACCCCCGAATTATCACAACTTTATATATCCTGCATTTACATTATTCGAATCTTTATTTTTTGCCGGCTTTTTCTATTATACTATTTCAAAAGCTTCCATACGGAAATTGATTTTACTCATCACTTTGATATTTTCAATTTGCCTGATCGGTTATTATTTTTATTTATTCTTTGTTATCAGGAATATTCCAGTACTTGATTCCATACCAATAGGAATAGAATCCATCTTGATTTTTATATTCTCCTTTTTATATTTCTACGAGCAATTAAATAATACTTCTAATTTTTTCATTTATAGCCAGGCTTCCTTTTGGGGAGTTTTAGGCATATTAATCTACCTGTCAGGCTCTTTCTTCATCTATATTTTCGCAAACCAGATATCTATCCAGGAGTTAAATAAATACTGGATAATTACAAATATTTCTTCTATTGTAAAAAATATATTCTTTACTGTGGCCATATATATTCAGGCCAATGAATCTTTAAAAAAGCCCCCTAAAAATTATAACTTCTATCCATCTAATTAAAACATAGATTCGCAACCCATGTACTTTCTGCAAGCCAATCCACCCGGTATATCCCTTGTTTTGTTCTTAGGAACACTGGGTATGCTTGCTTTGACAATAGGACTTATTCTCTTTATTATATTTCACCAAAGAAAGGTCATACGCTACCAGTTACGCCTTCAATCGATGGAGCAGGAACAGCAAAAGATCTTACTCAATGCATCCATAAGACTGCAGGAAGAAGAAAGACAACGGCTTGCAGCAGACCTGCATGACGATGCAGGCCCCTTATTGGCCACTGCCCGGCTTTACCTGAATGAGAACCTGGTAAACCAGGATAAAGCAACCCAACTGCAATCCATTTTCCAGGCCAGACAAATTCTTGATGATACGATTCAGCTGATCAGGAATATCAGTCATAGCCTAATGCCTCCTACCCTTAAAAACTTTGGCCTGGAGTCAGCAACCAACGATTTGTTTCAAAAGATCAGTGGCTCAGGAACTATTAACGCCAGTAGCCGCTTTCACGATTATCGAGAACGTCTTAAACCTGAAATTGAGCTTATTGTTTTCAGGGTTATCCAAGAATTGATCAATAATATACTTAAGCATAGCAATTCAAGTTTCATTCATCTTACACAGAATATGCATGATGGTATGTTTATTCTGCGTATTCATCATGATGGAAGAGGAATCGTACAGGCGGACTTCGAAAAATTAAACAAGAGTAATATCGGGCTTGGATTAAAGAACATTAACAGCCGCCTCCGGGTTGCCCAGGGAAAAATATTTTTCGAAAAAGACCCTTCTCAAACATATTATAAGGTTACCATAGAAATTCCAAAAGATGATGTTAATGAATCATTAACGCATAATTCCTAATTTTATCGCATCCCAACTGTGCTATGGAAATTATCAAAGTGGCTATTGCCGACGATCATAAAATATTCAGGAAAGGTGTGATACTTTCTTTGCGTGCATTCACCAATATCAAATTTGTTCTGGAAGCAGAGAATGGAGATGAATTATTACAGGGTATTGCCGAAGCAGAACCAGATGTGGTGCTTATGGACCTGAGAATGCCCGGAAAGGATGGAATGGAGACCACTAAACTTCTGACCAAGCAATATCCACAAATACATATTATCGTATTAAGTATGTACGAAGATGAGCGCTTTGTTTCCCATATGATGGAAAATGGCGCCAATGGATATTTATTAAAGAATGCTGAACCCCAGGAAATAAGGCGTGCTATCATGGATGTTCATGAGAAAGGTTATTATCTGAATAATTTTGTTAACCGAATTCTTCTTAAGAAATCACATTCCAAGCAAAAAACGGTTCCATCTCTTACTAATGAGATTACGCTCAGCGATAAGGAAAGGGATGTACTCAAATTCATCTGCATGGAGTTTACAGCCCAGGAAATAGCTCAGAAGATGGAGATAAGTCCAAGAACAGTGGAAGCCATCAAAGACCGGCTTATGGAACGTTTTGGAAGTAAGAATACAGCAGGATTAGTATTCTTTGCGGTCAAAAATAACCTGGTGGATTAATTCCAGCCATTGGCTATTGGTTAAAATTGCATTTCGGGGATCTCTCCCTCAACGATCAGTTTTCCAGCTGTTTTGGATACGATTTCTTCTACGCTTACACCGGGTGCTCTTTCCAATAATTTAAATCCCTGTGGAGTTACATCAAGAACCGCCAACTCACTCACGATCTTCTTTACACAGCCAACACCGGTCAATGGCAGGCTGCATTGCGGCAGCAACTTTGATTCGCCCTTAGGATTGGTATGCATCATGGCAACGATGATATTTTGTGCACTGGCTACCAGGTCCATGGCGCCTCCCATTCCCTTGACCATTTTACCCGGGATCTTCCAGTTAGCTATATCACCATTCTCACTTACTTCCATGGCACCTAAAACAGTCAGGTCAATTTTTCCAGCCCTGATCATTCCAAAACTTTCGGCACTATCGAAAAATGCTCCACCTGGCATAACAGTCACTGTTTCCTTTCCGGCATTAATAAGGTCTGCATCTATCTCCTTTTCGTCAGGATAAGGACCCATGCCAAGCATACCATTCTCACTCTGCAACATGATGAACATGCCCTCTGGAATATAATTAGAAACCAAGGTGGGTATACCAATACCAAGGTTAACATACATGCCGTCCTTTAATTCCCGGGCTATTCTCCGGGCTATGCCATATTTATCTAAAGCCATTGTAGTGAAATTATTGTTACTGGAAATGGTATTAATTACTGGTCAAACGAACTGTTCTCCTTTCTATCCGTTTTTCATACGCTTGTCCCTGGAATATGCGATGCACATAGACGCTGGCTACGTGAATATCATCCGGATCCAATTGACCGGGTTCAACCAACTCCTCCACTTCAGCTATTGTTATTGCTCCGGCTTTCGCCATCGAAGTGGAGAAATTTCGTGTAGCCTTCCTGAAGATCAGATTACCATACTTATCACCCTTCCATGCTTTTACCAATGCAAAATCTGCATGAAGCGCATGTTCCATAAGGTAATTTTTACCGTTAAAATTTCTTACTTCCTTTCCTTCTGCCACTTCAGTCCCATATCCTGCAGGAGTAAAAAATGCCGGTATTCCCATGCCTGCCATTTGTATCCTTGTAGCCAAAGTACCTTGTGGTATCAGGTCCACTTCCAGCTCCCCGCTCAAAAGCTGGCGCTCAAATTCAGCATTCTCCCCTACATAGGAGCTCATCATTTTTTTTATCTGCCTGGTTTGCAACAATAAGCCCAGGCCAAAATCATCCACACCGGCATTATTGGATATGCAGGTGAGATCTTTAACTCCTTTCTTAACCAGACCATTGATTAAATTTTCAGGGATACCACAAAGCCCAAAACCACCAAGCATGATCGTAGATCCATCACGCAGGTCCAACAAGGCCTCATCGGCGTTCGCAACAACTTTATTCATAGCAAGCAATTGTATCCAAAAATAACAATAGCGCAGGAAAGAAATAGTATTATACAGGTTTTGTTCTCAGGGTTTGACGTTCGGATCTTTTTTGGAGGGAATCAAATATCGGCTTAAGAAGGTCAGGCCTTTTTTCATAGTACTGCATGCTATGCTTGAATTGCTCTTTAGATATCTTATGAATGCTGAATAATTTTTGATAAAGGTCTACATGTTTGTCAAGAGCCTTTAAAGTGGAGTCTTTTTGCACATAGTAATCAGCCACTTCGTCTGCCATGATCACATCCCATAAAACTGCTTCCATTTTTTTAGGTGCAATAATATCCTTTGGTACGGTATCAGAAGTGCAGGAAAAAAAACAAAGCAACAGGAGGGAAAGTATTATTATTCTGCTCATTTCAATTCCTTGTAAGCATTTGAATTGGTAAGATCTATCCTGGTTAAAATTTCCCTTGCCTGCACTTTCACTTTTTGCTCACCCTTACTAAATGCTTTAACCAGTTCATTGCTTTTACCCTGGAAGAAAAACTGGATGACCATGGCCCCGGGGTTTTCCGTATTTACTGTATTGAGATAACTGATCGCTTTTAATAGACCAGTCCTTCCTGTATTCTCATTATCGTAAAACTGGTCCAGTCCATTCCGGTAGTAAGAATATACTGCGTCATGGACAAGATTGTAACGATTATCAACAAGACCCTCAATCAGTTTGAACCTGTTACGCAATCCATCGAAAGCTTTCCATCCGGTAATTTGGGACGATTCAGGAGCATTATTTACAATGTATTGTGCTTTTTGAAAAAAAGGATCACCACCCTTTGGTGCAAATGAATCATAATCCATACCCAGTATAATATTGATATAATAGGCAACAATAGCCGTTAGGTTAGCCGATAAAGGGTCATTACCCTGCACCCTGTTCTCGTTGAACTCCACGGGCTGGAATTCTATGTATTTAAAGATCACATCACCATCCTGGAAGTTAATGATAGGCGATTCGTAGGTGCTATTATAAACCGGCCTTGCCGCCTGTACGGTTAAAGTAGCCTTGAATACATTCTGTCCCATGTCCTGGTCAATGGTCAACAAAAAATTGCATTTGATCTTTTCCTGCTGCTGGTAATTATCAGTGGTCCATTTACGGTTATTGATAAAATTGGTAAGGGCTGTTTGCAGGGTTTGAAATGTTTTTTTATCGACCTGGGTACTTACCCTGTTTGCCAGTACAGAGAACCGGGCCTGCAGTTCCTGTGCAAATAACCCGTGAACAACAAATACCAGTAAAAAAAGAAGAAAACTTTTTTTCATTATAATAATTCAGTTATGGCATCGACAATATCTTTTGCCAGTAATTTTTTAGATTTTAATCCCAATGCCTTTTTGTCTCCATTCTTAAAGAAGAAGGTAACCTTATTCGTATCATATCCAAACCCTGCACCTTCATCATTCAAGGAATTCAGAACAAGCATGTCGGCATTTTTATCTTTCAATTTTTTTAAAGCATTCTCCATCTCGTTATCGGTTTCGAGCGCAAAACCAACCAAAACCTGCTTTTCCTTTTTGTTCTTGCCGAGAGCTTTTAAAATATCCATTGTCTTTTTTAAAGCAAGATTCAGTTCACCATCCGTTTTTTTGATTTTGATATCGGAGACTGTAACTGGCGTATAATCTGCCACAGCTGCTGCCATTACCGCAATATCATAATCGCTCTCATTCATGCAGGATTCATACATTTCTTCCGCTGTCATTACCTTGACCACATTTACTCCTTGTAAGTTCCGGTCAAATGGAACTGGACCACTTATTAGGGTAACCGCAGCGCCCCTGGTAGCCAGTTCTTCAGCGATTGCATATCCCATTTTCCCCGAAGAATGATTTCCTATAAAACGTACCGGGTCTATGGGTTCGTATGTAGGTCCTGCAGTAACAAGAGCTTTTTTACCCTTGAGATTTCCTGAATTATGAAAATACTGCTCCAGGAAACCAACTATTTCTTCAGGTTCTGCCATCCTTCCCTCTCCAACCAGGCCACTTGCCAGTTCTCCATACCCCACTGGCATTATCTTACAACCATGTTGTTCTATGAGGTCTATATTATGTTTGGATGCAGGATGATGCCACATATCCTCATCCATTGCCGGGGCTATCAAAACAGGGCATGTAGCTGATAAATAGGTTGCCAACAACAAATTATCAGATTGGGCGTAGGCCATTTTACTTAATGTATTACAGCTAAGAGGAGCAATTAATAATACATCAGCCCATCTGCCCAGCATGACATG
Source organism: Flavisolibacter ginsengiterrae DSM 18136 (assembly GCF_059568575.1). NCBI lineage: Bacteria > Pseudomonadati > Bacteroidota > Chitinophagia > Chitinophagales > Chitinophagaceae > Flavisolibacter > Flavisolibacter ginsengiterrae. The sequence continues at coordinate 51,935 of NZ_JCANTR010000020.1, forward strand.
ATTGGCCCAGGTTTCTTCATCAAAAAGATCTGAAAGCACACTGTTGTGAGAAAGTGTAGATAAAGTCAGAGATGAAACAAAGTCCTTTGATGCCGGCGTCATGATCACTTTTACCTCAGCTCCTTTCTTAATCAATTGCCTGACCAAAATAGGGGTTTTGTAGGCAGCTATACTGCCTGTAATGCCCAGAAGAATCTTCTTACCCGATAACATACTGACCCGAAAATACTATTTATAAAAAACAAAAGCGATTTACTAGTAGTAAATCGCTTTGTAAACCTTTTATCTGGTGTTTATTGAAACAGGTCATCTTCGTTTTTGCGGTGGTACACTTTAGCCTCCATAAATTCCTGGGTAGCTAACAAGGCTGGATTTGGCATGCGCTCATAAGCCCTGGAAATTTCAATTTGCTCTTTATTCTCATGAATTTCTTCCAACGAATCCGTATGGCTGGCAAATTCTTCCAGTTTATTATGGAGCTCCTCTTTTAAAGTAATATTGATCTGGTTCGCTCTTTTACCAATAATAGAAATAGACTCGTACAAATTACCCGTTTTGTTCTTTAGCTCATTTACATCGCGGGTCTCAATATTATTTGATGTACTTGTACTAAGTTGACGTCTTAGCAGGCTCATTTGTATATAATTTTAAATTGTTTTGAGATTGGGTTAAATATGCCTGTACCTGTGTGGATAAAGGACTTTGCGGAAAACGGTCAATGAATTCATTACACTCTTCTATCACCTTTTCAAATCTTTCAGCTCTTTTATCCTCTACGCTCAATTCGGCAAAACGAAAATAAGATTTAATAGCCATCAACTTGTATTCATCCGACTTTCCGGATTCAGGATAGGAATTCAATAAAGTATTAAAAGCTACCGCTGCTGCTCTGAATTGTCCCAGATCATAGTATAACTGGGCTGCATTATGGTCCTTGGTTTCCAGCTTTTTACGGCAGATATCGATAATGTCTGAAGCTTCTTTATTCCTGGCCGAACCGGGATGTGTGTTAATAAAGGTCTGCATCATTCCCATGGCCTTGATCGTATTGGTCTGATCAAGTGCAGGCTTAGGTGACTGTTTATAAAAGGTATAAGCCCTCATATAGTCTATTTCTTCAGCCCTTGAACTGTTTGGATAGATCTCCAGGAAGGTTTTAAAAAGGTTTTCAGCGTTTAAATAATCACCCTGGTAATAACCTGTATAGGCATATTTATAATAAATATCCTCGAATTCGGGTCCCCCTCTGAAATAAGGCATGATATCCTCATAGATCTGCTGGGCATAATTATACTTCTTTTTAGCATAGTATTGTTCTGCCATGCGGAGCTTATAATGTGGATCTTTATTCTTTAAGACCTTATTAATGCCTCCACAACTAATCAGTAAAACAGCCAAAGCGAAAATGCCTATAAATTTCATAAAGGGTGGCAAAGTTAATCAGTTTAAGCAAATATTCTCGAAAATTGCCAGATTGGCTAAACCCTGTAGTTAAGATTTCACTAAAGCTAAAGCCTCCTTTTACACTTCATTAAATAGATAATTTCAAAAGAGCATAAAAAAACCCTCCGCAATGGAGGGTTTTATACTTAAATAGAACTTATTATTTACTTCTTCTCAGGTTTGGATGAGGAGCAGGTACAGTTGTTTGTCCTTGCTCATCTGAAGCTGCAGCACGCAGGTCGATAGTATTGCAGTCTCCGCCTTCCTGGCCATAATTCCAGAAGAAACGATCCTGGCTGATACCTTCTTTCTCAACCATGTAGCTGATTACAGCATTCACCCTATCCCAGCTTCTTTGTTGCTCTGATTTGCTTGAAGCGCAATATCCGGTAACAACTATTTTGCACTCTGGGCTATTACGTAAACGGGAAGCAACACTTGCCAACAAGGCTTTTGCATCGTTATTCAGGCTAACACCATTGCCAGAGAAAGTTACACTTGGTAAAGTTCCTAAGGCTGCTTCACAAGCTCCGGTCTTAGTATAACCAGCAAAGCAAGTTGAATCAGGACATGGGCATTTTCCTACACCATCAGCATCAACTGGCTGGCAATATGTTGGAGTGATCTTTTCTTTATCACGGGCGTCAGGAACACCATCACCATCAGTATCCAGGCTTACACCATGAGAATCAACAGGAACACCTTGAGGAGTTTGCTCCTGGTCAAATTGGTCAGTAATACCATCACCATCAGCATCAGGTAAAACTGGCTTTGGTAAAATCATCAGGCGAGGCTTGCGAATTTCCTGGTAAGCATAATCCAAAGGATTGATCCACCATAATGGCTCAACTGCTTTAGATCCAATGTTGAAGTTCAGGCCTAGAGATAAGAAATTATAAGTATCGAAATCTCTTGTGAAATCACCACGCTCAGTCCACTGAACACCATCGTATAGATCATCTTTAGTTATAGAAACACGATCTTCTAAAGCTAAGTTCATACGGTTGCTCAATTTGAAAGCGATACCGCCACCAACTTGACCAACTGGTCTCAAAGTTTTATTGAATAAAGTTGGACGACGGATTTCAGCGTTTTCAGCATCAGTCTCATAAGAATCATCCAGTAAATTATTCAGGGCGTCTTTAACATCTTTCCTTGTTTTGTATGTACCTGCAGGAATTCCGGAGAAATCATATGGTGTGCTGCCATTCAAAGCATTCACCTTTACGTCATAGATAGAAGCACCAATACCTACTAAAGCGTAAACATTCACTTTAGGTCTTGATTGGTGGAACATAATGTTATTCAATGAGAATAATCCTTCTAAAGAAAGGTCCTGTACTTTGGATTTATAGTTATTATAAACAGTACCAGTATAACCAAGTCTTTGCCATGGGTTTCCTGTGCCTCCCTGACCATAACTAGTTTGGGAAGATCCCTGCCAGCTTAATCCTTTAGCAATTCCATAGACATACTCTAAACGTGCAGAGAAAAGATATCCGAATGCTTTCCTGATATGCACTCCAAAACCTGGAGAAAAAAACTTTCCATCAACATCTCCATTTACAGTGAAAGAACCGGCTTTTATACCAATTTCCCACATATTCTTTGGTTTTGCGGGATAGTTGTAAGTGCCATTCATAAACTCTGTGTGCTGAGGCATTCTACGCGAAGGGATAACGGATGAGTCTGCGGGATCGTACGCTCCGATACTACCAGTGGTGGTAGTGGTTTGCGCGAAACCGTACGACGTGAACAGGCATAATAAACCTGCCAGAAAAGAGTACTTTTTGCTTGCCATAACTATTGATTAAATTTTAAAAACAATGTCCTAATCGTTGACAAAAATATAAATTGAGTTACAATTACCAAACTTTTAAATTTTATTTACTGCAATTGACCTCAATTATTTATATATTTTGTCAGCACCAATTCAGCAATTCTTGTACCACGAGAAGCTATTTATTGGATTGCAGTTGTACCTTTCCCCCATTTACGAATGCAGCTACCCGTTAATCTCATAGAGAATGAATTGCGTGTCTTTGAAGAAAAGTTTAAAGATGCGGCTAAAAGCAATGTTTCCATGCTCGACCGTATTATGCGGTACATTGTCAAGCGAAAAGGAAAACAACTCAGGCCCATGTTTGTCTTCCTGGCGGCCAAGCTTTGCGGAGAAGTGAATGAATCTACCTATAGAGCAGCCTCTTTAGTGGAACTTTTGCACACTGCAACTTTGGTTCATGATGATGTAGTGGACGACTCCCTGGAACGTAGAGGTTTTTTCTCAGTTTATGCCCTTTGGAAAAATAAAGTATCAGTTTTAGTGGGTGACTACTTATTGGCCAAGGGTCTACTTCTCTCATTGGATAACAATGACTTCCGTATCCTACAGCTCCTTTCGGAGGCTGTCAGGCAAATGAGTGAAGGCGAACTATTGCAGATTGAAAAATCCCGTTCGCTTAACCTGGATGAGTCTATTTACTTTGAAATAATCAGGAATAAAACTGCTTCTTTGCTGGCTTCCGCTTGCGCAGCGGGTGCTTATTCCACTTCACATGATGAAGAAATGACTGGCCGACTGAGGCAATTTGGAGAAAAGGTAGGTATAGCTTTCCAGATCAAGGATGACCTCTTCGATTATGCGGGCGAAGACATTGGCAAACCCACAGGTAATGATATAAAGGAAAAGAAGTTAACCCTGCCCTTGATTTATACGCTTAATAATGTGGATAAAAAGACCAAAAAGGAACTTATATACATTATCAAAAATGAGAATACAAAAAGATCAAAGATTGATTATCTCATAAATGTGGTTACAAAATCAGGGGGAATTGATTACACGATCGCCAAAATGAATGAGTATAAGTCTGAAGCGCTTCAGATCCTCAGCACTTTTCCCGAGTCTGAAATCAGGAAGGGTTTTGAAGACCTTGTCAATTTTGTAACAGACAGAAAATATTAGAAGAATAATGGCATCCCTGAAACGATGGAGAATAAATAATACTGACCAGGCAAGATCAGAGGCTTTGTTCAGGGAGTTGAAGATTCACCAGGTCTTATGCAATATCCTGGTTCAAAGAGGGATACAAACTTATGAGCAGGCCAAAAAGTTTTTCAGACCACAGTTATCCGACCTTCATGACCCCTTCATAATGAAGGATATGGATAAAGCAGTCGGCCGTATATTGGAAGCATTTTCCAATAATGAAAGGATTCTTGTTTTTGGCGACTATGATGTAGATGGAACTACCGCTGTAGCCTCCATGTATCAATTTCTAAAACAACACTACGATCATACTGAATTTTACATTCCTCACCGTTACAGGGAAGGATATGGTGTTAGCAAAGCGGGGATAGATTTTGCTTTTGAAAACAATTATACTCTGGTAATTTCATTGGACTGTGGTATAAAATCGACAGATCTTATCCAGTATGCAAAAACTTTAGGTATTGATTTTATAGTGTGTGATCACCACCTGCCGGATGATGTACTGCCCCCGGCAGTAGCCATATTAAATCCAAAGCAAAAAGATTGCAAATACCCATTCAAGGAGCTTTGTGGGTGTGGAGTTGGGTTTAAATTGATTACTGCGCTTTGCAAGGCAATGAATTTACCTACAGATCTTGCTTTTCAATTTTTGGACCTTGTAGCCACCGCTATTGCGGCGGATATTGTTTCCCTATCTGGCGAAAACAGGATATTAGCCTATTATGGATTGAAAAAGGCTAATACTGATCCTAACCTCGGTATAAAAGCATTAAGTCATTTAAGCAATTTTGATAAAGAGCTGTTTGTCAATAACCTGGTTTTCATCATTGCACCCAGGGTGAATGCTGCCGGAAGAATGGATGATGCCAGGAAGGCAGTTTTAATGTTCGTCTCAGCAACTTACGATGAAGCCCTCCACTGGGCGGAGCAGCTTCATAGCGATAATTCCAACAGGAAGGAAGCAGATACAAACATTACCGAAGAAGCTCTATCCATAATTCAGGGAGATGAATTTTTAATAAACAGGAGTAGTACAGTGCTTTTTCAACCCCATTGGCATAAAGGGGTTGTTGGTATTGTGGCCTCACGGTTAATTGACCATTATTACCGCCCTACAATTATTTTAACCCAAAGTGGAGAGTACGTTGCCGGCTCTGCCCGGAGTGTGGCAGGCTTCAATGTTTATGAAGCTATCCACCAATGCAAGGATCTGTTGCTAGGTTATGGCGGACATTTCTATGCCGCCGGAATGACCCTCGAAACAGACAAAGTAGAAGCTTTCTGCGAACGGTTTGAAGAAGTGGTACAGGCCACCATCCACCCTGAATTATTGATACCTGAAATCGTTATTGATGCAGAAGTAGCATTATCAGACATTCGAAAACCTTTTTATGATATTCTTTGCCAGATGGAACCATTTGGACCTGATAATCTTAGGCCAACATTCGTGGCAAAAAAAGTTTTCAATACAGGCTGGAGTAAGGTGGTAAAAGAAGCGCATCTTAAATTTTCCGTTCAGCAAAATGGAGTGAGAATGAACGGCATTGGCTTTAATATGGCTGAAAAGATGCCATTATTACTAACAGGCCAGCCGTTGGATATTGTGTTCAAAATAGATGAAAATGAATGGAATGGCGAGACCACACTTCAATTAAAGGTCATTGATTGCAGAATTAGCGAAGAACCAAAACAATAGGCAATAATCTGCAACTATCTAATTTTCAATTTATTAGGCTAAATATTTGGTTATTTCCACAAATTAAGTCCTTTACCTTTGGTTCTTGAGAACAATGTTCCAAAAAGCCTTTTAACGCACACTTATCAAAATAATAAAGCGCAAAAAGACAAGATCTTAGCACTAAATCATACCTTTGCGCTCCCGTAAAAAAGAATCCTTAATAAGGATTCAAAATACCTACGGGTAATAATCTTCATTTTTAAACAAAAAACAGGGTAATGAACAATTACGAATTGATGGTGATTTTTACCCCCGTGCTGAGCGATGATGAATTCAAAGCTGCACAGCGGAAGTTCACTACATTGGTTACCGACAATGGCGGCCAGATAGTAGCTGAAAATCCATGGGGCCTGAAATCACTGGCGTATCCTATCCAGAAAAAAACCACTGGTTTATACTGGGTAATGGAATTTATTGCGCCATCCGACTTCAATGAGAAGCTGAAGATCCAGCTTCTTCGTGATGAGAGTGTTCTCCGTCACATGACTACAAAACTCGACAAATATGCCGTCGAGTACAATCACAAAAAGAGAAGTGGCATACCAACAGGAACCGAAAAAGTACAGGAGGCTTAAAACATGGCAAAAGCTAATGAAATTAAATACCTGACCGCTATTAAAAGCGAGAAGCGTCCTAAGAAATTCTGCCGTTTTAAGAAATATGGCATCCGCTATATTGACTACAAAGATGTAGAGTTCCTCAAAAAGTTCCTGAACGAACAGGGTAAAATGCTGCCGCGCCGTATCACTGGTAATTCTTTAAAATACCAGCGTAAGGTGAGCGATGCTATTAAAAAAGCACGCCAGATGGCTTTATTACCATTCGTAACAGACCTTTTAAAATAGAATTTTTAACCTAACCTCTTTATGAAAATAAAGAGAGGACAGTCCCGGTCAACCGGGGTTGGCTAAAACAAGTAATATGGAAATCATTTTAATTCAAGACGTAGACAACCTGGGTGGTAAGAATGAACTGGTAAAAGTTAGAAACGGGTATGCCCGTAACTTCCTGATTCCCCAGCGCCTGGCTGTTGAAGCAAATCCTTCTAACCGCAAACAATTGGATGAAAGATTGAAAGTGGCTAAGAAGAAGGAAGATCTGATGCTTGCACAGATCAACAGCGTAATTGCAAAACTCCAAGAAGCCCCGCTAAAGGTTGGCGCCAAAACAGGTACCAGCGGAAAGATCTTCGGAAGTGTCACTTCTTTGCAGATCAGCCGTGCTATTCGTGATCAGAAAGGATATGAGATCGATCGCAAGAAGATCCATATCAATGAGGAAGTAAAAGAATTAGGTACTTATAAAGCATCTATCGATTTCGGTTCCGGGCATCATGCAGATGTAGAATTTGAAGTTGTAGCTGAATAATTCAGATAGTAATTTCTTTAGGGTCCGCACTGATTGGTGCGGACCTTTTTTTATTCCATATATATATTATTCATATTGGATGAATCCTTTGAATGAATAACCTGGTTGAATAGCCTCGTATTCTCCCTTTAAACCCTTTACCGATCTTTTATTTGGGAAATTTTGGTATTAACATTATTTCATTATATTCGTTACGTTTTGTGTTCTTTCAGTTTCACAGTTCCTTTGAACGTTACGTAAAATGTTCATGGTTTCTTGATGGCTGTAAACACTTTTTATTTTTAAACTTTTCTCAAATGAACATTTACGTAGGAAACCTTAGTTGGGGCCTGAAGGATCAGGATCTGGCCAACTTGTTTACACCATTCGGTGAAGTAGCATCTGCTAAGATCGTAATGGACAAATTCACACAACGCAGCAAGGGCTTTGGCTTTGTTGAAATGCCTAACGACGAACAGGCGCAGGCAGCCATTGCACAATTAAACGGCAGCGAAATTGAAGGAAGAAACCTTGTCGTGAACGAGTCTCGTCCTAAAGAAGGCGGCAGCGGTAACGGCGGCGGCGGTGGCTTCAAGAAAAGAAGCTTCGGCGGCGGCGGTGGCGGCGGCTTTAAGAAAGGCGGCGGCGGCGGATTCGGCGGCGGTGGAAACCGTGGCGGAAGCGGCGGCGGATACAATCGCGGTGGCAGCAGCAGCGGCGGCGGTGGATACAGAGACAGCTATTAATCCTCATACATCGAGCTTATTATAAGTCCCTTAACCGGGACTTTTTTATTTTAGGGAATAAGCTTTGCATCACTATAAAAAATTAAGAATGTTACTACCAATCGGAGATGATAACAGGGACAGGCAGATTACACCTCTCGTCAATTATTTGCTGATCATTCTGAATATCATTGTCTTTGTTTTTCTTCAAAACTGGGGTAATAATCTTCATTTTACATATGCCTATTCTACAGTGCCCGGTGAGATACTTAGCGGCAAGGATATAATCACAGGTGCTACCATCCTAATGGACCCCGTCACACATCAAAGGTTTGAGATGCCGGGCCTGCAACATACAGATATACCAATTTATCTCACCTTGCTGACCTCTATGTTCATGCATGGTGGCATTGCCCATATTGCAGGCAATATGCTCTTCCTCTGGATCTTTGGCGATAACCTGGAAAATGATATGGGCCATTTCAATTACCTGCTGTTTTATTTATTGTGTGGAATAATTGCAGGTATGAGCCATGTATTATCAAGTGCCTACCTGGGACATAATCTTTTGATGCCCAGTCTCGGGGCCTCCGGTGCCATATCAGGTGTGTTGGGAGGATATATTTTACAACACCCAAGCCGTCGGGTTCATGTCTGGTTCTTATTCGGCATTATTTCCGTGCCCGCATTTATAGCTGTAGGATTGTGGTTCCTGTTTCAATTGATCAATAGCATGGGTGCATTGGGTGAAGAAACCGGCGGCGTGGCCTATGCTGCACATATAGGTGGTTTTATTGCGGGCCTGTTCCTGGTTAAATTATTCGTGAAAAAGAAGCCGGTTTTAATAGATAAAAGAAAAGCGTTTTGGTAGAATCTCTATTTTAAACTCCTTCGCTTCCATATATTCTCCATCAATATGGGCTGGCTGGATCGCTTCAAAAGATATCCCTATGTCTTTCACATGCCGGTACACTACAAATGGAAGTTCAAGATGCCGGCCTTTTTCAATTACCGGTAAGTACCGCAATCTTTTTACAGGAGCAATTTCTTTCACAATATTCAGATCCAGTAAGCCATCACTTAAAGAGGCTTTGGGTGCCACATGAAATCCTCCTCCATAACGTTGTCCATTGGCAACACTAATAAGAAAATAATTGCCATGCATTTTTTCATCATCAGCATTGACCCTTCCACGTTGCTCTTTGTATCCCCACAAATGTTTCATAATTGAAATAAAATAAGAAGTTTTACCAGGCCATTTGCTTTTACCGGTAAGGTCTTTTACTATAGAGCCATCAAACCCAATCCCTACCCCATTTAAAAAAAGTTTTCCATTACAAATACCTGCATCAATTTTCTTTGGATTTGCATTTAATAACAGATCTACCTGGTTGATGATCCCCATCTTACCATATAACATCCAATGAAGGTCATTCCCTGTTCCCCCGGCAAATACTGAAAGTGGAATGGAACAATCAGGGTACTGGTTGATAAAATAATTAACCGTACCATCCCCTCCTATGATCCAGGCTCCAGATATGCCATTCCAGTTTTCAGGCCATTTAGTAATAAAAATGGAATGTTCAATATTCTTTTGATGAAGCAGTTTTGAAAGCTTACCGCAAACTTCAAGCGCCCTTTTATTAGTTGAGGTAGGATTGCATATCAGTGCAATGTGCTTCAGGAGATCAGCCATAAAAAAAACGAGGTGTTGCACCTCGTTATAAATATAGTAAGCTTTACCAGTTAGTTGAATTACTTTATTCCAGGAGGGGTTACCCAACCTTTTTTACACTTCCGGATCCCGAAATATTTTGATTCACACTTGCATTCCCTTTATAGGTAATGCTACTGGACCCGGATGCTTCAATATTCAATTGTTTATTAGCTGTCACTTCAGCATCAGAAGAACCTGAAAGATCCAGTTCTGTTATATCTGTTGTAAGGTCAAAACATTTGACATCGCCAGACCCACTTACATGTGCAGAAAAATTGGTAGCCTGGCCTTTAATGTTGATGCTGCCACTTCCTGATATTTCGGCCGAAAGTTTGGGAAGGGCCACTTCCATGATAATATCACCGGAACCACTAACATGGAGATTCAGTTCCTGGTTCCCTGTAATAGTGTTATCTCCAATTATGTCACAGGCACCTGAAACATCTATATCTTTAATTACCGGGGCGGCAACATAAACAATTATATCCTTGGTAGCCTGCACATTATAGCCTTGCTTTTCCTTTATTACCAGCGTATTACCCTCAGTGTACACATCAATATATTCCATCAGGTTCTGATCAAGTTCAAGCTTTACCGATGGAGAGCTTTCCTGGCGTACATGAACTTTAATACCGCCACTAACATCCACCTTTTCAAAATCCCCGGTATTTCTTTGTTGTGTTACAATGTGTCCATCCCCGTAAACACGTTCACCGCCAAAATAGCGGCAGGAGCTTAATGTAATAATAACAGTTGCAAGGACGATATTCTGGAGCCTCATATTAATAGTTTTGGTATTAGACTACAATTAAAGTTGCCAAGTTACAATCAATTTGCTTTTTCTGAATCCATAGCCACATAATAATACTTTTGCGCTTTGTGTAACCCTACCGTTACAGGCAGGTTTCTTATTTTTACAAAACATGACGGAAAAGATACTTATCCTGGACTTTGGTTCCCAATACACTCAATTGATAGCAAGAGCTGTCAGGGAAGCAAATGTGTATTGCGAGATTCAACCTTTTAGTAAACCCATAGATTATGACCAGCAACTGAAAGGGATCATTTTATCCGGCTCTCCATTTTCAGTAAATGATGACAACGCACCCCAGGTACCTGTTTCATCATTAGTTGACAAGATTCCTGTACTGGGCATTTGCTATGGAGCCCAGTTAACAGCAAAGCAGTTCGGGGGCAAGGTCGAAAAAAGTAATAAAAGAGAATATGGCCGTGCTGTGCTTCATCTTGAAAAAGATGACAGCCTGCTGGAAAATTTAATTCCTTCATCACAGGTTTGGATGAGCCATGGTGATTCCATTTTAAAACTGCCGGAAGGATTTGAATTATTAGCAACGACAGATAGCATACCCGTAGCTGCTTTTAAACTGGATGCCCCTTCAAAGCATCCCTTATATGGTTTGCAATTCCATCCTGAAGTGTACCACTCTATTGAAGGAAAAAAGATCCTTCACAATTTCCTCGTGAATATTTGTGGTTGCACGCAGGACTGGACACCTGCTCACTTTATTACAGACACGGTTGCCGCACTAAAAAAACAAATTGGCGATCAAAAAGTAGTAATGGCCATAAGCGGCGGGGTTGATTCTACAGTTGCCGCCACGCTTATCAGCCGGGCCATTGGCGATAGATTACATGGAATATTTGTGGATAATGGTGTTCTTCGAAAAGATGAATATGAATCTGTATTAAAGACATATAAAAAGTTAGGGCTTAATGTAAAAGGCATAGATGCAAAGGATGATTTTTATAAAAAACTGAAAGGAAAAACCGACCCTGAAAAAAAGAGAAAGGCAATTGGAAAATTGTTTATCGAGATCTTCCAGCAAGAGGCTAAAAAGATCAAAGGTGTATCCTTTTTAGGACAGGGAACTATTTATCCGGACGTCATTGAAAGTGTGTCAGTGCATGGACCTTCCGTCACCATCAAATCGCATCACAATGTGGGAGGGCTACCTAAAAAAATGCATTTATCGCTTGTTGAACCCCTGCGCAACCTTTTTAAGGATGAAGTAAGAAAAGTAGGTACTGAATTAGGCATACCTGAAGATATGATAAGCAGGCACCCTTTTCCTGGCCCTGGATTGGCTATTCGTATATTGGGCGAGGTAACGGAAGAAAAGGTAAAACTGCTGCAAAAAGCCGATGACATTTATGTTAAAGCATTAAAAGAACATAATTTATATGCAACGGTTTGGCAGGCAGGCACTATCTTATTGCCGGTGCGTAGTGTAGGCGTAATGGGAGATGAAAGAACTTACGAGTTTACTGTGGCATTAAGGGCCGTGACCAGTGTGGATGGCATGACAGCAGACTGGGCTCATTTACCTTACGATTTCCTTGCTGCAGTCTCAAACGATATCATTAACTCTGTTCGGGGCATTAACCGGGTTGTGTATGATATCAGTAGTAAACCTCCGGCCACTATCGAATGGGAATAGCTCCTGGAAGATATATGCTTCACAGGTTGTTTACCGAAAGCTTAATTATGAAAAGAATTTATGTAGCTCTGGTCCTGGTCCTGATAATTACTGGTTCTTCCTTTGGACAGGTTGTTCAAAGGCATAAGATCGCCATATTTACACCTTTATACCTGGATTCTGTATTCAACAGTTCCGGTATCCAGCTGGAGAAAAACTACATTCCCCGTTATGCAGTGCCAGGTCTTGAATATTACCAGGGCGTCCAATATGCGTTGGACTCGCTCAATAAAAGAGGAGCACCATTGGAAGTATTTATCCTGGACTCAAGAGGCAGGCAATCTTTGACCCAACAGTTGGCAAGACCTGAGATGAACAATGTAGAAATGATCATTGCCAACACTAATGCTACGGAAACAAGAACCCTGGCCCAGGAAGCTTTACGAAAAAAAATTCCTTTTATTTCCACGGCCCTGCCCAATGATGTAGGCATCACCAATAACCCTTATTTTGTTATTTTAAATTCTACTTTGCCGGCGCACGTTGAAGGCATTTGCGAATATTTACAAAAATACCATAGCCAGGATCGCATTGTTCTGTTTAGAAAATCCGGGCAACAGGAGGATTTAATCAAACAACATTTTTTAGATTATACTAAAAATACTTCAGGCAAACCCCTAACCATAAAAATAGTCGAAGTAGGCAGCAATTTTACACCTGAGATCCTGGCAGCCCACCTTGACAGCACACGGAAAAATATATGCATTGGTGGATCAATGGATGAAACTTTCGCCCAGAGGCTGGCATTAAACCTTTCCAATACAAGTGCCTCCTATTCCAAAACAGTAATTGGTATGCCAACCTGGGACAAATTAAATTTCAACAGGTTTGAAAACCTGGAGGTTATTTACACCACACCTTTTTATTACAGCCAGGGAACCCCACTGGCTAACAAGCTTTCAGATCTGTATGAAGAGGAGTATAACAATAAACCTTCCGACCTTTTTTACAGGGGATATGAAAGCATGATGAGATTTGCGCTGTTATTGCTGGATACTAAAAAAGATGTTGCATCCAATCTCACCCGTAAAGGCAATACCATTTTTACACAGTTTGACATACAGCCTGTCTTTAAAGATAGTTCCGCTATGACCCTCGATTATTTCGAGAATCGCCATTTATACTTTATCAAGGTATTTGGACGCATCAAAAATATCGTCAACTAACATTTTCCCGACCCGGTTTTTATCGTAGCCAACCAATTGGCATATTGATTCCTTGCCAATTACTGGCAGGATTATGGATTCTTGTTATGTAACTTTAGAATCATGCCTTTAATTGAATTTACAGATAAAGGACTTTACTGCCGCGCCGGTGATTTTTATATTGATCCCTGGCGTCCTGTGGATAAAGCAGTCATCACACATGCGCACAGCGATCATGCACGTTGGGGCAATAAATATTATCTGTGTCATGATGATACAAAGCCAATTTTACAGCAAAGGCTCGGGCCCAATACTTACCAGGCGATTGCATGGAATGAACCGGTGTACATGAATGGAGTTCGCATAACCCTGTTTCCTGCAGGTCATATAATTGGCTCTTCCCAGGTGCGTATTGAAAATAACGGTGAAATATGGGTGGTGAGCGGGGATTATAAATTAGAAAATGATGGGTTAAGTGGCCAGTTTGAACCAGTCAAATGCCACAGTTTTATTACAGAATCAACCTTTGGCTTACCCATTTATAACTGGAAGCCCCAAACGGAAATTTATTCGGATATTCAAAATTGGATCAGGAAGAACCAGCAAGTTTCCAAAACTTCTGTTTTGATAGCCTATAGCCTGGGCAAGTCCCAACGATTACTACCACCAATTGCGGAGATCACTGATAAGATATTTGTTCACGGAGCAGTTTACAATATCCATATGGCACTTGTAAATGCCGGTTGGAAATTGCCTTATGTTCAAAGAGTTACTCCAGAAACCAGCAAAGAGGAATTAAAGGGAGCTGTGGTCATTGCACCTTCCAGCGCTGAAGGTTCACCCTGGTTGCGCAGGTTTGCTCCTTATGAGATCGGCATATGCAGTGGGTGGATGCAGGTGCGCGGTAATGCCCGCCGTAAAAATGCAGATGCTGGTTTTACCTTAAGTGATCATGCCGACTGGAATGGTTTATTACAGGCCTGCAAGGAATCAGAAGCTGAATGTATCTATGCCACACATGGCTTTCAATCTGTATTTACCCGCTTTTTAAACGAACAGGGAATTAATGCCAAAGAAGTAAAAACTGAATATGGAGATGATGAACTGGAACCAGCGGAAATTAAAATAGAAGAAGAATGATATGAGGCAGTTTGCAGAACTGGTAATGAAATTGGGAAGCAGCACCAAAACCAATGACAAGCTGGATGCTTTAATGCATTATTTCACAAATGCAGATAATAAAGATAAGGTTTGGGTCATTGCAATATTTAGCGGCAGGCGACCTAAGAGAGCAGTAAATACCACCCAGTTGGCCAGTTACTGCATTGAGCTGGCAGGATTGCCTTTTTGGTTGTTTGAAGAATGCTATCATACAGTGGGAGACCTGGCAGAAACTATCGCACTATTACTACCCAACAATGAAAATGCACCAGATACATCAAAAAATTTACACTATTATATTGAACAACTACGTGATCTTGAAAAACAATCCGAAGAAGAAAGGAAAAACTATATCCTGGACGCATGGAAGGAAATGAATTTCGCTGAACGTTTTGTTTTTAATAAGCTGATAACAGGAGGTTTTCGTATTGGTGTTTCCCAAAAAGTAATTGTCAATGCATTGTCCAAAACTGTCATGCTGGAGCCATCAGTTATTGCTCATAGAATCAGTGGCAATTGGGACCCTGCCAGCATTACATTTGATGAACTATTGAGTGAACATACACTCAATACGGATTTTTCCAAACCCTATCCTTTTTACCTGGCCTATGCCATAGAAGAAGATGTAAGTCAATTAGGCGATCCGAAGGATTGGCAGGCAGAATGGAAATGGGATGGTATACGAGGCCAGGTCATAAAAAGAAACCAGGAGCTTTTTGTCTGGAGCCGCGGTGAAGAGTTAATGACAGAAAAATTTCCTGAATACCATTCTCTGGCCAATGTACTTCCGGATGGAATTGCTATAGATGGCGAGATCATTCCTTCCATAGATCAAAAGCCCTTACCTTTTGCATTGCTCCAAACACGCATTGGAAGAAAAAATGTGACAAAGAAACAATTGCAGGAAGCTCCTATTGCATTTTTCGCTTATGACCTGCTGGAATATAATGGTGAGGATTGGCGCAACAGGCCTTTGGAAGAAAGAAGAGCAAAATTGGAAGAGATCATTACTGCAGCCAACCATCCTACCCTGATCATATCTCCTATTGTTCCATTTGATAATTGGGAAGACCTGGCCAGGCTCAGGGAATCATCCAGGGAATTGGGTGCAGAAGGTTTTATGATCAAGAAAAAGCAATCCACTTACCAGGTTGGCCGTAAAAGAGGAGACTGGTGGAAATGGAAGATAGATCCCCTTACTATCGATGCGGTAATGATCTATGCGCAAAAAGGAGCCGGCAGAAGAAGCAACCTGTATACAGACTATACATTTGCAGTAAAAGATGGAGAAAAGCTGGTAGCATTCACCAAAGCCTATTCAGGATTAACCGACAAGGAATTTGCACAGGTGGATGCTTTTGTTAAGCGCAACTCGCTGGAAAAATTTGGTCCTGTCAGGACTGTAAAACCTGAACTGGTATTCGAGATCGCTTTTGAAGGCATTGCAGCAAGTAAGCGCCATAAGTCAGGCGTGGCTTTACGTTTTCCCCGTATCAGCAGGTGGAGAAAAGATAAAACACCCGGAGAAATCAATACTCTTGAAGATCTAAAGCAATTGCTGGAGGTGTACGGAAAATGAAATTGAAAAACACTCCTGGATATAAAGTAATTATTCAATGGTTATCGTCTAAGGAATATAAACCATTTGCTTACCAGGAAGAAGCATGGCAGCATATCATTGATGGTCAAAGTGGACTGGTGAATGCACCAACCGGTACAGGTAAAACCTTTTCTGTTTTCCTGGGAAGCCTGATCCAATTCATTAACCAACACCCTTCTGGTTTCACATCTAAAAGCAAAAACGGGTTACAACTCATTTGGGTTACGCCTTTAAGGGCATTAGCTAAGGATATCGGAAGGGCTATGGAAGAAGTGATCGCGGACCTGGGCATGCAATGGAAAGTAGGTATCCGCAATGGGGACACTTCATTGTCGGAGCGCCAGAAACAAAAAAGGATGATGCCTGAAGTCCTGATCATCACACCTGAAAGCCTTCATCTTTTGTTGGCCCAAAAAAACTACCCCGAAGTTTTTCAAACATTGAAACTGTTTGCCGTAGATGAATGGCATGAATTGATTGGCAGCAAACGCGGCGTCCAGGTTGAATTGGCTTTGAGCAGGATCATAGGATGCATTGATAAAAAATCAAAGGAACAGGAACCAACTTCTATTTGGGGCATATCAGCAACTATTGGCAACCTGGCACAGGCCATGGATGTATTGTTGCATCCACTAAGTATTACAGGTAAACCTGGCAAAGAAGGCGTGATCGTAAGGGCAAAGCTCAATAAGAAGATAGAGATTGAATCCATCCTGCCCGATGAAATTGAAAAATATCCATGGGCTGGTCATCTGGGTATAAAACTCGCAGACAAGGTTTTGCCTATTTTAAATCAAAGCAAGACCACACTCATTTTTATCAATACCAGGGGCATGAGTGAAATGTGGTACCAGACCTTATTACATATTGCACCTGAACTGGCTGGCACCATAGCGCTTCATCATGGTAGTATTGAAATGGAATTGCGCACCTGGGTGGAGGAAGCCTTGCATGAAGGAAAACTCAAAGCGGTTGTTTGCACAGCCAGCCTTGACCTTGGGGTAGACTTCCGCCCGGTAGAAACTGTGATACAGGTAGGTTCGCCAAAAGGAGTTGCCCGCTTTCTGCAACGTGCAGGACGAAGTGGCCATAGCCCTGATGCTGTTAGTAAGATCTATTTCCTGCCTACCCATTCCCTGGAGCTCATTGAAGCAGCGGCGCTTAAATCGGCTGTAGAAGAACAATTTATTGAAAGTCGCGAGCCTTTCCTGTTATGTTATGATGTGCTGGTGCAATACCTGTGTACACTGGCCGTATCAGATGGATTCATTCCGGATATCATATGGAAGGAAGTAAAAGCCACTCATTGTTTCAGTGAAATAACAGAAGACGAATGGCAGGAGATGCTATACTTTATCACGGTTGGCGGCAACGCTTTGCAACAATATGATGAATACAAAAAAGTGGAAGTGATTGATGGTGTATACAAGATCACTGGCAGGCGTATAGCCATGCGTCATCGTTTACATATTGGAACCATCGTGAGCGATGCCATGCTGAAAGTGAAGTTCCTTGCAGGTGGCTATATTGGTATCATTGAGGAATCATTTATTTCAAGACTGGAGCCTGGTGACAGTTTTACATTGGCGGGAAAACAATTGGAACTGGTGATGATCAAGGACATGACCGTGTTAGTCAGAAAGTCTAATGTGAAGAAATCAATAGTACCAAGCTGGATGGGTGGCCGATTACCCCTTTCTGCAAGCCTTGGAAAAGTGTTGAGAGAACAATTTGATATTGCAGGCAATAGTTTGCTCGCTGCGAACAATAAAAAAGATTTTGCCATCGAGATCACCTCCTTAAAACCTTTGCTACAGTTACAGGCAAAATTATCCCAGGTACCCAAAGCCGCTGAATTGCTTATTGAACAGATAGAAACAAGGGATGGGTTTCACTTATTTGTCTATCCTTTTGAAGGACGGCTGGTTCATGAAGCGATGGCAGCGGTGCTGGCATATCGTATCAGCAAGATCACTCCTATCACATTTTCAATAGCCATGAACGATTATGGGTTTGAACTATTGAGTGACCAGCCCATACCTGTCGATGACAGTAATGCCTATGAACTGTTCTCATTGGATAATTTACTGGAAGATATCCAGCGTAGCGTAAATGCCACTGAAATGGCCAAAAGAAAATTCCGTGACATTGCTGTTATCGGTGGACTGATATTCCAGGGATACCCGGGTGAACATAAAAAAGCAAGACACCTCCAGGCTTCCGCAGGGCTGCTTTTTAATGTATTTAATGAATATGATCCTAATAATGTCCTGATCCGGCAGGCATTCCAGGAGGTCTTTGATCAACAGATGGAAGAGGTACGCTTAAGGGAAATGTTGGAACGCATCCAGCATTCCCGGATCATCATTACCTACCCCCAGAGACTCACTCCTTTTTGCTTTCCTATCAAGGTGGATAGCATGCGCGAGAACCTTACTTCCGAAAAGCTGGCTGACAGGGTAAAGAGAATGCAGAACCAATTAAATTCTTTGTAAAAAAAATACTTCCCGGTGGCTATAGATGTAACAGAACCTCTTAAAGCAACAACCAACTATTAACAAAATATAACTTCCCGGCCCCGGCCATGCACTTACTTTTGCAGCTTATTCCAGCGTCTTATTTTTCTATGCAAGCTCCTATCCTTCATAAGCTCCGTGAACAGAACCTGTGGTTATCCGCACAGCGGTCCATATTTTGGGAAGAGCAAAAAACGCTGATCGTATCTGACCTTCATTTTGGCAAAACTGGTCATTTCAGGAAATCGGGGATTCCGGTGCCTCAAAACGTTTATAAGGAAGACCTTCAAAGACTGGTCAACCTGCTTCATTATTTTAAACCGGAATGTCTCCTTGTAGTTGGTGATTTTTTCCATAGTCATGCCAATATCGAATTAGACTGGTTCAAAAAATGGCGTGAGGATTTTTCATTTCTCAAAATCATCCTCGTTCGTGGCAATCATGATATTTTAAAAGAATCCTGGTATCGTGAAGCAAGGATAGATGTAATAGAATCCGAATTCATGCTGCCGCCATTTTTGTTTACGCATGAACGTTGTGAAGATCATAATGAACTATACACTTTTTGTGGTCATATCCACCCGGGGATTTATTTACAGGGATTAGGTAAGCAGGCACTGAGACTTCCCTGCTTCTATTTCGGGTCTAACCATTGCATACTCCCTGCGTTTAGTAAATTCACAGGTACCGCTTTAATTGAACCTGAGCCTAAAGAAAACGTATTTGCTATCGTTGAAAACAGCCTTGTTCAAATGCAATGAACAGGCAAAAGAAACTGCATATTGCCTTTGACCAGGTATATGCCCATCCCCTTCCTGAAGGTCACCGGTTTCCAATGTCTAAATACGACCTGATTCCTGGTCAATTAATGTATGAGGGAACTATCAGGGCAGAAAATCTTTTTCAGCCTTTACCCTGCAACGATAAAAACATCCTGCTGGCGCATGACCCTGCATACCTTCAAAAATTAAAAGCACAATCGCTTTCTGCCCGGGAGCAAAGACGCATCGGCTTTCCACAGTCACCGGCACTAACATACAGGGAATTAGTAATTACACAGGGCACTATTGATTGCTGCCTACATGCTTTTGAAAACGGCATCGCTATGAATATTGCCGGCGGCACGCATCATGCATTTAAAGACAGGGGCGAAGGATTTTGCCTGCTAAACGATTTTGCCGTGGCTGCTAATTATCTATTGCATCATAAACTGGTTGGAAAGATACTGGTCATAGACCTTGATGTTCACCAGGGCAATGGTACAGCAAGCATTTTCCAGGATGAACCAAGGGTATTTACATTTAGCATGCATGGAAAAAATAATTACCCATTTCATAAAGAAAAAAGTGACCTCGACATAGAGCTGTCAGACGGTATTACCGACGCTGAATACCTTGATATACTTGATCATTCGTTAAGACACATATTGCAGCAATTTGATGCTTCTTTTGCCTTTTACCTTTCAGGGGTAGATGTCCTTGAAACAGATAAGTTTGGCAAATTGAAAATATCACTGGAAGGATGCAAGCAAAGAGATGCATATGTTTTCAATTTCCTGAAGCAAAGAAATATCCCTTGTGTTGTAGCCATGGGGGGAGGCTATTCGCCGCATATTAAAACCATTATTGAAGCACACTGCAATACTTTCCGACAGGCAAAAGATATTTATGAGCTGGATTAGTTGGCCTTTTTCAACTGGTTATAATCAAGAAAATAGATGACCCTTAAAGTAAGTTCATTGCCATGTGAAATATTTAATGTCCGGCCCAGGTTTTTCCAGTAATCGCGGTTAACCATTCCATTTACCCCGTATTCATCACCCAACCAGTTTTTCCATCCCAATATCACCCTGCTGCCTAACCGGAAATCCCAGGTAATGAAGGCATCAACATTAAATGCGTTGTAGTTATCATCCGAACCAGGTATAAAGCTTCTCGGAATGGCATTACCATTCATATCGATATTATAAAAGCTGTTATACTTTACTTTGTTCCAGTAGTGACGGCCTCTTACAACCACATTCAGTCTCGAATTGAAATTGTAGGTTCCCGAAACAATGGATTGGATCTCTGTAAAATCACGGTAACCAACTATTGGTTCTTTGTTGGATTCCCTCCTGAAGGCATATCCAATCTGGTTGTTCTCAAACTGCCTGAAAACCTCTGTACTTAATGTTAGCTTATCACTAAACCGGTACCTTACACCAAACTCAGTGCGGTTATAGTTATTATCTGCTTTGGCCCTTGGAGCATAGGCTACTGCATAGTTTACAAACAGTCGCTTACGGCTGTCCGTACTGCCTTCTAGCTCGAAAGTAGCTTCAGCAGGTTTTTTTAAAACCCTACCGGGCGTGCGCAGTTCAAAGTAATCATCCTGGCTGGTGGGATAGGAACTTGCCGTTAAAGTAACATCCCAGAAATTTTTAAATATCCAGAAACCTGAGGCGCTCAATAATATCTCATTATACCGGTATGGCTTATACAGGTACTTTGTTGACACATCAAAACTATACCGGTAGGTGATAAATCTTGCCGTTGGTTTGAATTGGTTATAATTTATACCACCCGTATAACTTACCAGGTTGGGTGTTTGCAGGTAACCCAGGTCATTGGGGTCGTAGGTATGAGAAGTAATATTGGCACCCGCATAATAGCGCAATTGTCCATTGGCCTTACTCAATCTCAGGCTTGTATTATAACCATCATAAGGTTTTACATACACTCTTCCCACTCGGGTTATAGTATCATACACCAGGTTGATATTTCCCGAAGGATACAGAGTGTACCCGAATATTTTACTATAGCGTGCAGTTCCCTGTAAACGAAACTGGTTATCCCTGGTAAATAAAGACCAGTCCAGTGCACTCACATTGGCATCTCTTCCCGGTCCGTTTCGCATCACATTCGTATTGGTGAATGTAATGGAAGAACGACCCTTTAATGCCTGGTCCAATACAATGATATTATAATTACTTAAAGGTTCTGTTTCAATAATGGTATCAGCCTTGGAAGCAATATTCCTTAGCTCAGCCTTCATGGGAGCCGTGACAGCATTAAATATCCCAATCCCTAATTTCTTTTTATTTCTACCTGAGAATTTAATACCGTTATATAATTGAGTAAGTGTAGGATTTCGGATCACTTCGTAATCCACGCTATTGTCTACAAGAGATTCTACCCCATAATAACCCGTAGGCGTGGCTCCAATGCGTCGGGAATAAAACAACCCCGACTTATTAAACAGCTCTGTACCCTCAGTAAAGAAAGGCCTGTTCTCCTGGAATTGCACCTCGAAGGGCGAAAGATTATTTACCACATTGTCAGATACCACTTGTCCAAAATCAGGAATCAGTGTAGCATCGAGGGTAAAGCTTTCATTGATTCCATATTTCACATCCATGCCACCGTTGCGCAGCCATTCTTTTTCTTTTTTACTCCCCTCAGGGTTCACTCGCACACCACCAGATACATAGGGAGAGAAACTTAACCTGAGTGGAGGCCTGATATTTTCAAGATCTTTCAATTGGCCAAATTGATCAATAAAGCCACTAAGATTGGGATCAACCGCATTCCAGTAAGAGCTTTCATTATTACGCCGTGTAAACCGCAGGAATTGCATGCCCCAGGTTTGAAGATCTTTCTTTGCAAACCTCAGGGAGATGTAGGGAATACGCATTTCAACATACCATCCATCATTTGCCAGCCTCGTTTTGCTCTGCCATACCGCATCCCAGCTTTTGTCACCAAAATCGCCAAAGCTTGCAGTGGCATTAGCATTCAGCTTGGCATCACTCTGAACATTATTAGGAGTTACCAAAAACTGGAAACCATTCTGATGATCATTGTACGTGTCAAAAAAAACAGAGAAATAATCTACATCCTGTCTTTGTTCTCCATCACGCGAAGTCAATTGTTTCCGGATAAGTGATGGGTCATCATATAAATGTGCTCCTATGTAAACGGCAGCATTATCATATAATATCCTTACCTCCGACCTGACCAGAGCAGGAGAGCCATATGAAGGAAAATTCTGTATGAAATTGGAAGCCACTGGTGCCTGTTTCCAGCACGCATCATCTAACACCCCGTCAATGTGCGGAGCCTGTATAGTCTTAACTGAAGTAAGCGTCTTTTGTCCGAATAGTACACTACTAAAACACAAGGGTACACATAACAGCATCATTCTCAGCATGCAACTAGTTTTCGCTGAGCGTAAATATAATAGAGATATTCTATAATTAAAAAGGCAAATTAATTCATGCGCTTTTTCAAAACAGTTACCTGTTGCTGCAGGTTGTTGACAAGGCTTGCCAGTTGACCTACATCCCAGCGCTGCTGCGTGTTGGCCTTGGCTATGATCATTTGGGCCTGCCAAACCTCCAGGATATCATCTGCATTGATGACATAAGGCTGATAGGTAGGGTTATCGCTTACCAATGTATACTTGTTCTTCTGGCGGTTGTTTTTCATCATGCGCTTATACACAATGCCCTCTGATTTAGAAACTACAATATAGGTCTGGTTGGTTTTTACTTCATCCAGGCTTTGCACCCTTTCTCCTACTATTACAGATCCACTGGGTGTAGGCATCATTGAATCTCCTACGATCTCAAAGGCGCGGTAATCACCACCAGCCAACATAGGTAAGGTGAAAGTGTTCAATTCGTCTACAAATTCCGGATCGGCATAACCATTCAGGTAGCCTGCTGCAGCTTTTACCGGGACAAAAGGAATATCAGTACGGCCATTGGACATTTTTTGTGCCCGGCGCCTGGCTAAATAATTAGTCTTGGTGTCGCTAACATCTTTACGCAGAAGATCATCTAAAGTAAGCTTGAACATATCCGCAACCACTTCAAGTATCTCAATGCGTGGTTCAGCCCTTTCTTCTTCGTATGCTCCCAGCAATGATCTTTTGATGCGCAGTTTTTGTGCAAATTCTTCCTGTGTCCAACCACGTAGCTTTCGTAGGTACTTTAGATTTTTGTTAGCTATTGACATAACACTAATTTATTTAGCCGCAAAATACTAATTTATTTAGATTCCCATAAACAATCGTCAATCTTTTTTCCAATACCGGATATTCCTGGAGATCAGATGAACCTCTGTGACAAAACCTAACATTGTTAATATACACTTCACTGGATGGTGCAAATTTTGGTTATCCATAAAAAGTGATCAAATTTGTGAACTAACAAAATCTGTGGAATGGAAAAGAAGAAGCCCGTTATCCTGATTACAAACGATGATGGAATTACAGCACCCGGAATAAAAAACCTTATAGAAGCCGTAAAAGATTTGGGAAAAGTGGTAGTGGTTGCCCCTGATAAACCCCAGTCAGGCATGGGACACGCCATTACAATTGGCGTTCCGTTGAGATTACATAAAGTAAACCTGTTTGAAGATATTGAAGCTTACCAGTGCTCAGGAACTCCTGTAGATTGTGTTAAGCTGGCCGTTGATAAAGTGCTGCACCATAAGCCGGATATTTGTCTCAGTGGTATTAACCACGGAGCGAACCACAGCATCAATGTGATTTATTCTGGCACCATGTCAGCAGCAGTGGAAGCTGCCATTGAAAGCATTCCATCAATAGGATTTTCATTACTCGACTACAGCCTGGAAGCTGATTTCACAGCGTCCCGTAAATATGCCAGGATGATCGTTGAACAGATGCTCCAGTCAGCGCCCAACAAACACTGTGTATTGAATGTCAATATACCCATTGCAGCCGTGAATGATATCAAAGGTGTGAAAGTATGCAGGCAGGCCTATGCCAAATATGAAGAAGATTTTATTGAGCGGAATGATCCTCATGGACGTAAATATTACTGGCTTACTGGTGAGTTTGTTAATTTTGATGAAGGCACCGATACGGATGTATGGGCATTAGCCAATAATTATATTAGTATTGTACCCGTGCAATTTGACTTAACCCACTACAAACAAAAAGAACACCTTGAAAAAAACTGGAACATTCTTTCTAAAGAAGGATAACCTGCAAATGGGACTCATTTTGGGTCTTGTTACCCCTGTGATCGTATTTATTATTATTTACCTGGCCCGCTTCTCCGGGTACACTTTCCCTGAATTTATAAGAGTGTTTTTCAGGGAAAACCGGCTGATCACCTTTTTTGGTGTCTGGTGCCTGGTAGGAAATATCGCACTCTTCACCTATTACATCAATACTTCCAGGGATCAGACAGCCAAAGGAATTTTTGGTGTTACGCTGATCTATGGCATAGGTGTTCTTCTCGTAAAGCTTTTCAATTAAGCATGAGATCACCTTGGCCCGGTCTTCAGTATATAGCAATCCTTTAGTTCCTAAGTCTTACGGTGTCTTATGAAGTATTATATAATAGCAGGAGAAGCTTCGGGAGATCTGCATGGCAGCAATCTCATTAAAGAGATCTTGAAGCTGGATGGTGAATCCAACATCCGTTGTTGGGGTGGCGATCTGATGGAAGCTGCTGGCGCGCGGCTGGTCAAGCATTACCGCGACCTAGCCTTCATGGGATTTATAGAAGTCATTAAAAACTTACCTACCATTTTACAGAATCTTAAATTCTGCAAACAGGACATATTGGCTTTCAAACCAGATGTAGTGGTGCTGATAGATTATCCTGGCTTCAACCTGCGCATGGCAAAATGGGCAAAGGAAAATGGTTTTAAGGTCATTTATTATATCTCTCCACAGGTATGGGCATGGAAGGAAAGTCGTACCAAAATGATCAAAAAGGTAGTGGATAAAATGCTGGTCATCCTCCCTTTTGAGAAAGAATTCTTTGCCCGGTGGAATTACAAGGTGGAATATGTTGGTCACCCGCTAGCCTACCTGATCGACAGGTTTGATAAATCAAATCATACATTCATCACACAAAGCCAGTCCACACCAGAAGATCCGGCTACTAAAGAGATCACAAAAGATAACCGGGAACGGATCATATTATTGCCGGGCAGCCGTAAGCAGGAAATATTGGTCAAGCTACCGGTTATGCTTGCTGTAACACAACAATTCCAGGGCTACCGGTTCATTATTGCCCAGGCACCCGGGCAACCCTTTGAATTGTACAAAGACCTTATTGCCAGTTACCCCAATGTTGAAGTGGCTTTTCCAGGCCAAACCTATACCTTATTGAGTAATGCAAAAGCAGCATTGGTCACTTCCGGAACAGCGACGCTTGAGACAGCTTTATTTGGAGTTCCACAAGTGGTATGCTATAAAGGCTCTCCCATCTCCTACCAGATTGCACGCAGGTTATTAAAGATCAAATACATTTCCCTGGTGAACCTGATCATGGACAGGAAGGTCGTAACTGAACTTATTCAGAATGAACTAACCGTAGAAAATCTGAGCGCAGAACTGGATGCTATTTTACACAACCAGGATCGCATCAACCAGTTGAAAAAAGATTACCAGGAGCTTAAACAATTATTAATGCAGGGAGGTGATGCTTCGCAAAGAGCAGCACAGGAAATTGTAGATTTTGTACAGGCTAGTGTTTAACCAATAGCTTTATCATCAAAATAATCAGGGCCATGATGAATAAAAACAGGCTCAGGCGGTTAATGCCATGCATGTACTTGACAAAATCTGATTTTGGCCGGTTTGGATCTGGTTTGCGGATGTAAAGGTATTCGGCCATTTGTTTGAGTATGCCCATAAAAAAACTGTATCCTAAAGATACAGTTTACTATAAAAAAAGTTCATTTGTAATACCTTAAGGAGCAGGATTACGTCGCACCTTATCCTGTTTTTTAGCTACTGCACGCATATTAAAGCCATCGGGAGAAGGTTGAGTAATATAGTTTGAAACATTAGCTGTTGAGGTTCTTCTTTTTTTCTTTTCCGCTTGCCTGTCAGATACACCACCGGCAGGATGCAGTACCGATTCGAAATAGACAAATAAGTTACGTAGGCAAATATTCATTTTAGTAAGATATTTAGGATTATTGGACTTCAATTTATTTACAGGGTTTTACAAGGGACTGTTAATAGCTATCAAAACAAACTTAGATATTAACTGCTAAAAACGCAAGCCCTTATCGATGAACCGGGGCAAATTAATCGCTAAAAAATGAGCAAATCAGTAAAATCACTTATTCACATTCTCATCAGTAACTGCCTGGAATTGAGTATGATCAATAGTTATGGAATTGGGATTTGAAAAGGAAGAATAATAGTTGACAAGTTAACAAGTTGAAAGGTTGATGAGAGAAAGCGTTAACAGGTTAACAAGTTGAAATGTTGACAAGGATGAATCTACAACCCTGACCGTTTTGTTTTGAATGTAAGGTTTGCAACCAATAACACGCTGCAACCCATGTCAATTGTTTGATCTTCAGAATAATTGCCAATAATATTTCCGTTTGTCCTAAGAAACTACAAACTACACACTACAAACTACAAACTTCCTTAAACAGCATGTTTAAGGAGAAAAAATGGTATTTGGTATTCCGGTGGAAAGTCTCCCTCAAACCTGATGGTCCAGTCATAATCATCCATGTACAATTGTAAGTACTCGGTGTCTTCTGCACTAAGGGGTGCTTTCACAGTTATCTCCAGCTTGTTCTTCATCTTCTTTTCCTTTTGGGGCTTTGGCTCTTTCAGCCTTGCTGCCAGCTCCTGTTCAAAGGAAGAGAGTAGAAGCGTAAACTGCTCATTGGTTAAGGAAGTACGCTTTTTGTTCAGTAAGGAAGGTATGCAGGGCTGTGAATACCCCTGGTTTATCCATTCCCTGCTTTAAACAAACAATGGCTATGGTCCTTACCTGTTTAAACAACTGCCTGTACCTTCTTTTAACCGGTACAAAGCGGTAGATGATCGAAGAGATGATATTGCCTGTACCAAACCTTTCTGCGCTTCTGCGGCTTCCTTCAAAGGCAGGATCATTCCAGAAGCGCTTACTGCTTACGCCTGGAAGCATTCTTACCAAAAATCCCCATTCCACATCCTTATAAAAGTTGATGTCACCATCCACGGTTCCTG
>NZ_JCANTR010000021.1:0-76372 GCF_059568575.1 Flavisolibacter ginsengiterrae DSM 18136
ATTGAGCATTGCTCATTGATCATTATTCCTCTTTCAACCTATGCCAGGACAGCTATAAACAATGCCTCTCCAATCTAACTCCACTTCAACATTCGACATTCCCTGTTCAACTGTTCGATATTCCCACCCTTCTTCCTATCTACAGTATACCAACGCCCTACCTGCAGTATAGCTACGGTATAGATACTGCGTGATGATCACGCAGTATCTATACCGTAGGTAGGGAGTAGATAGGGGGCAGCTATACTCCAGACCGGGAGTAGGTAGTATCCAGATAGGTTATTGATAGGTCGATGCTAAAAAGAAAAACTGGAGATAGCCCGATTCCATTGGTAAGGAATGTAGGAACGTCATTGACCAACCGGGCCATCAAAAAGAGCCTGGCCATAACAGGGGAAATGAAAACTGCCGGGGAAGAAAACCTGATTAAAATCATGTTCCCTCAAATCTCTTATCATCTACATGGGTATCCCATAAAAATACTTTTGCTTCAAACAAAAATCATCGATATGCAAACCACCGAAATGGTGCAACCCAATGCGCCACAAACTTCCCAGGAAGAGGAGTTTGACAAAAACTTCAAGCCAAAGGGCGCCATTGCATTCTTCATTTTATTAGTACTGCTCGGAGCCTTTATCTGGTATGGTATCTATTTCATCATGCTCGGAAGAGTCTAAACATTCAAACCATGGTATTGGACAAATTTGAAAAAAGGATCCTCCTTATTACCGGGGCTATATTGTCCCTGTTTATATTTTCTATGCTATATGGCAGAAGCAAGTATAATGACCTGCCTGAATGCCTGCCTTTTGATAAGACTTATACTGAGGCTAAGGTTACCAAGCTGGATGAAAATACCTACCAGGTCTTTGCGGTTGCACAGATGTGGCAGTTTCAACCATCACAGATTTATATTCCTGTAGGCAGCGAAGTTGACTTCTTCCTGACATCCAAGGATGTAGTACATGGATTTAACATAGCCGAGAAGAACGTTAACATGATGGCTGTGTATGGCAACATCAATAAACAAACTGTAAAGTTTGACAAGCCAGGCGTTTACAAGATCACCTGTCATGAATACTGTGGTGTTGGCCACCAAAACATGCAGGCTGAAATAATTGTAAACTACCCTGCCAAATAATTTCCACTTTTTTATTCAAACGAAAAGCGCGATCAATATGCAACTTTCAAAATCATTAAGAAGAGTAATATACTGGGAACTAGGCATTCCCCTGGCACTCTTATCGATAGGCATTTACCATGGACTCATGCAGGTCATTTACCGTGCAGGGGTTTTGCATCAACCTTCTTTTGCCAAACTGGATTATTACCAGGGCTTAACATTACATGGCGTTATCAATGCCATTGTATTGACCACATTCTTTGCTGTAGCTTTCGGGCATGCTACGATTGCTTTCTTTCTAAAGAAGGAGCCTAATAAAAAGCTGTCCTGGCTTAGCTTCTGGCTGATGACCATCGGAACACTGATGGCTGCCTGGGCTATGCTGGCCGGCAAGGCTTCGGTATTATACACTTTCTATCCTCCGCTAAAAGCACATCCCTTCTTTTATTTAGGCACTGCTTTACTCATAGTAGGATCATGGATTCCACTGTTTGACTGGTCACGCCTGTACAGGCAATGGAGAAAGGAAAACCCGGATACCAAAACCCCACTGGCTGTTTTGGGTACTCTGGTAAACTTCATCATCTGGTTTGTGTGTACACTTGCAGCCGCCTATGAAGTATTAGTGTTATTGCTTCCCTGGGCCATGGGATGGAAACAAACTGTGAACGTTACACTTGCCCGTACCTTGTTTTGGTTCTTCGGACATGCCCTGGTGTATTTCTGGCTGTTGCCGGCATACATCATGTTTTATAATTTCCTGCCCAAACTGGCAGGCGGTAAATTGTTCTCTGATCTTGCAGGCCGCATCGCTTTATTTGGCTTCCTGTTATTTTCAGTGCCGGTAGGTGTGCACCACCAGTTTTCAGATCCTTCCATCACCAAAGGCGTAAAGATCTTTCAAAGCTTACTGACCTTTGGAGTTGCCATTCCAAGTTTTATCACTGCATTTACCCTTGCGGCTTCACTGGAGTATGCAGGCAGGAAAAGAGGTGCTAAAGGTCTGTTAGGTTTTTTTGGCAAACTACCTTACCTCGATCAAAACCGTTACCTGTTTGCCTATATGATCTCTGGATTATTCCTGTTCATATTTGGTGGGCTCACGGGTATAGTCAATTCTTCCAGTGAACTGAATGCCGTGGTACATAACACTGCATGGTTACCAGGTCACTTCCACATGACTGTAGCAGGCCCTGTATTTCTTGCCATTATTGGAATGAGCCTTTATATCTATTCAAAGAACTCAGGTAAAAAAGTGTTCATGCCAAAAGTGGCCGTGATCATACCTTACCTCTGGGTGATCGGCATCCTGATCTTCTCCACAGGCCTATCCTGGGGAGGTCTTCTGGGTGAGCCGCGCAGGACCAATTTGGGAATGACCTACCTGAACCCAAAAAATGAATTGTTTACACCGGAGTGGGTGCCTACTACAACGCTTGCCTTATTAGGAGGCATCATTATGTTCATTGCGGGCATGCTGTTCCTGGTAGTATTCTTTGGTACCATGTTAAAGAAACAGACAGAAGCAGCCATGTTGGAGTTCCCAGTGAGTGAAAACCTGCACAATGAAAGGCGCATACCATTATTTGATTCATTTAAGCCTTGGCTGGTGACGATGGCGATAGTATTGGTGATAGCCTACGTACCTGCCTTCTTGGATGCTACAAAGAATCCGGGTCCGGGAGCTCCCCGATTCACGCCTGACAACCCCGTGCCGGTTTCAACTACCTTAAAAACTGATGGTTTGAAAACACCGGCTTTAGGGGATAAAACGGCAAGTGCGGTAACCATTCAGAAATGAAAAAACATTTTAGCATCTGGATGTTCCTGGCCATAGTGGTGCTGCTGCCCATGGGTGTATTCGGGATTGTGAAGTGGTATGAACATACCTATACCAGGTTACCCGTATTGGGCGGAAATGATCATACCATAGCTAATTACCAGTTGGTGAATCAATATGGAAAGACTTCTTCCCAGGCGGAATGGCAGGGAAAGATCACGGTCAATAATTTCTTTTTTACCCATTGCCCAAGCATTTGTCCCAAAATGATTCGCAATCTGAAAAAAGTGCAGCAATTATATGCCAATGATCCATCTATCCTGGTCAATTCCTTTACGGTTGATCCGGAAAGAGATTCTGTTGGGCAGCTAAAGTCTTATGCCACAAAAATGGATATCCAGAATAACTGGCAACTGATTACAGGAGAAAAAAAAGAGATATACAAGCTGGCTAGAAAAAGTTTTCTTGTGGTAGCCACTGACGGAGATGGAGGACCCAATGATTTCATCCACAGTGAATTATTGGTTTTAGTGGACAAAGCAAAACGCATCAGGGGCTTTTATAACGGTACTGATGATGCGGAGGTAAATAATCTATTAAGAGACATCAAAAGATTAGAAAAAGAATACTCCCGTTAAACCTGACCAAAATCATCTGTTCGTCTGTTTGAAGTAATCATTTTGAAAAATTTATTCTTTCAGCTTTGTAACGAAAAGAAAACAACGCATTACTAATGAAAAGGAAGATCACTCAATTAGCTCTGATATTCTTTATAAGTTCATACGTCATGGCTGCGCCTCCGGTAGAGGAAGGCAAGGCTATATTCAGTTCCCGTTGTGCAGCTTGTCATAATGTAAACAAAATAGTTACCGGGCCTGCACTGGCAGGAGTGGATCAAAGACGTTCCATTGACTGGATCATCAATTTTGTACACTCCTCTCAAACAGTGATTAAAAAAGGTGATAAGGATGCAGTTGCGCTATTTGACAAGTTCAACAAAATCCCAATGCCGGATCATCCGGACCTTACCCCTGATAATATCAGGAGCATTGTAGAATTTATTAAAACAGAGGCCAGTGCAGGCCCAGAGAAAGCACCGTTTACTAAACCGGGCAAATTACGCCCTGTATATACACCATTGTCTATCACCAACTATGGATTCTTTATTGGTTATTTAGCTGTTGTAGTCCTGCTTATCATAGGTCTGCTTATAGCCGTAAAAGTAAAAAGCATGGAACGCTATATGCGCCGTAATCAGTAAAGAGTGTATCGTTGGTTTTCGTTTCAATTGTGCTCTATCCATCCAGCAAGTCAGGATTAAAGGATAGGGCACTTTTTTTTGCCTGGCCTATCTTTGCCTGATGCATGTTGATATCATTAGTGTGTTGCCCGAGCTGCTAAACAGCCCCCTCTCCCATTCCATCATGAAAAGAGCGCAGGATAAAGGTTTGCTGACTGTAAGAACCCACAACCTCAGGCAATGGGCGGTGAATGAATATGGACAGGTGGATGATTACCAGTATGGCGGGGGCGCAGGCATGGTGATGATGTGTGAACCCCTGGTCAATGCCATTGAATCTCTTCAAAAGGAAAGAAAATATGATGAGATCATCTACCTGACACCTGATGGAGCCACTTTGAACCAGCAATTGGCCAATCAATTTTCACTGAAGGAAAATATTTTACTGATCTGCGGGCATTATAAAGGAATTGATGAACGTATCAGGGAACACTATATAACCAAAGAGATTTCCATTGGAGATTATGTATTGAGCGGAGGTGAGCTGGCGGCGGCCGTACTTGTTGATGCTATCGGCAGGCTACTCCCTGGTGTGCTGAATGATGAAACATCTGCCCTAACAGATTCTTTCCAGGATAATTTATTGGCCCCCCCCGTATATACGCGACCATCTGAATTCAATGGATGGAAAGTGCCGGACGTATTGCTGAGCGGCGATCCTAAAAAAATTGATGAGTGGCGCCATGAAATGGCCATAGAAAGAACCAGGGAAAGAAGACCGGATATTTATAAGAAGCATGAGGAATAAAATTTTGGGTTGATTTGAAAGAAAGAAGCTAAATGCTATTTGCATATGTTGAATTACCATTTCATTTCATGATGTTTCTGAATAATTTTTTTTGATTCATTAAAAGCTTTAAGCATACCTACTTTTGGATTCCAGGAATCAATTTCAGATATTCCATGGCCAAGAGTAACATTAGCTATCAGTTTGCCCTTGGAGAAATAAAAATTTCCAACCCATATTACAGAATCAATTTTGCCCATGTCGATGAGGTAGGTAGTAATTTTCTCATTAGCATAAATCAAACTCCCATTTTTACAATAGAAGCATTGTTGGATAGTATCCTTTTAATTAGCAAACTTTCTATTAATTAGTTCATATCCTTCTGAGGATTCAACTTACTGATAATGTATGTTGGGAAAAGTATTATCAAGTCCAGATATTGAAACGTTTGATGCTTTTAATTTTTCTCAATTTGAGATATGCTTGATTTGTAAGTCAATAACAA
The DNA here is from genome assembly GCF_059568575.1 of Flavisolibacter ginsengiterrae DSM 18136. Classification (NCBI taxonomy): domain Bacteria; kingdom Pseudomonadati; phylum Bacteroidota; class Chitinophagia; order Chitinophagales; family Chitinophagaceae; genus Flavisolibacter; species Flavisolibacter ginsengiterrae. The sequence goes on from NZ_JCANTR010000021.1 coordinate 5,436, forward strand.
CTTTTTGCTTTTCTAAATTTTGCCCAAATAAATTGATTTCAAATACATGAACAACTATAAAGAGTAGGTATTTCATCTTGAACATTTCAGTTTTGCTTTCGGGCCTGCGAGGTAAAGGAATCTAAAGTGCAATAATTTTATTATCTCGACTATAGCACTTTTAAATGTTACATCATTTGTATCAAAAGTTTCCTGGGTATTTTAAATGCTAGTGAATATGACAGTCTGAGAACTGATAAACAATTTCAAGAGGAAGTTTTTTTAAAAAAAAGAGCCTCCTGTAGAAACAGGACGCTGTTGATTAGGACATTGCTTCCCAATTGTTATGGCAATTAGGAGGGAAGCTCTGTAAAACGTTTTTGGAAAAAAAGTGCCCCGCTTAGAAAAGCAGGGCTTCACCCTTAACCATACGAAACCAAGTTCTTAAATTCTATGTAGAAATCTTACGATCTATTAATCTATCAGAAGGCGATATAAAGGTACATAGCCACTATTCCGTACAATATTTGTTTCGGTGAAAGCCCCAAAAAAATCGATAAATGTAAGGTAGTTCTTAATTAGCCGAAGTTGTATAAAAGATTGTGAAAGCTTAACTGGTTTTAAGCAATCTTTTCACACCTTCCAGGGCTTCAAAACATTTAACAGAAATGAAATTATAATGCTCGTCCAGCACAGAATTATCATGAAGATGTTCAACATTTTCAATCTCAGATAATGCAGGTGTTAATTCATCGGATAAGCCCACATACCCAACAGTAGATTTCATGGTATGTGCTACCCTCCTGATCTTATCAAAATCCCGATGCTGAATAGCATGTTTTAACAAATTCAATTCTTCGGGCATTTGCATTTGGAATTGTTCTAATATCTGCCTTTCAAAATCAGAGTCATTCCCTGATAATTGGTGCAGGTATTCCAGGTTGATCTGGATATGATGGTCATTATTCAGGTCGGAATGATGTTGCGCATGACGGGCTATGATATTATACAATACCGTTTCTTTTATGGGCTTTGACACATAATCATTCATTCCCAAGGCCAGGCATTTTTCCTTTTCACCTGCCATCGCATGAGCGGTCATGGCAATAATTGGAATATCGATCTGCAGATCTTTCCTTATCGTTTCAGTAGCTGTATAACCATCCATTTCCGGCATCTGGATGTCCATCAATACAATGGAGTAATTATTAACCTGCAGTTCTTCTATGGCTTCGGCGCCATTGTTAACGATAGTATAATCAATAGACCAGCTTTTTAATAAATGCGCTATCAACTGCTGGTTCATGAGATTATCTTCAGCTATCAAAGCCTTGATACGTTGAAGGGTTACAGGTTCCATTTCCGCCGCCAGTGCTTCGGAAAACATCTGGTCAACATCCGGTAGTTTATACGTCAGTTCCACTGTAAATTCAGTGCCTTTATTCAAAACACTTTTTAAATCGATATGGCCCTGTTGGAGGTCAACAAGTTGTTTAACGATGGCCAGCCCCAGGCCGGTACCCCCAAATCTTCTTGTGATCTCCGTATCGGCCTGCTGGAACCTTTCAAATATATATTTCTGTTTTTCGGGAGCAATACCAATCCCTGTATCTGAAATGATCATTCGGATACGCACCTCTGATTCGTTCATTTCAACTGCATGAACAGCAATGGTAATAGATCCTTTGTTGGTAAACTTTACTGCATTGCTTATAAGGTTCACGATGATCTGGGTCAACCGCACCGCATCACCCTGCAAAACGTCAGGAACATCTTTATCAATCTGCACGTTGAGGCTCAGGCGCTTTTCCCTGATCTTCTCTATGAACATGGCCCCCACAGAGCTGATCAAACTATTCAGGCTAAAACGCACTTCTTCCAGGTGCATCATACCCGCTTCAATTTTCGAAAGGTCGAGGATATCATTTACCAGCGCCAGCAAGTTCTCTCCTGCCGAATGAATATTTCTTACATAATCCTTTTGATGATCATTTAACTGGGTGCGTCGCAGCAAGTTGGTGAATCCTAATATGGAATTCATGGGGGTGCGAATTTCATGACTCATATTGGCCAGGAATTGTTCTTTCATCTGTGCCACCTCACGGTTACGCTTATCCGATTCATTTAGCAAGCTTATGATCCTTTGCTGATGACGGCCCTGGCTAAGAATGTACCAGAAGGCAATTATAACGGCCAGGAGGGCTATGGCAGTAACCACAAGTCCCCAAAGACGCGCCTTGCGACCAGAGGATTCATTGGAAGCTGTAAGTTGATTCAATTGCGCCTGGCGGTTATTATCCAATACAGTGATAACCTGAGAAATACTATCCCTGAGGATCTGCCCCCTATGGGAATTGATAACTGATTCTGCCGAATCCTTGCTAAAGTGATTAAACGCCTCCAGTATCTTACTGCTGAAATTCAATTTTTCATTTACCAAAAACTGCAGGTTGCTGATCTCTGACGACTGAAGCTGCCCACTATTTAAATGCTGAAGTTTTGCAAGTTCAGATCTTATTAAATCTATCCTGCCTTCTGTATTATTTAATAAAGACCGGTTGGAAGTGATAACGGCACCCCGAATATCGCTTTCTACCATTAGTAAATTGGATTCCAGCTTGCGCAGATCATTCTGAACTTTGATCTCACCAAGTAATCGTTGATTACCCTGGATCAACCTGTTTATATTGTATCCCGAGATAACCTGTAGGAAAACGATAACTATTACACCCACTAAAAACAACCACAATACGAGATATCTTAATTCCGGCTTACGCATAGTATTGCTACCGAAAATACGAAAATCAATTTGCCGGGGTGCTGTGTTTGGAACTTAGGATGGTTTTTTTAGCAAAGCGGAAGATACCATAGATGGAAAGGATCATCAATAGCAGGCTGGGCAATAGAACAATTGACCTTTTTTGAGAGAATATTTCTATGAAAAAATAATACTCAGAGGTGATGAGCACAGAAAGGAATAATATGAATACAAGAAATTTTTTCATAAAAAAACAGGATATATCCTGTTGGTTGCTTAGTTATTTGGTGTATTGTTACTATGTGTAAAACACAGGCCTAAAGAACTGCACTTATAAACCGGATCTTGATTGTATAAGTGCAAAACAAAAATAACAGTCCCAATTTTGTATTTGGGATTACTTAGTTTAAAGTATGAAACACTTCGATGAAGGGGAAGTTAGATACGGTGAAATTTAAAGAAGATTCAACCTTTTGTTAAGATTTGCCTTATGGGTATCTGCAACCGGTATACTGGTTTTCCCAATACTGATGGTTCCTTCCTGTATATAGTCAATTTTATTAATAGCAACAATATAACTGCGATGAACCCTGATAAATTTTGAAGATGGAAGTTTTTCTTCAATGGATTTCAGCGTTGCATGCACCACATGGAACTTTTGTGCGGTATGCACTTTTACATAATCACCCATTGCTTCCAAAAAAAGAATATCGTCGATACTTATCCTTTTCAGGATGCCATTATCTTTTACAAATACAAAACCCTGTTCTTCAACCTTCACCTCTTCTTTATTGCTTTCCAGTGCTTCATTAGCCTTTTCAATAGCCTGCTTAAAACGTGGCATTGCAATAGGCTTCACCAGGTAATCCACAACATTCAATTCAAATGCTTCAACAGCATAATCCGCCTTGGCGGTGGTGAATATGATCAGCGGTTTTTTATTGCCCATTTTTTTTATAAGTTCCAGTCCGCTCATCCCGGGCATTTCAATATCAAGTAGCAGCAGGTCTATGGAAGTATCATTTAATTCTTCATTGGCTTCCATTGCATCACTGCATTCAGCCACCAGTTCCAATGAAGGCACCTGGGTTACCAATTGCTTCAGGGCCATCCGGGCCATCTTATTATCGTCTACTATTAAACACTTCATAGTTAAGGGTATAAACAAATATAATAAACCATGGGTTGCTTCATACAAAAAACATGAAAGCAGGAATCTTCTTCCTGCTTTCATAATCATGCCAATTATTTAGTACCTATTACAGGTAATGATCTTTGACGAATCAGTTCATTCAATGCAGGGATGTTCTTTTCCCTAATTGTCCTGAACTTATTAAGCTGTTCATCGACCTGTGCACTGATATCTTTGAAAACTTCTCTTGATTGCTTGCTGGGTGCAAAATTGCCACTGTTTGCCACATCAAACAATCCGGATAATTTATCATTCAAACGGATGGGATAATTCAATACATCCTGCTCACTTTTTGCTTTTGTCTGGTACAATGCCTCTTCGATCATGGACATTTGCTTATTGATGCTATCTGCCATTGATTTAACATCCTTTGGAATATCCTTTCCCTGTAATGCGGTGAAAGCATTGATCTGGGCCCGGAGATTCCTGATGTCCTTAATGGTCTTTTGTGTGGAATCAAACTTCTCCTGCACTGTTTTCAGAAAAGCAAATTGTTGCTCGTATTCTTCCTGGGTGGTTTTATAGGTAAGGTCGGGAGTAATTGAAAATGGAACATCGACTGAGTCCATGCCTATTTTAAACCGGGCATAATAAGAACCGGGAGGAGCTACAATACCTGAAGGAACACCATTCCAGAGTACCATCCCCTCCACTCTTTCTGACCCCGGATATAATAAATTCCACGAGAAAGTATTCATACCTGTAGCCACATCCACCTTAGATCTTGCGTCTTTAGCATCGGAAGTAAAAGTTTTGATCTCTTTGTGTTCCTTATCAAAAATGGTTATTGCTGCTTTGGTTGAATCATTGATCTCTTTTACATAATACTTAAAAACTACGCCCGAAGGAGGGTTGGTGCCTGCGTTTTTCGGAGTACCAAATGATTGTGAAAAACGGTTACCCGGTATGCGGATGGTAGGCTTGACCTGGAAAACATGCAATTTTTGCCCGAGTATGGATCTGTCAAACTGCTGAATCACACCAAGGTCATCTATTATCCAAAAAGCACGACCCTGGGTGGCTACCACCAGGTCATTGTCTTTGATGGTTAGGTCAGTAATAGGAACCATGGGCAAATTCTGCTGGAAGCTTTGCCAGTTCCTTCCGTCATCGAAAGAGATATACATGCCATATTCTGTACCTGCATACAACAGTCCTTCACGCCTGGGATCTGCTCTCAGGCAACGGGCAAAATGCATGGAAGGAATACCATTGGTGATCAGTTTCCATGTTTTGCCGTAATCTTCCGTTTTGTAGATATAAGGTGTAAAATCATCCAGCTTATACCTTGTGCCTACAAAATAGGCGGTGCCCTTTTTGAAAGGATCTGCTTCAATACAATTCCACATCATCCATTTAGGACTATCCTTTGGGGTTACATTAGACCAGTTCTTACCGCCGTCACGACTAACAGATATGATGCCATCATCACTTCCTGTCCACAACAGGTCTTTTTCAAGTGGGGATTCGGTAGCCGTAAAAATGGTACTGTAATATTCAACTGAAGTATTATCCTTTGTGATCGGTCCACCACTTGGTCCCTGTTTGGATTTATCATTGATAGTAAGATCCGGTGAGATCTGGGCCCAGGTTTGACCCTCATCCTCTGTTACAAATAAAACATTACCTGCGGTGTATAAGCGTTTTGGATTATGAGGAGAAAAGAATATGGGAAAGTTCCACTGGAATCTATATTTCTGCACATCAGCGCCAGCACCCATAGGGTTATCCGGCCATGGTGATACAGCCCTGTTTTCACCGGTTTTATGATCAAGCCTGGAAAGGTATCCACCATAGTTACCCCCATATACAATATCCGGATTCAAAGGATCTGCTACCACGTATCCACTTTCTGCCCCTGCAGTTGATTCCCAATCATTTTGTGTGATCCCCTCACCGGAAGACCTGCTTTTAATCCTTATGGTACTGTTATCCTGTTGGGCACCTAAGATCCTGTAGGGATAGGAATTATCAGTGGTGACCCGGTATATCTGGGCCGTGGGTTGATTCATATAAGTGCTCCAATTGGCCCCCGCATCAAAACTTACCTGTGCACCCCCGTCATCAGCAACGATCATCCTGTTACCATCGGCAGGATCTATCCACAGATCATGGTGATCACTATGAGGCGTATTGATGGCTTGAAAGGTTTTGCCGCCATCCCTGCTTCGCATCATGTTTACATTGGGTGCATATACCAGGTTATCATTTTTAGGGTCTACAAACACCTTATTATAATACCAGGCTCTTTGCCTTATGTTGTTATCGCTGCTGGTAAGCGTCCAGGTTTCACCTGCGTCGTTTGACATAAACATTCCGCCATCCTGGTTTTCAATCAATGTATAGATCTTATCAGGATTGGATGGGGCCACCGCCACCGATACAATGCCCCAAACACCTTTTGGCAAGCCTTTTTTTGCAGAAATATTGGTCCATGTCTCTCCACCATTCGTGCTTTTCCATAGCCCGCTGCCTTCACCACCACTTTCCATACTATAGGGTGTTCGCAAAGCCCTCCAGGTGCCTGCATACAACACTTCGGGATTTCCATCCTCCATAACAAGGTCTGAAGCGCCTGTCTGATTATTTACATACAATACCCTTTTCCATGATTTTCCACCATCAATTGTTTTATAAATGCCCCGCATTTCATTCGGACCAAACAAATGACCCATTACAGCCGCCCACACTATATCCGGATTGCGCGGGTGAATAAGAATACGTACAATGTGACGCCCATCTTTTAACCCTATATTTTTCCAGGTGCGGCCACCATCTTCACTGCGCCACATCCCCTGTAGGCCCTCACTAACATTGCCGCGCAGGGTATTTTCCCCCTCACCCACGTACACAATATTTTCATCACTGGGTGCCACAGCTACAGCGCCAATTGTTCCACCAAAAAATTTATCACTGATATTTTTCCAGTTGCTGCCACCATCTGTTGTTTTCCATACACCGCCACCAGTGGCACCAAAATAAAAAGTGTTCTTGTTATTATAGCTTCCTGCAACGGCACCGCTACGGCCACCACGGAACGGTCCTACCAGGCGGTAATTTACTTTCAATAAAAGAACAGCTTCTGTGGATTCAGAAGTAGTATTCGGTTTCTTCTTTTGGGCAACTACAGTAAAAGCAAGAAATATAGGAATACATAACAATAATTTCCTCATGTGTGTTTTACAATTAAAGCGGAAAAGTTACAAAGGCGAAATTGATTCAAAAAAGAAATGCTTTGGAAACCCGCAAAATTATTTTGATAGCTTTATTCCATGAACGATTCATTTACCATCAGGGGAAAGCTTGTGGATGTGCATGCCAGGGAGATCTATGCTGCAGAAATAAGGGTGGAAAAGGAAAGAATAGTGGCAATAACACGCGTTACAGAAGAAGCATCGTTGGCTAAGGATTTTGCGCACTTTATCATTCCGGGTTTTATAGACGCGCATGTTCATATAGAAAGTTCCATGATCATTCCTTCCGAATTTGCACGACTGGCAGTGGTACACGGCACCGTGGGCACGGTAAGCGATCCACATGAAATAGCCAATGTGTGCGGAATGAAGGGTATTGATTTTATGATTGAAAATGGGAAGACAGTCCCGTTCAAATTTAATTTTGGTGCACCCAGTTGTGTTCCTGCAACAAGTTTTGAAACAGCTGGTGCTACCATAAATGCTAAGGCTATTGACCTTTTGATGCGGAGAGATGAAATTCTTTACTTAAGTGAAATGATGAATTTTCCAGGAGTGTTGCAGGGAGATGCGGAAGTAATGGAAAAAATAAAGACCTCTCATAAATATAATAAGCCGGTAGATGGTCATGCCCCCGGATTAATGGGTGAAACTGCTTCCAGGTATATCAATGCGGGCATATCGACCGACCATGAATGCTTTACGAAAGAAGAGGCATTGGATAAGTTGCATCGGGGAATGAAGATACTGATCAGGGAAGGTAGTGCCGCCCGCAATTTTGACGCGCTCATTGACTTGCTCCCTGGCTTCCCGGACAAAATGATGTTTTGCAGTGATGATAAACATCCTGATAGCCTTGTTCACGGTCATATCAACCTTTTATGCCAAAGGGCCGCGGCAAGCGGCATAGATATTTTTACAATTTTAGCTGCTGCCTGCGTGAATCCTGTAAATCATTATAAACTAAAAGTTGGATTATTGAGGCTAAATGATTTTGCTGACTTCCTGTTGGTGAAAGACCTTGAAAATTTTGATGTGGTACAAACCTATGTAAATGGTAAACTGGTTGCTGAAGAAGGCAGATCATTTATTGAGGCTACAAAAGCGACATCTGTAACTGCCGTAAATAATTTCAATTGCAGTAAAAAAACCGTTTCTGATTTCTCCACCAGTCTTCCTATGAAGAGATCTGCTATCCCGGTAATAAAGGCCCTGGATGGTCAACTGATTACTAATGCATTGACATTGTCGGCTGAAGACCTTTCCGAAGTGGGAAGTTCCAATATTGAAAAGGATATTTTAAAAATTGTTGTTGTAAACAGGTACCAGGATATGCCGGTGGCAAAAGCATGGATCAATGGATTTGGACTACAGGAAGGAGCGCTTGCTTCTTCTGTGGCTCATGATTCACATAATATCGTTGCTGTAGGAGTTGATGATGAATCCATTTGCAAGGCAGTGAACCTTGTCATCGAAAATAAAGGCGGGGTAAGTCTTGCATCTGCAAACCAGGAAATGGTGATAGCACTTCCCGTTGCAGGATTAATGAGCGCTAATGATGGTTATAGCATTGCAGAACAATATTCATCAATAGATAAGGCAGCCAAAGCATTGGGATCTACACTGGGAGCTCCGTATATGACGCTTTCTTTTATGGCCCTGCTGGTAATACCGCACCTGAAGCTAAGCGACAAAGGATTATTTAACGGTGATAGTTTTTCTTTTGTATAAAACTTTACAGGAGTATTTTCCAATTTGAAATCTATGCTTCCTGGCCAATCCATACTGCACCACCAATGCTATCTCTTGTTGCCCCGGTAACTGATGAAAGCACATTATATTCCTGCCTCCACCTTAATACTCCTATCAATGCCATGATCAGCGCCTCCTTATAATTAATCACATTGCTTTCCGGAATGATCAGATCAACACACATCGTTTCCAGTTTTTGGCTAAGTGCCTCCGTTAAAAAACTATTAAATGCCCCACCACCGGTCACCAACATGCGGTGGCGTCTATTATTGGTTTCATCTACTGATTTTTCCTGGTTTGCCGGGAAGTTGGCTTTTATGGCTTCACTTAATTGATGAACAATATGTTCCGTATATGTCCTCAACCCATCATTATGCGTTAGCCCAAAGGATTGAATGATAGGAAAAACCTTATCGATGCCAAAGTCGTTGGCAAGAGATTTAGGGTAAGGCTGACCGTAGTAAGACAAACCGTTTAATTTTTCCAGGAGCTCAGGATGAACATTTCCAATTGCCGCCATTTGTCCCTTATCATCATATTCCTTGCCTACAGTATTACACACCAGGTTCAATACTTTATTGGCAGGGCAAACATCGTAGGCAATATATTTCCCTTGCAGGTTGAATGAAATATTGGCTATGCCTCCCAAATTCAGGTAAAGGTCGAAATCAGGGAACAATAGTTTTTCGCCAATTGGAACAATTGGTGCTCCCTGCCCCCCAAAAGCCACATCCAGTGCTCTCAGGTCGCTGACAACGGGCAAACCCGTTTGTGCAGCAATAGCAGCACCGTCGCCCAATTGAGCAGTTAACTTCCTGCCAGGCATGTGGAATGTGGTGTGACCATGAGACGCGACCAAACCAACCCTGTAATGCAAATTATTTTTCTCAATAAAACGGTTGACAGCCTCGCCAAGGTAGTGCCCGTACTCCACATGCAATAACTGGTAATCCATGGCATTTAACCCGGTAGCATGTTGAAGTCTTTCCTTCCATGACTGGGAATATTCTTCACATTCCGCGGCAAGGATCTCAAATTGCCATTTTCCTGCATTTTCCTGGAATTCTGCAAACACGATATCCAGACCATCCAATGAACTGCCACTCATTAATCCTATAGCTCTGTACAACATAATTAATATTAGTATTAAAACGTGAACACCTGCATAAAAACGAATTCAGTTAAATCAGCTTAAACTGCTTTCTTCTTTATATTTTTGGGGCGAAGGTAGAAATTCAACTTAATGGTAATCAATTTAAGCAGGGAACATTCTTTAGTAAGTAACTGGGTAGCTGAACTTCGTGATGTTGAAATCCAAAAAGACAGGATGCGTTTCAGGCGTAACCTGGAAAGAATAGGTGAAGTAGCCGCTTTTGAGATCAGCAAAAGGTTACCCTTTGTACAAAAAGAAATACAAACCCCTCTTGGTACGGCTATTTGTGAAGTACTGGAGGAACAACCCGTTCTTACGACTATATTAAGAGCAGGGTTGGCACTGCACAATGGATTGATCAGCTATTTTGACAAGGGAGATAATGCCTTTGTATCTGCCTATCGAAAACACAATAAAGAGGGTTCTTTTGAAATTGCCCTTGAATACCTTTCCTGCCCCGAAATTGACGACAAGGTTTTGATCATTTCCGACCCGATGCTGGCAACCGGAGCATCCCTGGTAAAGACCATTCAATACCTGAAAGAAGAAGGTAGCCCAAAATCCATTCATGTAGTAACAGCTATAGCCTGCACGGTAGGTATTGAATACCTCAGGCGTGAAGTTCCTGAAGCCATAATCTGGTGTGGCGCTATTGATGATGAATTGACTGCCAAAGGATATATCGTTCCGGGATTGGGAGATGCAGGCGACCTTGCGTATGGCGCCAAGATCCAATCATAGAAAGAATTTTGCGGTAAACACCTTTATTTGTAATTTTCGCATCTAACTGTGATGAATGCGGAAGCTACTGTTTTGTTTTTCCCTGATATGCTGTGTTTTTTCCTTGAAGGCACAAGACCCTAATTTTTCCCAATTTTTTGCTTCACCCCTTACGCTAAACCCAGCCCTGACAGGCAAGTTTGATGGGGTATTTCGCGTAGCAGGCAATTACCGGAATCAATGGCCTACTATAAATAATGCTTTCACCACGGCTACTATTTCCATGGATGCAGGCATACTTCGCAATACCATTCCTGATTATGACCAGTTTGGAGTAGGCATCATGGCTTTTACTGATAAAAGCGGCAACGGGGTATTACAAAATAACTTCCTGGCATTGTCCACCGCTTATCATAAAGCACTGGACGAAAATGGATTTCACCAGATAGGTCTGGGTTTCCAGGGAACTTACGTCAATAAACGCCTTGATATTGCCAGTCTTAAATTTGAGAGCATGCTTCGGGCAGATGGCTTTACGGGATTGATGGACGAATCCTTCAGCTCAAACCAGATCAAACTCTCCTATTTTGATATGAACCTGGGTATTCTTTATAATGGTACAACAGATGGTTCCAATAATTTTTATTTAGGAGCCTCCATGTACCATGTAAACCATCCCAAAGAGACATTCAAGCAAGGTAACTACCTGTTGGATCCCAGGGTTACCATCCAGGCAGGAGGAATGGTACCAATTGGAGAATTCAATGCTTTTCATTTCAGTGCCAATCACAGCCGCCAGGCAAATGCTACGAATACGGTGATCGGTGGTGCCTATATGATCAATGTTTCGCAGGATGCCGGAAACCCAACGAATCTATACCTTGGTAGCTGGTACAGGTTTGGAGATGCTATTATTCCCTATGTGGGACTGGAGTTTGGTGAATTCCAATTAGGGGCGAGCTATGATGTCAATACTTCCAGCCTGAAACCTGCATCTAATATGCGGGGTGGTGCGGAGATCTCTCTTATTTACATCAAGAAACATACTGATCCAAATGCAAAAAAGCTGAACTGTCCTAAGTTCTAAAGCACGCTTAATTCCTGGACCGATAGTACATGTATTGTAGCTTAATTTCTTATTTTTCCACTTACATATTTATTGCCCCTGATAAAAAAGCGATAGTGCCAGGCAGCGTGTTCACCAGCATAATCCACCCCTATCCTTGGTGATGCTCCCAGCATGTCTTTGGTAACTTTAAACCCATCATCCGCAATATATAGCTCCTTGCTATTGAGTGAAATTCCACATTGGGATGTATGAAAGCCAAAGGCTTTTCCCACATTTCCGGGTCCCCTGGTAAGCGTATCATCAGGTTTGAGCTTGCCTGTTCGTTCCAACATGGTATCAATGCCAGCAATAGGTTCAACTCCCCTGATCAAAATAGCATGCGGCATATCGGTATAATTGGTGACTATATTAAACATCTGGTGTATACCATAACATAGATACACATATGCTCTGCCTCCTTCGCCAAACAATACCTGGGTTCTTGGCGTTCTGCCTTTGGATGCATGAGATGCCCTGTCAATCTCACCTTCGTATGCTTCAGTTTCAACAATTCGTCCTGATGTGAATTCATCATCCCAATTAGTTACCAGCACTTTTCCGAGAAGTTCCTTTGCTATTTTGACCACATCGTTTCTCAGGTAAAAAGATAAGGGCAGTTTTTTCATGTACTTATCAATCATTTAGGGTAATGAAATTCCAATATATTTACCGTTCAAATCTACTATTTGCTAAAAGAAATTGTAATAGCAATCCAATCCTATATTGATGCGCACCAGTTCATCAGGAAGCATAACCTTTGGAAATGGATACTGATTCCAGGTATTATTTATACCATATTATTCATAGCAGGAATGTACTTCTTCTGGAATTCTTCAGATAGCGCTGTGACCTGGCTTAGTAAAAGCATTGGCCTGGAAAACTGGCTGCAACATCAAACCAATACCTTCCTTAATTTTTTATTCCTGATGGCGGGTATTATGCTTCGGCTAATATTGGTATTTTTTTATTTTTCCCTATTCAAATATCTTTTTCTCATTATCGGGTCTCCCGTATTTGCCTACCTCAGCGAAAAAACTTCAAGCATCATTGAGGGCCGTGAATTTCCTTTTAACTTCAACCAGTTAATGAAAGATGCAGGAAGAGGTATTCGCCTGGCTTTGCGCAATACAGCCTGGCAAACCCTGTATGCTGTTTCTTTGATCCTGCTATCACTGGTTCCATTGGCCGGTTGGATCACTCCATTGATCGCCTTATTTGTAGAATGCTATTATTACGGTTTTTCCATGATGGATTACAGTTGTGAGCGAAATCAACTATCCTCTACGGAAAGCATTGCCTTTATCAGCCGCCATAAAGGACTGGCTATTGGCAATGGCCTTATATTTTACCTGATGCATGGCCTGGTGATCATAGGTTGGGTATTGGCACCAGCCTATGCGGTGGTGGCTGCCACTCTAAGTTTACACAGAATTAAAAATCAATAATGCCCGCAACTGTTTACCTTATTCCAACCGTATTAGCAGAGGGTGAGACCCAATGCCTGCCAGGTTATCTCTTGGATGCTGTAAAAAAGTGTTCGGTATTCTTCGTAGAAAATGAAAGAACCGCCAGGAGATACCTCAAACTGCTTTGGAAAGAAATGGTGATCGATGACTATCAATGGCATAATATGAAAGAGGCCAATGCAGCAGTTAAAGGGTCCTTTGAACAAGCCATTAAAGAAGACAGAACAATAGGAATAATAAGCGAGGCTGGATGCCCCGGAGTGGCCGATCCTGGACAGGTGTTGGTTGCTCTTGCCCAGGCAATGAATGTACCCGTAAAACCATTAGTGGGCCCGAACTCTATTTTATTAGCATTGATGGCAAGCGGCATGAACGGACAAAGTTTCCAGTTTTTGGGATACTTACCTATTGATCAATCTAAAAGGATACAGTCAATAAAAGAGTTGGAAGCTGAATCAAAAAGTAAAAATTGCACCCAGATTTTCATTGAAACTCCTTACCGAAATAACCAGTTAATGGAGTCATTGGTTAAGTCATGCCAGCCTCAGACTCATATTTGTGTAGCAGTTGATATCACCTCCCCCTCAGAGGAAATTCGTACAATGACAGCGCAACATTGGAAAAACAAACTACCTTCCTTGCATAAGCGCCCTGCCATTTTCTTAGTGTATGCCGGCGAATAATAAGATACTCAAGGCATAATTTTTATATATTCTTATAAGAGAATTGCCAGGGTGAGTACGTTGGCTATTCCCTTACTTTGCAAGATGGAAATTATTCAGGCCAGTTATCTTATCAGCAGTCCTTCTGTAGAAAAGTGCCCTGCTCCCGACAAGGCAGAATATGCTTTTATTGGCAGAAGTAATGTGGGAAAGTCTTCCCTCATTAACATGCTATGTAATAAAAAAGAACTGGCTAAAGTTTCTGCATCCCCGGGCAAAACCCAGATGATCAATCATTTCATTATCACATCCAGTGATAAAAAGGAATGGTACCTGGTAGATCTACCCGGGTATGGATATGCCAAACGATCCATAAAACAGAGAAACAGCTGGCAGATAATGATTGATGGTTATTTAAAAAGCCGTGAGAACCTTGTGAACCTGTTTATTTTAATTGATAGCAGGATTAGTCCACAGAAAATAGACCTGGAGTTTGTCAATAAGCTGGGGGCCTGGCAAATGCCATTCGCTATTGTTTTTACAAAGGCCGATAAGTCCACACAAAGAGAAACCGCTAATAATGTCAATGATTTTTTAAAAGAATTGCTGAAAACCTGGGAAGAACCCCCACCCCATTTTGTAACTTCAGCTATCAAGAGGACGGGATCCCGTCAAATATTGAACTTTATCGGCGATCTCAATACAGCCTATGAAAAACACAAAAAAGACAGAGTATAGTTTTTTATGATTTAAATTGCACCAGTTTAGGTAAAGCATATGAAAAGACGGAGACAGGAAAGAAATATGGTGGTTGTTCTATTTGTCCTGGTTATCATTACTTTTTCATATGCCGAAAGAGACTCCCGTAAACTTGAACGATTATACGCACCTGCAAAAGCTACCTACACTCCCCTTCAAAAAGAAAAGAATATTGCAGGAAATGAAGAACATAAAAAAAGTTTAGTCCTCAGGATAGCAAAAAGCTAATTATTTCTATTTCGATCCTGATTGCACCCAATGATATCCAGATAGGCTAAGATTTTATTATTACCGTCATTATACTGATTTCCTAAAAAGGAAAGGAAGCCATTGTAGTCTGAATACACATGTCTTAATATATGTAATTACCAGCTATCAATTTAAGTAAGGCCAGCAAGAATTGAGAAAGCAGGTCCATATGTGGTTAACAGATGAAATTGCACTTACAGTTATAATTGCTACTATAACTATTCATGGTGAGAGAACAGTAAGATCAATATTTAATTCACGACCTTATTGGCGCAACTACTACTGGCAAATGCTTCGGGTTTTGCTTTAAAGGCAAAGCCCATACCCAGTATATACCCCATGGCCTCCTTTAAAGCATCATTACTTTTAAAATGAGGATTGGTATTGATGTCTGCATGAACTTCCATATCTACATCATAAATAGTAAAGAGATTGCATAGTTCGTATGCAATCTCTATGCTCTTGGCAACTTCGACAAGCATTCGTTCTTTGATTGCGTATTGCTGTCTTGTTTTCTCGTTATGGATAAACATGAAGCCTCCGTGACCTTCTCTTAAGAATACGATCACTGTAGCGAATTCGGTTTCCTGGCCTTTGACCTGGGAGTCGGTTCCTATGCAAACTTTTAAACGGTAACCTGCCGCTGTTTCTCTCCTGATGACATTTTCAACAGCATCGTAAATGGGCAGATTAATGGTTTCTCCATTGAATTTTCTCCATTTCATATAAAAAGAGGTTTTTCCAAGTTACGGAAAAACCTCCTACTTACCAAGGGGCACGGATCTGGTAATATCTTACTGCTTCATAAATTTCTCTGTAAACTGGCCTTTATCATCCATATATTGTATTATAAACATCCCGGAATTCAGGGAGGAAGTTGAAATGGAACTAACACCTTGTGAAAGCTTTCCTTTAGCCACCAGACGGCCATTGATATCCGCAATGGAATAATTATACAATCCCGGACTGTTCACTGTTAAATTGCTTCTAATAAGATTGCTAATCACATACGGCTTGCTGGTATTATTATTTCCAATAGAGATAATATTGGAATAATACTGGCGGCCATTATCCAGCTCAATATTTATTCGATAATATAATACAGCCCCGGTACCGGCAAAATAGCTGAAAGTCCTTTCGGTTGCAGCCGGCTGACCTATGACCTGGAAATTCTGCCCATTGGTGGACACTTCCACGGTTTGTTTCACTACAGCTTCTTCAGCTTCTATATCCCAGTCCAGCTTGTGCTGGCTCTTTTCTACAGCGCCATGAAGTTCCAGCTTATGTAATGGTAGAATGATACCAGCTCCAAATTGACCAAGCAGGTTATAGGACCCCAGGCTGGCATATTCACTGGTGAATGAATTGCCCATACCTTGTAGTCTTAAATAATAAGTTCCTGCGTTCAACATCGTATCAATACCAGATTTTAGTGTGTTGGCAGGGTTATAGGTACCAAGAACGGTGGTGGCACTTGTCATCAGGTCCACTTCAAGGTCAAGGTTGGCACCTGAATAACCATCACCGAGGTTAAATGGAACTGCATCTAATTTAAACCTTCCAAATGATGGAATGGTTACACTTACAACATCCACATCTGTGCTTTGTTCAATTATGCCATTCAATGAGAATTTGTCATTTGTGAAACTAACCTTAGTAGGCTTTTTAAAATCTGCTGTATAATCATCAGCCCTATACGTAAAGCCATTATAGGTAGTAATGATCTGAAGATCGTTTTGAAAATTAGTACATCCGTAAGGGTTAGCCCCATTGTTCCAAAGCGTAAAGTTTCTATAGTAGCCCGAACCCATAATCGGTGCCCAGCCTATTTCTCCTGAACCAATTCCGCTGTTATATTCAGAAAGCTTATTACAATTGTTATCATAAGATGCCTGGTGTTTCAAACCAAGTGTATGCCCAACTTCATGAGACGCTGCTTCAGCAATGTATTTAGGCACATAATTCAGAAGGGCAGTAAATACAAAACCGGGTGTATTATCACCCCAGGTAAAAGAGCCCATATAGGATACACCCCCGGCATTGCCGTACCAATCAGATGTTGTTGTAAGTATTATTCTGATCCTCCTGTCGATAGGAGCTGACCAATACTTTGTAGAGTCCGTGGTTACATTAATATCAAATGGCCGATAGTCTTCTGAAACCCTTTCAAAAACTTCCTTTATCTGGGAAGCATTTATGCCAGCGGGCGCACAGGTAATGGCCGAACCAGACATGTTCCAGCTTGTACCTTGCAGCGTCTGACCATCAAAATCAAGGTAAATAGTTGCTGCAGAGGAAGGATTGCTATTATAAATAGGTACCTGGCTGAATGCTGAGACAGAAATCAGCAAAGAAAGAAATACAGAAGTTAGGGTTTTCATGGAAGTTACGGATTGGGTTTGGATAGGACTTGGAACTAATGAATATTACTCGCTTATCAGGTCATAAAGGTTTTTCTTTTTTAAAATGTATTGATCATCTTCTTTTACAATTTCGTAAGCATCAGAATTCTTTGTGCTGATGATCCTTCCCAGGTATTTTACAGTACCATCTTCCTTCATTGTCCTGGTGTAAGTAAGAATGGCGCCCTTCCTGTTGATAGATTTGATAACGATGCTTTTTACATTCACATCCTTTTCAGAAGATTTTGAAATAACAGAGCCGATAATATGGAAATTGGTTGAAATGGCTACATTAACGGGATCGCCAGGTTCCAGATCCAGTAATGTTTCAAGATTTGAAACTTTAACCGGCATCTTATCAGGAAGATCAGCAAAAAGATGGGGCTTATTGTAATCAGGTTCGTTTATGGGAACTTTTCCCTGTGCAGAAGATGACATGCCACAGGCAATCAGGAATACGCAAAAGGCGCAGGTTTTCAGGATATTCATCGGACTTGGATTTAAAAGTTAGTTTCTAACTTTTAGCAGGGGTTAGCTGCTGGTTTTCAAGGATTACTTATAGTGCAAATTTGTAAAAAACAATATCAGTTCAAAGTGTAAATCAAAAATTTTTTAAAGATTAAGTGTTAATACTGATTAAAGACGTAGATCTCCGATAACAAAATAGAAAAATGGCTAGTACTGACCAGTGCTCAACATCACAAGCGTACAACCAATAAACGGTTCAATATTATTTTCTTTCGCCTTTTTGATCAGGTCATCGTTTTCGGTTCCCGGATTGAATATAATTCGCTTAGGCTTAAGACTTAAAATATAATCATAATACTCAACCTGGTTCCTGGGATTAAGATATAATGTCACAGTATCAATCCCTCCCTCTGCAATATGGTCCTTGTGAATGATTATATCGCCAACCTTTGTTTCCTTCCTCCCTATGGCCACCACAGGATGTTGATATGCAGACAATTTTTGCATGGCCAGATAACTATACCTGCGTGGATTGTCAGAGGCCCCTAATACTAATGTTTTTTTCTCCATTTCGTAATCGTTACCATTGATGTAAAATACAAAGCTTATGCCTTAAAATGGTTGACCATGGGTCATCCGTATAACAGGTTTAGCCAAAAAAGGAAACAATTGGAAAAACCGAACAAATAAGTTACTTGTCCATTGGCTTCCAAAAAATAATTGCAATCGCCTCCCTTTATTTAACCGCCTGGAAAAATTTTGATCCCATGCGCTACTATATAATTTTTCAAGCTGTGACCTTGTAATCATCCCCTGTAAAAAAAGGTCGATCAACCTGGACGCGATCTTACCTGTGTGCAATGCTATGCTCATGCCATTGCCGCATAAAGGGGTTATGAGTCCCGCGGTATCTCCCATCATGATCACATGATTCTCGATCCTTGTTCTTGGCTGAAAATTGATTTGAGATATAGTTATTGGAAACTCTTTGATTATGGTCGAAGATGAAAATATCTCCTTTAAATGAGGATTATGCATCAGGATTGAGTGCTGCATCTGATCAATACTATTATTGCTTTTTTTGAGATTGACTGCAGTGGTCATGTAGCAAAGGCATGTCAATCCATCTTCAATATTGGAAATTCCACAATAGCCATCCTGAAAGTTATGAAGGCCTATACTTCCATCGGGCCAACCTGACCTAATATGATATTTGACAGCTATGAAATTATCCAGGCGTTTATTAATCCGGTTCAGAAAGCTTCGGTTCCATTTCCTGTCAATATTGCTTTTCTTGCCCCAGGCTGCACAACAAACTTTTGCTTTTACTGAAGGGGTTTTAGTTAGCCTTGAATGGAACTGTATGGTAAAATATTCATTAAATGCAACCTGCTCCACCTTGCTTTCCTCCATTACTACCACCCCCAGGCGTTTGGCCTTTTGAGCCAATGTATCGTCTAATAAATAACGGCTTATGCCAAACCCTCCTAATGGAAGTTCGGTTTTGAATTCACGGCCATTGGGTGCCGTTAGAACCAATGTATGGATGGACGGTACATTCATTTCCCTTATGGGAACTCCCAGGTGCTGTAAATAATTGATAGATTCAAGGCTTACATATTCTCCACAGACCTTATGAAAAGGATATTTTTCCTGCTCAAATAAGATTACTTCATACCCGGCTAACCTGAGTTCAATAGCACTGGATAAGCCCGCGAGGCCACCTCCAATTATGGCAACATCATATTGATCACTTAACTCCATAGTTATGCACTGTAATTAGCCATCTGAATGCCCATTTCCACTCACAGGAATAAGTTGTAATGTTCGCCTTTTTCAATAAAAGCTCCCAGTCTTTTTTTGTAAAACCCCTGCTTACAGATAAGGGTGCATCATTTTTTACAAGATAACTACTGGAGAATAATTGAGTAAGCCATTTTATTATATGAAAAGCGATGGGATGACGATGAAGGTCATTTATAAAAAAACCCAATGAACTGTTATGGTACATGTACGCAAACATTTCCACCAACTCCACGTCAGTGAAATGATGGCAGAATAAAGAAGAAAAAAGAATATCAGGTTTCTCCTGGAAATCAACCAGCCTGTAATCAGAATGAATAAATCGAATAATACCTGATTTATTTCTGGATGAAGCATAATGGATACATTCTTCATTAATGTCTATACCTGTAAGGGATACTGGAATATCTTTTTTGAGTGCCCATTTTTGAATAGCATTCAGGTTGTCTCCGCCTCCGCAGCCCATTTCTACAATCTTAATTGGCTGGCGGTCGTCGTAATCATTGATCAACTTATTGACTCCATCCAGCGTTATAGCATGTCCACCCAAATAGCGGTTTATAAATTCCAGCTCCTGCATGTTGCGCATGATATCCCTGAATGGAATATCAGAACTATCAAGGAGTTCTTTTTGATAAGATCGTTTTGCCGAGGTGAACATCAATTATGCGCTGAAAATGTTTCGACTGTCAGGCCAGGCCCAAAAGCTGCTCCAACCAACCTGGTCAGTTTTTCCTTTTTTTGAATGATCTTTTTGAGAACAAATAAAATGGAGGCTGATGAAATGTTCCCATATTCACGAAGTACTTCATAAGACTCATTCAGTTGCGGTGATTCAATACCCAAACTTCTTGATACTGCCTCCAGTATTTTCTTTCCTCCAGGGTGTATACACCAACTGGAAACATCCCTTATGCCAAGGTTTTGCTTTTGCAAAGCCCTTTCCAATATCGATTTAAAATCTTCCTCTATCAGGTCTGGAACATACCCGCTTAAGGTCATCTGGAAACCACTGGAAGAAATTTCCCAGGCCATGTCTCGTTTTCCTTTGGGAATCACTTCACTATAGAAGTTATCCAGGTACAATCCTCCTGGCTGGTCGCCGGTTACCAGGACCGCAGCTGAACCATCGCCGAATAAAAGGGAAGACGTCAGGTTATCAGTAGTGCTATCCCTTTGGAAGTGAAGGGTACACAATTCAGTACATACGATCAGTACTTTTGATTGGCTGTCTGCAAGACAAATGGCATTGGCCATTTTCAATGCATGAATAGCAGCATAACAACCCATAAAATTTACAGAACTTCTGACTATTGATTTATCCATATCCATAAGCTCCATCACCTGGAGGTCTAAACCCGGGGCACTTAAACCCGTGCAGCTTACCGTAAGCAGATGAGTGATCGTTTTTGGATGATGTGTATGACCGAGGCAATCCCTGATAGCATCTACAGAAAGCGAGGGTGCATACTTGCAATAAATGGCCATACGCTGTTCCAGTGAAGGAAAGGGCTCAAGGTTCTCGGACTGGGGATAAAACTTCCAATCCTTTACTTCTTTACTATAGTCCGAAATAACGGAGAACCGCTGATCGATCCCCGACTGCTTATATAAAAACCGCATCTTCCTTTTGTCCGCTTCTGTAGCTGCATATACTGTTTGCATAAAAGCAAGAATATCCATTTGTTGATGGCAAAACGAAGGAACTGCAGTACCTATTGAAATAATCTGGCTCAAGGTTTAGATAAAATAAGGGTTACAAAATAAAGAGTCGTACAGAGGGTAGCGATCACATTCATGCGCAAACTATTTTTAAAATTTGCCTCCTGTTCAGATATCCACACCTTTCGCATCCATGTCAAAAAAAACAATACCACCGGTAACATGATCAACAGGTATCTAAGCCAATAGTTCACTTCATTCTTCCGTTCAAAATGCAAATACATCAGGATTGTAGCAACCAGGAAGAGACCCATACTTAATAAAAACGTCCCACGTTTGCCAACGAGATAGCTGATTGTTATGACACCGTCAGCTTTATCTTCCTGGTGTTGGTAGATCTGTGTCAAAGGGTATAATGCTGCAATTAAACAACTGGAAATGATGCAAGGCAATATGGGAACATTTAAGTCCGTGGATGTGTTTGTTCCCATATAGGTAATATAATAGACCAAAGCACCCTGGAATATAAATACCGTAAGGAACCCTATAACCGGAAAACGTTTTAATCGTATCTGCCTGGAACTATAGGCCCTTGAAGCTATTATGTAGAGCAAAATACCCAGAGAAAAGTAGGTTGAAATAAATAGTCCAAGTATGATAGCCAAAGCATCCATCAGGATGGCAATACGGTACAATTGCCTGGTAGGTTGCAAAGGTGTTTGCAATCCTCCTATAGGTGTAACATCTCTGTCCATATAGGAATTGTAGCCATTACTGGATGGATATACCAGGAAATGGAGGATCATAAATATTACAATTGCATTTGAAATATGAATGTTAGGCACCTGGCTCAAGGCAAACAGGTAAACCGGAAGTAAGAACAGGGAAAAATGAAATCTGAGTAATTGTATGGTTGATCGGTGCAGCACATTGAAAGTTAGGTATTAAAAGGAATGAAATCTAAATGAGAATAAGTTCAATTACCATCAAATAGAAGCATTATTGCTTCAGCAATATAGGGTCAGAAATAAAAGTCCATGGTGCTCCATTTTTGCAATTATTTGCAAGTAATAGCTCACCATGGATACTAACTACTATTCTTCCCACAATTATCTTCTGCCTCTACCAACCAGCCATAATATTAGTCCGACAACCACGACAACCACGAGTATGCCTACCCACATACCCGCTTTAAAGATTCCACCCACTACTTCGCAGGAACTAAGAGTCATTGCCATTGCTAAAACGCTAAGCCATAATAATGAATAATTTTTCATGAGTTCGTCTTTTTCTTTGTTAATGCAAAAGTTTTGCCGCAGAAAGAAAACATAATTCCTTTCTATTATCTTCATTGATCTATAAGAACTAATCTGCTTATGTTGGTTAAGACATTTGGAAGTGCCGTTTACGGGGTGGAAGCGACAACCATCACTGTAGAGGTCAATTGGATGAAGGCCAATTTGGGTTTTATGTTAGTGGGTCTCCCGGATAGTGCCATTAAAGAAAGCTTTCAAAGGGTGGAAAGCACCCTTAAAGCCAATGGATATACGCTTCCAAGGACAAGGATAGTGGTTAACCTGGCTCCTGCTGATATTAAAAAAAGCGGGACGGCATTTGATCTTCCTATAGCTATTGGCATTCTGGCAGCTACCGAACAATTGAACAATATTGAAGCAATCGAACATTACCTGATAATGGGCGAACTAAGCCTGGACGGAGAAATACGTCCTATCAAAGGTGCCTTGCCCATTGCCATTCAGGCAAGGAAAGAAAAATTCAAAGGCCTTTTTGTGCCAGCCGCCAATGCCCGTGAAGCCGGCATGGTCAATAACCTGGCAGTGTATGGTGTTACCCATATCAAAGAAGTGATTGACTTTTTTGAAAATGGTGAAACAGGCATCGAGCCTGTAGCTATCAATACACGGGAAGAGTTTTATAATTCCCAATCTGATTATGAAGTTGATTTTGCAGATGTAAAAGGACAGGAAAATATAAAGAGAGCCTTAGAAATAGCTGCCGCCGGCGGACATAATGCGATCCTGATAGGACCTCCTGGCGCAGGTAAGACCATGTTAGCCAAAAGGTTACCCACCATTTTACCTCCTTTAAGCTTGCAGGAGGCATTGGAAACTACCAAGATCCATTCCGTGGCAGGTAAACTTCCGGAAAATACCACATTGGTTTCCAAAAGGCCTTTTAGAAGTCCTCATCATACTATTTCGGATGTGGCCCTGGTGGGTGGAGGCGGAAACCCACAGCCTGGTGAGATCTCCTTATCCCATAACGGAGTATTGTTCCTTGACGAATTGCCGGAGTTTAAAAGAACAGTACTTGAAGTTATGCGTCAGCCCATGGAAGAACGCAGGGTAACCATCTCACGTGCCAAGGTGGCGGTTGATTTTCCGGCAAGTTTTATGCTTATAGCCTCAATGAATCCTTGTCCTTGCGGGTTTTACAATCATCCGGAAAGAGAATGTAGCTGTCCCCCGGGTGCTGTTCAGAAATATCTGAATAAAATTTCAGGGCCTTTGCTCGACAGGATTGATCTGCATGTTGAGGTTACACCGGTAATGTTCAGTGAATTATCTGCTACAAAGCCACAGGAAAATTCAACATCGATAAGGGAAAGGGTTATAAAGGCCCGGGAGATACAGGAAAGGAGATATAAAGATCATGCAGGCATTTATTGCAATGCGCAAATAAGCAGTAAAATGCTTAAAGAGATCTGCATCATTAATGCTGCCGGTCAAAACCTGTTAAAGGCCGCCATGGAAAAATTAAATTTGTCGGCAAGAGCCTATGACAGAATATTAAAAGTATCCAGGACAATAGCCGACCTGGCTCAAAGTGAAGAAATAAAAGTGGAGCACCTGGCAGAAGCCATACAATACAGGAGTCTTGACAGAGAAGGTTGGGCGGGTTAAATTTTAAGAGATATGGATCAGTTGGAAGTGTTTTTTAAGAGCCTTGAGGATTATTTTGATAGAATATATGTCATCACCTTGTCCCGTGCCACAGACAGGCATCAACACATACAAGAGGAATTAAAGGGATTGAAATATTCCCTTTTTTGGGGACAGGATAAAGATCAATTTGAAGTAAAGGAATTAGAAGAACAAAATATTTATAATGAAGCCCTGGCAAGGGAATCTCACAGGTGGAATAAAGCCATGCCCCCTGGAATGATCGGATGTTCCTGGAGTCATAAACTGATATATGAGGATGTAGTCAAAAACAATTACAACCGGGTGCTAATCCTGGAAGACGATATCATAATTGATAAAAACAGCATCTCTGCTTTTCCCCAAATACTAAAAGAACTTCCACACGATTGGGAATTGCTTTACCTGGGATACGAAAGAAATGAAGAATTCAAGCCAACTTATTATATCAAACAATGGCTGTATCATTTGCAAAGAACCCTTGGATTGATCCGCTTTTCCCACAAGACCATCAGGAATATGTATGCCAAAAAGCTCAGCACACATATTTATTCTTCCGGCTATCACGACCATACGCACGCCTATGCAGTCACCAGATCCGGGGCAGAAAAATTAAGTAAACTGCAGGAGCCGATCCGCTTTTTCCCAGATAATTTACTGGCGTATGCGGCCACCAATGAATTGGTAAAAGCCTATATCGCCAGGCCAAAGCTAATTAACCAACTTTCCCAGGGAGAAACAAAAAAGCTAAGTACCTACATTGGGCACTAATCAATTCTTAACTTTATTCATAATGGCGAATGTTCTGGTTTTACAAGCAATTCAGGGAATTGACAATATAAATAAATGCAGGTATGCCATTTTAAAATACCTGGATGCGTATAATCTGAATCCTCCTTCAGACGTTGCCATATTTCTTTATACAGATCAGCCTGCCTATTTTGAATCCTTTATGCCTTATTTCAATCAGTTTGGCATTAAGGAGCTTTCCATTTCACAGGCTAAAGAATGGGCAGGAGAGCCAGGAAATAGTGGAAGAATCAAAATGCATACATTGGCTGAGGTAAATACACATTTCCATGGCAATGTCCTGTACCTGGACAACAATTGTTACCTGACCGCACCGGTTGAGGACATTTTCTCAGAAATTGAAGCAGGCAATTTCTATATGCATTCATGCCTTGGAGACATCAACAGTAGTAAGAATGCACAAGCCCAAAAGCTCAATAAACTTTTATCAGGCAATACTATACAGAGCAATGGAAATCCATTGCAAACAAAAGGTCTGAAATTGTTTAACCCATCCGTTATTGGAATCAACTCTTCATCGAAGGAAGTATTAGAAGATGTCATTGAATTATCAGATCTTATTTATAAAAAATATCCACACCCCATAATTGAATCCTTTGCATATAGCTATTGCTTCCAGGCAAATAACAGGCAGGTGAAAAGCTGTGAAGAAAGCGTTTTCTATTACCAGGATGAAAAAACTTTACATCGATTATTACGCAGTTTTTTTGAAAAGAATGCTGAGGAAAGTGTACCAAACCTGGTAAAAGCTTTAAATAAAATAGATATTAAAAGTATCTGGAAAAAGAAATCAGAATTTGATTCAATGCCTTTTTACCAGAAATGGATCAACACTTTGGTTGGTAAGGGATGGAATATTAAATCTTACGAAAAGAAAATATAGAACAAGTGATCATATGAAAATATTATTAGCGCATTTAAAACCTTATAAACTATTAGTTGCCCTTATTTTAGTATTGGCAGCTTTGAATATTGGATTCTCCTTAATTGACCCCATCATCTTCGGGAAATTGGTAAACCTTGCCAATGAATTTGTCAAGTCTATTGAGAAAGGAGCAAAGATGGATAAGGAAAGATTTTTCTGGCAATTTAACTGGGTTTCTCCCGGTGTGGTTTACCTGCTCCTCTGTTCCATTGGGGTGGCAATGGTAAGTCGTATCGCCAAAAATTTCCAGGATTACTTTTTGAATGTTGTAGTCCAAAAGTTTGGCGCGAAGGTATTTACCGAAGGCCTGCAGCATGCCATGAAACTGCCTTACCAGGAGTTTGAAGACCAACGTAGCGGAGAAACACTAAGTGTTCTTCAAAAGGTTAGAACAGACACCGAGAAGTTCATTAACAACTTTGTGAATATTCTTTTCACTGTATTGGTGGGAATTGTCATAGTAGCCATTTTTGCAGCCAGCATTTCTTCCCTCCTTCCAATTGTTTATTTTGGAGGCATTGCCATATTAATGATCATCTCTAATCTTTTGAGTAAAAAAGTAAAAACTATTCAAAAGACCATTGTAGCACAAACAACCTCACTGGCAGGAACTACAACAGAGTCGCTTCGAAACATTGAATTGGTGAAAAGCCTGGGACTTACCAACCAGGAAGTGGAAAGATTAAATAAGAATACCTATAAGATATTAGGTCTTGAACTCACTAAGGTGAAGCGGATCAGAAGTATTGGATTTATCCAGGGCACTTTTGTCAATACATTAAGACAGGTTATCCTGTTCATGTTAATGTGGTTCATCTTTAAAGAAGAAATGAATGCCGGTCAGCTGGTGACGATGCAGATTTATTCCTTCTTCATTTTCGGCCCCTTGCAGGATATTGGGAATATAATATTGAGCTATAGGGAGGCCGAAGCATCTCTTAATAATTACCATGCATTAATGGAAAAAGAATCTGAATCTCAACCTGATCATCCCAAACACCTGGGACCCATCAGCCAACTTGAGTTCAGAGGTGTTAGCTTTAAACACCAGACTGCTATGCATAAAGCGATTGATGATATCAGCTTTAAAACGCAGAGAGGAGAAACTATTGCTTTTGTAGGCCCCTCAGGTTCTGGTAAATCTACCTTGATGAAATTACTTGTAGGCTTATATCGCCCGCAACAGGGAAATATATTTTATAACGGTTTGGATGAAAATAAAATCCATTTCGATGACCTGAGAAACCAGATAGGGTTTGTAACACAGGACACGCAATTGTTCAGTGGTACTATTAAGGAGAACCTGATGTTCGTAAATCCTTCTGCAAGTGATGAAGATCTTTTAGACGCGTTAACCAAGGCTTCCTGCCAAAATTTATTATTAAGGGCTGAAAAAGGCCTCGATACTATGATCGGTGAAGGAGGTTTGAAATTGTCCGGCGGAGAAAAACAACGATTAAGTATTGCCAGGGCCCTGCTTAGAAAGCCCAAGCTTTTGATCTTTGATGAAGCTACATCCTCATTGGATTCTCTTACCGAAGAAGAGATCAATAAAACTATCAGGAATGTATCTTCATTCAATGACCAGATAACAATCCTTATAGCACACCGTTTGTCTACGATCATGCATGCTGACAGGATCTTCGTACTGGAAAAAGGAATAATTATAGAAACTGGAACCCACGAAGAACTCCTTGAAGAAAAAGGATTGTACTATGCCATGTGGAGACAACAAATAGGTGAAAGAAAAAACACAACCGTATCCACACCAGCCATTTCCAATTAAGTAAATAAAAAGACCCCTTTATCGGGGTCTTTTATTTTGGTTTTAGAATGCAATAGGAATATTCAATCGTATCATAAAATTCCTTCCTGTATTAAAAACACCATTCCTTCCGGTCAACTGGTTTACATCTGTATATTTCAACCGGCTCAGGTGGCTTTGATAAGCAACATCAGTAAGATTATTGGCCATCAGGTAAAGACTGAACAAAGTTTTATTCTTATTTTTTATATCAGAGCTCACACTGGCATTTAATAAAGTATATCCAGGAGTTGCTGTTTCAGTTCCAAATGCCGTAAAAGGTTTGTTCTGTGAAAATGTATGATCTACTTCAAACTGTAAATGAAGATTCTGTAACTGTTTTCCATTTTTCAATAGTTCCGCCCTTAGTTCGCTGATCCATTTTGTAGCAGGAATAAAAGGAACATTTTTGACACCTTCCACAGGGGTGGCAAATTGTCCCCTGACATAGGATACAGTATTCTCAAAATGGAACCAGTCAAGGGGATGTGGGTGAATATCTAAAAGAACTTCGCCCCCGTACAGCGTCGCATTTCTTTGATCAAATTTATAGGCAGGAATTTGATCTCCATTAACTTCCACCAATGAATCAGATCCATTAGCACCCATTAACTTACTGTAAAAAATAAAATTGTTGATCCGGTTGTAAAATGTATTTGCAGTGAATAAAACATGTTCTGAATTTAACTCCATCCCTATATCTCCCTGCCATGATTTTTCCGATCCTAATCCAGCATTTCCATATTCATACCTGTTAGTACCCTCATGTGTTCCATTAGAAGCAAGTTCCGGGATACTTGGAGCCCTGAATCCACGGGCAAGATTAATTTTGAGTAATAAGCGTTCTGTCGCTTCATAACTAACACCAAGGCTACCCGAAACGTTAGAATAGTTCTTTGCTATGCTATTGAATTTTACAGCGCCATTTTCTTCAAGGTAGCTGGACTGAAGGGAACGGTTATCAAAACGTATCCCACCGCTAATAGTGGATCCGCCAATGGTTTTTTGGGTATATAAAAAGCTGCCAATATCAAACAAATGGTATTCTGGAATCAGCACTTCCACCCCTTTATTTTGATTTTGTTGTGCCATACCCCCAATCCCAACTGAATGAGTCCACCCATTCTTATCTGCTAAATGGTAGATAGCACTATAGTTTAAAGTATTCAGATCAAATGCCAGGCTCTTTTCAGTGGGTATATCCGTATTACCAAATTCCGTTCGTTGGTTTCGTTGCCAACCCATGTTAATACTCACCTTTCCTGCTCCCATCCTGATGCTGTTATCACTGATCAACTTAAAATGGTTGACATGCTGGTAAGGCACCTGTGGATTGACACTATTGAAATCGCTTTCTGTAGGGGTTTGTTCTATACCACCGGGAAGTGTTTTCACAAATGCTCCTTCAGCATTCCTTGTCCCTTCTATTACACCCAGTTTCTGGTTGAAATTGCTAACAATTAAATGCGAAAAACCCCATGAGCCATTATATCCAACGTAACCACCCAAGTTATGTTCATTAAATTTTGAATTGAAAACAGGACCATCAAATTTATTCCTGTAGTCTCCTGCAGCTTTATAATCTCCCCATGCATTCCAGTTAAACCCATTCTGGTTCCCTCCCAAACTTGCATACAATGACCGTTGCCTGTTATTGGTTTGATACCCAGAAAGAATATTTCCTTTAAAACTATTGATAGGTGCAGGATTTGTTGTGATTATGTTGATAACACCAGCCATGGCATCGCTTCCATAGATCAACGATGCCGGACCTTTGACTATCTCTACCCTGCTAACACTATTTTCGTCAATTTCAATTCCATGTTCATCGCCCCACTGCTGCCCCTCCTGTCGAATGCCATCATTTACCACAACTAACCTGTTATATCCAAGCCCTCTGATGATAGGCTTTGAAATAGCAGGTCCTGTAGACAGCTGATTGATACCTGGCTGTCTTGTCAGGGCGTCAATAATATTTGTAGACGCGGTAGTGAGTAACTCAGTTTTATTGATCCGGTTGATAGGGATAGGAGTTTTGCGCATGCTACTGGCCCCGGCCACAGCGGTGATAGTGATGCCCTCATTCATAACATAGGTTGAGGTTAAGGCAAAATCATGGACATCATTTCCCTTAAGATCAATATGTTCTACAAGCGTTTTATAACCTGAATAGGTTATTTCAATAATTGTATGTCCTAAAGGAATATTGTCAAGGACATAATTACCGGAGCTATCAGAAAAAGTTCCGTTTTTTGAATCTGGCAATGAAATACTGGCACCAGCCAAAGCCTCGCCTGTCTTCACATCAGTGATCTTTCCTGATAGTTGGTTTTTTTTAATATCCTGGCCAAAAGAAATATATATAGTGAGGCTGAGAATAGATAACAGCAATAGCTTTTTCATTCAATAATTAATTTGCTAGCAAATAAGAAATAGGTAAAATCTCGACTTTTGTTAGCAAACAGGAGGGCTTCTTCCTGCCTCAGATGAAAATAGATTTTGTGTAAAATCGCTATAATAGACCGGGTAAGATCTCTTATACTCCTGGTAGGGAACCAGAGGAGATTCATATTTTACATAAATGAAGGGTACAGTAACCACCAATTCATCGAAATGGCAATTTGTACCCTGTATGTGCATGCAATTTGTAGTTAAAGGGCCATGCGTACAGGAAATAGTGTCTTTATGTTGGGCTAAAACATCATGGATAAATGCCTTGGGCATGGCACTAACCATAAAAACAAACAGAAGCAAAATAGCCGATAGCTTTTTTATGGTGATCTTCTTGTTCAAGTTGTACTATACTTTACCGTTGCCGGCGCCCAATGAATTTCCGGCAAAGTAAAAGCTTTGCAACCAAGCTGCAATATCAAATTTAGTTAATACTAAGAATGACCCAGGAAGGAACCAAAACTATTGATGATCTGTTTGTAATCATCAAATCGGTAAGGTTTTGTATGATAGGAACTTGCACCTAGCAGTGCACAGCTTTCCCTGTCACTGTTACTATTGGAAGTACTGAGAATCACAACCGGGATGCCGGCAAGATGAGGTTGCTTTTTAAGATAATTTAAAGTCTTACGCCCATCCCATTTAGGCATATTTAAATCAAGGATAATCAATGATGGAAGATCGGAAGCCTTTATAGAATTCAGGTACTGTATGGCATCTTCACCATTTGAAGCACAAATAAGATCAGCATTGGTACCTGTTTCTGATAATGACAGACTCATAAAATACCTGTCATCTACATCATCATCAACGTAGAGTATTTTGGTGGGTTGTGGCAGTGGCATAGGTTATATTTTGGTGTTTACCAAACTTAACCATTTCTATCATTTTTTACAAGGATTAGAGTGTATTAAATTTTTACAAATTTGTTAATCAGTAAGCATTGCTATCTACAGCCTTTCAATGATACCGGCTATTCCCTGGCCACCACCTACACAGGCTGTAACCATGCCGTATTTTTTCCCAGAGCGCTTAAGATCGTTCAGTGCCTGTATGGTTAGTTTAGCACCAGTGCAACCTAAAGGATGGCCCAATGCAATTGCCCCTCCATTGGGATTCACTTTTTCCGGGTCTAAACCAGCTTCCCTTATAACAGCAATAGATTGCGAAGCAAAGGCCTCGTTCAATTCAATGGTATCTATATCTCCAAGGCTCATATTGGCTTGCTTTAAAACTTTGGGAATAGCAGCCACAGGACCAATTCCCATTATTCTTGGTTCTACTCCGGCAGAGGCGCAGGCTACCAACCTGCCAATGGGTGTAAGACCTAATTGCTTTACCAATTTCTCACTCATAACAATTACAAAGGCAGCTCCATCGCTTGTCTGGGAGGAATTCCCGGCGGTTACACATCCCCCGGCAGCAAATGCAGGCTTTAATTTGGCCAGGACCTCCAGCGAAGTATCTTTCCTGGGGCCTTCATCAACAGCAACTGTGAAGTTCCTTTTCTGCTTTTTACCCTTGACATCCAAATACACCTCTTCTACTTCCATAGGCAAAATACCTTCCTGCAAATAGCCTTTTTCAATGGCATTGATCGCCTTTTGATGGGACTTATAGGAGAATTCATCCTGGTCCTCCCTGCTTACCTTATATTGCTTAGCCACTTCTTCAGCAGTAAGACCCATACTTAAATAATAATCAGGATCCTCCTTAGCTATGGCGTAAGAAGGAACAGTTTTCCATCCGGCAGTTGGCACCATGCTCATGCTTTCTGTACCTCCGGCAATGATACAGTCAGCCATCCCCATACGGATC
Organism: Flavisolibacter ginsengiterrae DSM 18136; assembly: GCF_059568575.1. NCBI lineage: Bacteria > Pseudomonadati > Bacteroidota > Chitinophagia > Chitinophagales > Chitinophagaceae > Flavisolibacter > Flavisolibacter ginsengiterrae. Next base: position 37,513 of record NZ_JCANTR010000021.1, read on the forward strand.
TTTGCCGTAGCTATTGCAATAGTTTCCAGGCCTGAAGCGCAATACCTGTTAACGGTCATCCCCGGCACATCAAAACTTACGGCCCTTGCTGCAATGATACGTCCCACCTGCAAACCCTGTTCTGCCTCTGGCACAGCATTGCCAACTATCACATCATCAATTAAATTTTTATCCAGTTGAGGCACCGAGGCCAATAAACCTTTTATCAGGTTTATAGCCAGGTCATCTGGCCGATAGAACCTGAAACCCCCTCTCTTTGCCTTACCTACTGCGGTCCTGTATCCAGCTACTATATAAGCTTCCTGCATAATTGAAGATTAAACTTAAAAGTACACAATTTGTGTTTTAGTTGCATCAACAACCAATTTGCCTATTCAAAATATCCTCAATTACTATCTTCGCTCACCCATGTACAAGATCCTCAGGCGCCTTTTATTTCTATTTTCTCCTGAAACAGCTCATTCTATTTCGATGAAATTGTTGAAAATGGCCTGTTCAGTACCATTTTTAAGAAGTCATTTTAAAAGCTATTTCGCTGCTCCCCAAAAAGAGATCAAACTTTTAGGATTGAATTTTAAAAACCCTATTGGTCTGGGTGCGGGCTTTGATAAAAATGCGGAATATTTAAGAGAACTGGAGGTTTTGGGTTTTGGTTTTGTTGAGATTGGAACTGTTACTCCCAGGCCACAGCCTGGTAATGATAAGCCGAGGGTTTTTCGTCTTCCGGCAGACCAGGCACTGATCAATAGAATGGGATTTAATAATGATGGCGTACAGGTAATTGCTGAACGATTAAAACAATGGAGACATGCCGAATCCAATTCAAATAAAAAAACTGCATTCCTTATAGGCGGCAATATTGGCAAAAACAAGGTAACCCCAAATGAAGAGGCTTGGAAAGACTATGAGATCTGTTTTACTGCATTACATCCCTATGTTGATTTTTTTGTAGTAAATGTGAGTTCTCCCAATACACCAGGGTTAAGAGAATTGCAGGAAAGAGATGCCCTAAAGAAGATATTGATACACCTGCAGTCCTTGAATAAAAACTTTGCTGTAGTCAAACCCATATTACTTAAAATTGCTCCAGACCTTTCCTGGTCACAACTGGATGATGTAATTGACCTTGCCACTGAAATCAATCTGGATGGTCTTGTTGCTACCAACACAACTATTGGAAGAGATAATCTTACGACACCAATGGAACGCATCCAATCAATAGGACCAGGAGGCTTAAGTGGAAAGCCATTGAAAACTAGGTCAACTGAAGTCCTGGAATATATCATGGAAAAAACAAACGGAAGTATTCCTGTTATTGCCAGTGGTGGAATCTTTACAGGAGCAGATGCCAATGATAAAATAAATGCCGGCGCTTCATTAATGGAAGTTTGGACAGGCTTTATTTATGAAGGTCCGGTTATTGTTAAAAAGATTTGTAAGTCATTATAACGAAACATTCTAACGCATTCATGGAACATCTATTCACAACCGAAAGCCTGGTAAGTTTTATTGTCCTGGTCATATTAGAAGTGGTGCTTGGAATTGACAATGTAATATTTGTCAGCATCATCATTAACAGGCTGAAAAATGAGAACCAAAAAAAGGCACGCCGGGCCTGGATGGTATCGGGCATCATTATCAGAAGTATATTATTAATGGGATTAAGCTGGTTATTATCACAAAAAGGTAAACCGCTATTCTCATTGTTTGGTAAAGGCTTTGACCTGGCGAGTCTTGTAATGCTTGTGGGAGGTTTGTTCCTGATCTATAAATCAGTAAAGGAGATACATGGCAAGCTGGAAGGTGAGGACCATGAAGATTACAACGCAAAACCTGTACACCTTTCACTTGCCCAGGGCATTGTGCAGATCATGCTGGTTGATACCGTATTTTCTTTCGACAGTGTAATAACAGCAGGAGGAACCGCCAAATATGTGCAAATCATGATAGCCGCTGTTATTATTGCTATGATCATCATGTTCTTATTCAGTCCCAAAATATCTTCTTTCATACACAAGCATCCTACACTTAAGATGCTTGCACTATCCTTTCTTGTTATGATAGGTTTGAGTCTTGTTATAGAAGGCTGGGATTCAGAAAGCGCAGACCAACTGCACCTGAAGAATTACATCTATTTTGGCATGGCCTTCTCTTTCCTTGTAGAAGTATTGAATATGACCATGCGCAAGAAATCGGCTAAAAGAAAGGTGGTAAAATTACACGAACCTGTATTGAATGATGAGGGACCCATTGATTCGGATTCAGCTCATTAATGCGTAATACAAAGTAGGGTTGCAGCAACAAGTCCGGCGGTTTCTGTTCTCAACCTGGTTTCGCCAAGGGCAACAGGCACATAATCTTTTTCAAGGGCTTGTGTTATTTCACTGGTTGTAAAATCACCTTCAGGTCCTATTAATATAATGATTGAAGTATTTTCTTCCCCGGAAAAGTTACCTGGCAAAGATCTTTTATCGCTTTCTATGCAATGCGCAATGAACTTGTGGGCATAACCAGTTTCAAGTAATACCTGGTCAAATTTTATTGGTTCATGCAATAGGGGCAACCAGGTTTGCTGCGACTGCAACATGGCACTAACCACGATATTATTCATCCTGTCAAACCGAAATTTTTCCTTTTCAGTTCTATCACAGATCAATGGAAATATTTCACTAACACCTATTTCTGTCGCTTTTTCAAGAAACCATTCAAACCGTGCGGAGTTTTTAATAATTGAAATACCAACTGAAATTTTTCTCTGTCGTGGCACATCTATTTCAGTTGATAAAACATCCACTACACATTTTTTCCTGTTGTCATCAACAATTTCAGCAATCACTTTTTTACCTTTTCCATCTGTAAGAAGCAACTCCTCACCTCTTTTCATTCTCAACACAAGCACCACATGCTTTGAAGTGTCTTCATCCAGTATGATAGACTTACTATCCAGGTTTGCAACATAAAAAAAAGGCAGGGCCATACTGCGAAGAAAATTGATTTTTATTATAAAATATTGAATGGTAATTCCGGTAATAAAAAAAGCTCCCGGGAGGAGCTTGTATAATGGAAAAGTTAGTAACTAAAATGGATCTTCATCGTCGGGAAGGTCATTCATTTTGCTTCCTGTCTGGATGAACATTCTTGCGCCTCCATTGCCATCATTGCCAGATACCGGCTTAAAATTAGAAGGCATGTTAAAGGAACCATAATCATTGCCTCCGCCATCTTCCACAAATTTTTGAATATGGAGCAGGGCCCTGAGTTTGATCGTTTCCAAAGAACCATTCCGGTGCTTGGCTATACGAACGTGTGTTTCACCCCTGTTGTTATCACCCATTTCATCTTGCGTGATATCATAGTATTCCGGGCGGTACAGGAACATTACCATGTCGGCATCTTGTTCAATGGCTCCCGATTCCCTTAGGTCACTTAACTGGGGCATCTTGTTGCCATCTTTTCTTTTTTCCACCTCACGACTTAACTGGGATAGTGCAATGATGGGAACCTGCAGTTCTTTTGCCAAACCTTTTAAGGACCTGGATATCGTTGAGATCTCCTGTTCGCGGTTGGAGTTCCGCTCACCCGTGCCACTCATTAGCTGCAAATAATCGATAATGATCAAACCGATATTAGCTGTATTCTTCAGACGACGGCATTTGGCCCTTAATTCAAAGATGTTCAATGCAGCTGTGTCATCAATGTAAATAGGTGCCTGTGCCAGCCTTTGAATACCCTTGGCATACAACTGTTTCATTTCATGCTCCTCCATCTTTCCCCTGGAAATCTTTTCCAGGTGGATCTCACTTTCCGCAGAAAGAATACGTTGAACCAGCTGCCCGGCACTCATTTCCAATGAAAACAGGGCTACAGGTGTCGATTTGGTGGCATGTAAGGCTGCACTACGCGCCAGGTTCAGGGCAAAAGCTGTTTTACCTACCGCGGGACGCGCAGCAAGGATAATAAGGTCAGTGCTTTGCCATCCATAGGTTACCCTGTCCAAAGAAGGGAATCCGCTGGGCACACCGGTAATATCTTCGTTCTTATGTCTCAGATCCTCAATACGTTGTATGGTCTTTACCAATACAGAATCGATGGATTCGTAGTTGTTCTTTAAGTGGTTGCTGGTCACTTCATACATTTTGCTTTCAGCCTGGTCCAACAGGTCAAAAACATCGGTACTGTCCTCGTAAGCGTCTGAAATGATCTCCCCGCTTATACGAATCAGTTCTCTTTGTATGAATTTTTGTAAGACGATCCTGGAGTGCGCCTCGATGTTAGCCGAAGAAACAACGGCATTTGTAAGCTTGGTCACATAATAAGGACCACCAACAATATCCAGTTCTTCCTTAAAGCGAAGCTCTTCAACAACAGTTAAAATATCTATGGGCTGGCTTTTATTGGCCAGGCTTTGCATGGCTTTGTAGATGCGTTGATGTGCATCCACGTAAAAACATTCCGGCTTCAGGATCTCTATTACTGCATCAAATGCACCCTTTTCCAGCATGATCGCTCCCAGCACCGCCTCCTCCAGGTCCTTGGCCTGGGGTGGCACCTTTCCGTAGATCATTGTGCTGAGATCTAACGGGGTTTTTCTTCTGTTCTTTTTATCCCGATTGAGGTTAGTAAGATCCATATTTCAAGTTCGTCAAAAAGTTAAACCATTGATTTTTTCGATCAATGACCTATAGGGGCTTTCAATTAGTTTGGCTTTTATTAATTTATTGTTATCAGATTATTATCTGAAGGGTCCCAGTAAGTCAGACGGCGAATATAAATGCAGGCATAAGTACTAAAATCATTTTTTCGATGAATATTTTAATTCACAGAAAATTCATCCAACATTCACATTAATATACCGCTTATGCACATGGAATACCAATATATCCACAAATTTGGATTTTTTTACGCAGCTTTCAGAAGCTTGTGCACAAGTTTTGTCAAGAAATATATTGGTAAAAACATTTGGTGGTATCGTTGAAACTACAGAATGGACTTTTACGTCAGGTTGCCCCTTTTATCCCATTTAATTATATACTATTTCACCCAATGGTTACGGAGAAGAACATAACCAAATCCCTGTGTGTGAAACTTTATTATGCAAAACTTTTGACAGGGAAGTTAGAATAGATGTAAGACACGATCCTTTACTATCTATGAAAAACAATAACCATAAATAATTATTGACATGGCCGTTGAAAAGATCCTTTGATCCCATCATTATTTTACCCAGTTCATAAAGAAGTGAAATGTATTTTATAGCCCAACCCTTCAATTGATTATATAAAGAACGGTCAATACATGTTCGAATTCTATGAATGCAACCAGATGACTGCCATACACTTCCAGGCTACTTCTATATAATACCCTATTTTACTCGTTGAGTCTTCGTTGTTTCCCCGTACTTAAGCCGTTCATCAACGGGGAAACAACGGAAATACAACGGGGTTACTACGGGGATACAACGGGGATGAAATCCTGTAACATGGGTTATACATAATTGTTGGTAATAATTTGCTGGCTTGTTCATGTTAATGACAAATGTGGATTGGCAATAACAATTCCGGCCCAGTCTTATCTTTGCCGACCTACAATTTATTATAATGACTATTTCATATAAATGGCTAAGTGAATATTTGCCTGTCCCTGTTGACCCGGAACGCCTATCCAGGATCCTGACCTCAGTAGGTCTTGAGGTAGAAAAGATGGAACAGTTTGAAGAAATAAAAGGCGGATTAAAAGGATTGGTGATCGGTGAAGTTTTATCATCAGAACAACATCCCAATGCTGATAAATTAAAGCTAACTAAAGTTGGTATTGGTGCGGCAGATCCATTGCAAATAGTTTGCGGAGCGCCCAACGTTTCCGCCGGCCAAAAAGTGGTAGTAGCCACAGTCGGCACTACTATATATCCTTCCACTGGTGAACCCCTGACCATGAAGGTGGCCAAGATTCGGGGGGTGGAAAGCTACGGGATGATATGTGCTGAGGATGAAATAGGCATGGGCACATCCCATGCAGGAATAATGGTGCTGCCGGCAGATGCTAAAGTTGGTACTACGGCAGAACAATATTTTCAACCTTTCAGTGACATCATATATGAAATAGGGCTTACACCAAACCGTATGGATGCCATGAGCCATTGGGGAGTTGCCCGGGATGTATGTGCCTACCTGTCACACCATGATAAAAAAGAACTGAAGCCTGTATTGCCAAAAAACAATTTTAAGGTAGATAACCCTGCGCTGGCTATCGATGTAAAAATTGAAAATAACGAAGCATGCAAAAGGTATTCAGGGGTATGTCTTTCCAATGTGCAGGTGAAAGAATCACCCAAATGGCTGCAGGAAAGATTAAAAGCCATAGGCCTCAGGCCTATCAACAATATAGTTGATATTACCAACTTTATTCAACATGAAACGGGACAACCGCTGCATGCTTTCGACTATGATAAGATAAAGGGCCATAAGGTTGTTATAAAGACCATGAAGGAAGGAACTTTGTTTACAACACTTGATGAAAAAGAAAGAAAGTTGAATGCTGAAGACCTGATGATCTGCGATGCAGAAGATCCTATGTGTATTGCAGGTGTGTTTGGCGGATTGTATAGTGGCGTCACCAATGAAACAACCAATATTTTCCTCGAAAGTGCCTACTTCGATCCAGTATTTATCCGCAAATCATCATTTAGACATGGCTTACGTACGGATGCAGCCACGAGGTTTGAAAAGGGTATAGATATTTCTAATACAGTCAATGTTGTGAAGAGAGCGGCTATGTTGGTTAAAGAGATAGCAGGTGGTCTTGTTTCTTCGGACATTATTGATGTATACCCTGATCCTCAACCAAAACCGCAGATATCAATCAAATACCATTATCTTAAAAAATTAAGTGGTAAGAATTACCATCCAGATACAGTCAAAAATATTTTACAAAGCCTGGGATTTACGCTGGAAAGAGATAGCATGGATACCTTGACCGTTGCTGTTCCTTACCATAAACCCGACGTTTCCCTGCCTGCTGACCTTGTGGAAGAAGTATTGCGCATAGACGGTCTTGACAATATTGATATCCCAACAACGATAAGCATTTCTCCTTCCATTGAAGAAAACTACAGAGGCGAAATAATAAAAGAGAAGATCTCGAATGTATTAACAGGATTAGGATTTACAGAGATCCTGACCAACTCCATTACCAATGCTGCTTATTTTTCACCTGAGGAATTAAAGAATGTTGTCAGGTTGTTGAATAATTTAAGCAGCGAACTGGATATAATGAGACCTTCCATGCTCCAAACCGCCCTGGAAGTAATATCATTCAATACCAACAGGAAAAACAATAACCTCCGCTTATTTGAATTTGGAAAAACTTATTCCACATCCGGGGTAGGGAAATATAATGAACAAACACACCTTTCCCTATACCTTACAGGACAACTAGTCGAAACACAATGGAAACAGGGTAATGCATCTTCAGATATTTTTTACCTGAAAGGAGTGGTTAGTTCCCTGCTTTCAACCCTGGGTGTAAAAACAGATTCTTTTGAAACTGTAACAAGCAATGAACTGGATGCTGGCATTGCTGCATTTTATAATGGTGAAAAAGTTGCGGAGTTAGGAACAGTGCGTAGTGAACTGATATCTAAATTTGACATCAAACAAACTGTATTCTTTGCTGATCTTTTTTGGGATACTATAATAACGCAAGGCAATAAAAAAGTTCAGTTCAAAGAGATATCCAGGTATCCCTCAGTTGAAAGAGACCTTGCGCTGGTGGTACCAAAATCCATGAAATACCAGGATATAAGTGAGCAGTTAACCAAACTCCGTTTGAATAAACTGCAGCAGGTACGTTTATTTGATGTGTTTGAAAGTGAAAAGCTTGGAAAAGATAAAAAGTCAATGGCTATCAACCTCACATTTATGGATGAAGAAAAAACATTGACGGATAAGGAAATTGATTCCTGGATGAGTAAGATCATGACTATCTTAGAGAAGGAGCTTAATGCTGAAGTAAGAAAATAAATCTTCATCCATGACCATTGACCAGCAATTCACCATCATCAATGAAAAGTTGCAGCAACTGCTGAAACAATACAGCCGTTTGCAAAAGGAGAACGAAAGGCTCAAAGTTGAAATAACTGAAGCTAAGCAAAAGGAAATTTTGACCGTGCAGAAGCTGGATGAAATGCAACAACAAATAACCATTCTTAAAGTTGCTTCGGGAGAATTAACTGAAAAGGACAAAAAGGAATTTGAAAAGAAGATCAACCAGTATATCAGGGAAGTGGATAAATGTATTTCCTTCCTGAGCGAATAAAACTAGCTTTTGTTTATAAAGCTTTTCGCGTTGCCCATAGCAATAAACCAGTTTAAATACACGCACAATTAATAAGAAACCATGAGCGAAGAATTGATCCCCCTGAATCTTTTAATTGGTGATCGCACGTACAGGGTAAGGGTTCAGCCGAAAGATGAAGAGGTGGTGCGCAAGACAGTGAAAACGATCAATGATAAAATGATCGAGTTCAAAACTCATTTTGCAGGTAAAGACATGCAGGATTATATCGCAATGGTTTTGGTATGGTTTGCAACAGAACAAAATGCATCTATTTCCAATGTGGTGAATATGGATAATGTCAGCAGCCGGTTGCAAACACTGGAAAAAATGATCGATGGCTATATAGAACCCTCTTAAAATAAGAAAGCCACCCTTTGGAGCGGCCTCTTACTGTATAAATCAACTGATATTGTTACAGGATCTCGCTTAATTTCTTTTCAAGTTTATCCCCATTCAGGTTTTTGGCAATGATCTTACCCTGCGGATCGATCAATACATTCTGAGGGATGGCCCTGATACCATATTGTTTAGCTGCTTCATTATCCCAGAATTTCAGGTCACTTACATGATTCCAGGCCAGGCCGTCATCATGAATAGCTTTCATCCATTTGTCCTTAGCATTAGGACGGTCGAGAGAAACACCTAAAACAGTGAAGTTTTTATCCTTAAACTTATTAAACGTTCTTACAACGTTAGGATTTTCTGCCCGGCAGGGACCACACCAACTGGCCCAGAAATCAACCAACACATATTTGCCTTTAAATGAAGAAAGTGCTACAGGATTACCCAGGGTGTCATTTTGAGTAAAGTCCATAGCATAACTTCCTACGGCTGTTTTCTTAGCAATATCTATCAGGTCTTTCAGGGATTTGGCAGATGCCCTTTGCTTCTGGGCTGCAGGTAATGAATTAAACAAAGGCTCAACCTTCACCGGGTCAATTTCCCAGCCTGCATACTGCTGCAAGGCATATAAGGCCAGAGGAGATGATGGATTCTGGTGTAGGAATGATCCAAAAACCTTTTCCCTCATTTGCTCATCCGCTTCATTGATCTTTTCTTCAAGTTTAGACATCTCTTCCTTATTATTTGCCTTCTTGGCCACCCCATATTCATCATATAATTTATTCAGGGCCGGGCTGAATTCCTCCTGGTCTTTTTGCAGTTTTTCCAAATCTGCCTGTCCTGCAGAACCTGAAACCTTATTGTTTTTGATTGAATCCTTGGCCTTGATCTCAATTTTTGTTGGCTCCAGGAAAAAGCTCATGCCCTGTTGTTTGGCCCTTTCTTCACCGGGTTGTTTTACATATTTTACAGTCAGCATAGCTACCGTAGGTTCACTTACTGTACCCTTGAAAGTAAACTCTCCATCAGTAAGAGTAGAACTGTCTCTATTATAATTGTCACCATCACGGTATCCAAAATAAACCTTATCCACTGGCTTAAAAGACTCCAGTTTGCCTTTCACTTTAAATCCTCCGACGGGTGCCTGGGCAAAAGAAGATGCTGGTATTAAAAGAAATAAGAAGAGTTTCTTCATTTTATAATATTTATATATGCAATTTTAAAAAAATGATCAGACAATTGATCACCGTTTATCCATAAAGGTTTGTTAGTACTTTAAATAGTGCCGGTTTTGTATCTTCGCCATCTACCGCTAAAAAGCGGTATGACAACTTATTATACATATATCAACCACCAAATTTTTAAAACCCTGAAAAATGGACCTCAATATAATTACACTCATCATAGCTGTAGTGGCCTTAGTGGCCGGTATTATAGCGGGTAAATTCATATTTGCCCAGGACACGCGCAAGAGAATCGATGAAGCAGAATTACAGGCACAATCACTCGTTAAGGAAGCCCAACTAAAAGCTGATACCTATAAAAAAGAAAAAGAACTGGAGGCTAAGGAAAGATTCGTTCACCTAAAGTCGGAACATGAAAAAGAGGTGATGGAACGCAATCGAAAGGTTGTGGAGGGTGAGAACAGGATCAAGCAAAAAGAACTTACCCTGAATCAAAAAACGGAACACCTTGAGCGCCAGATCAAAGAGAATGACGCCATTAAACAAAATCTTAACCGCCAGATAGAGGTGGTCAATACCCGCCAGGCCGAACTGGAGAAACACCAGGAAGAGCATACCCGCAGGCTTGAAAAGATCTCCGGACTCACTGCAGAAGAAGCTAAATCCCAATTAGTGGAAAGCCTGAAACAGGAAGCCCATTCCCAGGCTCTTGGCCTGCAACAGGAGATCATTGATGAAGCCAAGCAAAAAGCAAATAAAGAAGCCCGCAAGATCATTATACAAAGCATTCAAAGAACCGCCTCTGAACAGGCCATTGAAAACGCCATTACTGTTTTCAATCTGGAAAGTGATGAGATCAAAGGCCAGATCATTGGAAGGGAAGGAAGGAATATCAGGGCCATTGAGGCTGCCACAGGTGTTGACCTTATAGTGGATGACACTCCCGAGGCAATTGTGCTTTCATGCTTTGATCCATTACGCCGGGAAATCGCCCGTCTAAGCTTACAAAGGTTGGTATCCGACGGTCGTATTCACCCTGCACGTATTGAAGAAGTAGTTGAAAAGACCCGCCGCCAACTGGAAGAGCAGGTAATGGAAATCGGTGAAAGGACAGTGATTGAGCTGGGCATACATGGTTTGCATAAAGAATTGATAAGAATTGTAGGTAAAATGCGATTCCGCTCTTCTTACGGTCAAAACCTGCTGATGCACAGCCGCGAAGTAGCTAACCTTTGTGCTGTTATGGCTTCTGAACTTGGATTGAACCCCAAACTTGCCAAAAGAGCAGGATTATTACACGATATAGGTAAAGTGCCAGATGAAGAAACAGAACTGAGCCACGCATTGCTGGGAGCCAAGTTGGCTGAAAAGTATGGTGAGAATCCTGCCATTGTGAACGCCATTGGTGCGCACCACGATGAAATGGAAATGCAATATGTGATCTCACCAATCGTACAGGCCTGCGACTCTATCAGTGGTGCACGTCCGGGTGCCCGCAGGGAGATCATGCAGCAATACCTGCAAAGGATAAAAGAATTAGAGAACCTGGCGCAGGCTTACAATGGGGTTGAAAAGGCATACGCTATACAGGCTGGCCGTGAATTGAGGGTGATTGTGGAAGCAGATAAGGTTTCAGACCAGGATAGCGAGAAACTATCGTTTGAGATAGCCCAAAAGATCCAGACCGAAATGACCTACCCTGGCCAGATCAAGGTAACTGTAATCAGGGAAAAAAGAGCAGTGAACGTAGCGAGGTAAAAAATACTTAGGGAGAAAAAAGTTAAAACTGAGCTTTCAATTCAGCAATTGGGCTCAGTTTTTTAATTTTTGCTTTCCTGTTTTGACATTTCTCCCTTACCTTTGCCTCCCGAATTTTTCGGGATTTAAAATTTTGAGTTATGAACGCTGCAATTGCCTACGTACACGAACAATTAACAGGCAAAAAGGAATTTCCTAAGTTTAAAGCCGGTGACAACGTTACTGTTAACTATAAGATCATTGAAGGTAATAAAGAAAGAATCCAGTCTTTCCGTGGTGATGTGATCAAACTTCAGGGTGAAGGTGCAACAGCTACTTTCACTGTACGTAAGATCTCTGACGGCGTGGGTGTGGAAAGGTTATTCCCTTTTTTCTCTCCAAACGTTGAATCAATCATAGTGAATAAATCAGGCCGTGTTCGTCGTGCCAAATTGTTCTACCAGCGTGGAAGAAGCGGTAAGAGCGCAAGGATCCAGGAAAAGAAAAGAGCAATTGAAACAGCATAAAATCGTTAATCTTTTTAAAAAAGCGGAAGTCGAACCTTCCGCTTTTTTATTGCATTAAAATCTTAGCTACCTTGCTGTCATCTTTATTTCTAATACCTTTGTATTCTTAATTCTTCATTTAATAAATCCATTTTATGGGCCCTCTAGGTTTTAATGAAATCCTGATCATCCTATTGATCGTATTGTTATTGTTTGGTGGTAAAAAAATTCCCGAACTGATGCGTGGTCTTGGTCGTGGAATGCGTGAATTCAATGATGCAAAAAATAACGTACGCCGCGAGATTGAAGAAGGCATGACAGAAAAGGAACGCCCGGCCAACACAACAGCGAGCACTCCATCTAATTCTTCCCAATCTTAATTCTTCACCCTTAACCATTTACGCACAAGGTTTAGGTGACCAATTACCAATCTATTGAAGAGTATCATGACCGTTTAAAAACCGGTCAAACTTCTTGTAAACAGGCAGTTCAACACTGCCTTTTTTTAATTGACCAATTCAGTGGACTTAATTCCTTCGTGGAGGTTTTTGCTGAAGAAGCCTTAGCGCAAGCTGAATTGCTTGACAGCCAGGTGATCAAAGGCAGGCTTCATGGAGTCGTTATTGGTATAAAAGATAATATCTGCTATAAAGACCATATGGTCACAGCTGCTTCCAATATACTGGATGGATTCACGTCGCTTTATTCTGCCACTGCGGTGGAACGTTTGCTGGGTGAAGGTGCCATCATCATAGGAAGGCAAAACTGTGATGAATTTGGGATGGGTTCAACCAATGAAAATTCAACTTATGGTCCTACACTACATCCAGATGATCCCAACCGGGTGCCAGGTGGATCTTCGGGAGGTAGTGCTGTGGCTGTAAAAAAAGGAATGTGCATGGCCTCTCTGGGAAGTGATACGGGTGGATCTGTCAGGCTACCTGCAGATTATTGCGGAGTGGTTGGACTAAAACCAGGTTATGGAACTGTATCAAGACATGGATTGTTAGCCTACGGTTCTTCATTTGATCAAATAGGCATATTGGCCAACAATGTTGCGGATGCAGCCACTATACTGGAAGTGATATCCGGCCCGGATGATTTTGACAGTACTGCTTTACCGGTTAAACATGTTAAAGCAGATCTGACTAAGCAGGAAGAAAAATTCAGGATTGCTTACTTTCCGGAATGGATAGATCATCATTCCATTGATCCCGAGATCTCGTCTCAGATAAGGAATTATATAGAGAAACTTAAAGAAATGGGACATGAAGTGAAACCTGTTTCTTTTGACCTTACAGAGTATATTGTTCCTACCTATTATATATTAACAACCGCCGAAGCCTCGTCCAACTTGTCACGTTATGATGGCATCAGGTATGGAAAGTCAGCTGGGGAAACCGAAGACCTTGCCAGTTTTTACAGGTCAAACCGGGCCCAGGGGTTCGGTAAAGAAGTAAAACGGCGAATTATGTTGGGAACTTTTGTGCTGAGCTCAGGTTATTACGATGCCTATTTCACCAAAGCTCAACAAGTTAGGCAAAAATTATATCAACAAACTACGTTGATATTCAATGAATTTGATTTCTTCCTCGCTCCCAATGCACCTACAATTGCTCCTCATGTAGGAGAGAAAAACAAGGATCCCCTTGCTATGTACATGGGGGATATTTTTACTGTTTTTGCCAACCTAACTGGTATTCCAGCCATTAGTTTACCAGTATTTAAACATTCCTCTAACCTTCCTTTTGGACTCCAGGTAGCTGCGGCAAGTCAGAATGAGGTATCTTTGCTACGCTTTACGCATCAACTGATGCAACAATAAAGGCGAGTAAGGAAACCGTGTGATTTGACTCATCCCGTAAAATTTTGTGATGAACAAACTTTTATTGTTGGCTACCATTCTTCTCATGAGCCTGACTATACAGAGCCGTGGTGCCATACATTCTCTTTCAACCGAAATTAAAAGATCGATAGCTGCCTATGAGGATTCCACTATTAAGGTCCAGGCTGTTAATGATCCTAAAAATGCATTTAAGAACCTCTTTGAAACTGAAACCGCCAGTGGTATCAACATCACACGGTTAAATCCTAAAGCAATCAGCTTTGTGCAGGATTATATTGAAGACAATGGCGCCCGGCTGAACAGAATGAAATCCTGGGGTAAGCCTTATTTTGATATGATCGGTTCTGTATTCAGTGAACGAGGATTGCCTATTGAATTGAAATACCTTTCAGTTATTGAATCAGATCTAAAATCATCTGCCACTTCATGGGCTGGCGCTGTGGGTCCCTGGCAATTTATGCCGCAGACAGCAAAGGATTATGGATTAAAGATCACCCATAATAAAGATGAACGTCGGGATTATTATAAAAGTACCAATGCGGCAGCGAGGTACCTCTCTGACCTGTACGATATTTATAATGACTGGCTACTGGTAGTGGCTGCTTATAATTGCGGAGCTGGTAATGTCAATTCAGCCATTCGCAGAAGTGGAAGCCATAATTTCTGGGATCTGCAATACTACCTTCCGGCAGAATCAAGAAATCATGTTAAAAAGTTTATTGCCACGCATTATATCATGGAAGGTGATGGAGGCTTAACGACTATTACCAAAAAAGAAAGGGAGAATTTAACTCCTGAACAGGTCATTACTGATCCTACGGCTTCAGTACTTACCATCAGTGGAAAGTATACAGCTTTTGCTATAGCCAATGCCATTGGTATGAATATCTCAGATTTTAATAAGCTAAATCCAAACTTTGATAAATCAATTGCAGGTAATGGCACTTATGATATGCGTTTACCTGCGGAAAAGACAACTGTATTCCAGCAAAACAAATCACAAATTCTGGAGCAATCAGTACGTATGATGCTTGCAGAATCATCAAGATAATAACTGGCAAATTAATTATTATATTAGAGAATGCAGGAGATACCCCTCCTGCATTTTTAATTAAGTAAATCTGGTGGGGGTGACAGTATAGCCTTGATGGCCATAGCTTTCAATAAACACTCCTCCCACTCTTTTTCCGGATCACTGTAAAAAGTAATTCCTGATCCTACCTGGTAAGATAGATATTGTTCAGTAGCGTTATACATGATGCTGCGAATCACCACATTAAAATCAAAATCCCCATTTGGTTTAAAATAGCCCACTGAGCCTGAAAATATGCCACGGCTCTGTTCTTCGTAAATATCAATGAGCTGCATAACCTTGTACTTGGGAGCACCTGTCATGGAACCCATGGGGAAACAGGCTTTCAGTATTTCGGAAAAAGACAATTTTTCCTGCAGCTGGCCACTAACTGTAGAAATCATTTGATGTACCTGCGGAAATGAATAAATCCCAAAAAGCTCTTCCACCTTTACAGAGTCTTCAATACAAATTTTAGAAAGATCATTGCGCACAAGGTCCACAACCATAACATTTTCTGACTGATCCTTCTGGCTTTGTTTTAATTCTTCTTTCAAATTCTCATCTAACGATTCATCCTGTAGCTCCCGCCGGATTGTCCCCTTTATAGGCTGTGATATAATCTTATTACCAGTTTTTTGCAGGAACCTCTCAGGACTCGCACAAAGCAGGTATTTATCATTCAAGCGGTAAAATGCGGAAAAAGGATTGGGAGACAGGTCAACCAGTTTCTGGTATACGCTAAAAGGCTCGAGTATACAATTTTCAGCATACAATTCCTGGCAAAAATTAATCTCGTAGCAATCTCCTCTAACTATGTGTTCCTGCAGTTCCCTGATTTTATTTATATAGTCCTCCCTGCTTAACTTTTGCAAGATCTCCGGTGCCGCAATCTCCTTTGGTTCAAATACTGGTTCATTAAGTATGGCATTGTAGATAGCCTTCGGATCATCCGCATAGATAGTAATGTTAGTTTCTGTAAGAACTAAAACCTGTTTGGGTACAAAAAAATAAAGCGGCGGGAACCCGATGCGGTCAATCTTTGTAGAAGAAAAATGATGTAATACGTTCTTCAGGTCATAAGACAAATGACCAAATACCCAATGCGGGCTACGCTCAAGAAAGGCATTTACAGCATTAAGGTCTGTAGATGAAATATGATCCTTTTGTCCAGTAGCCAGGAGGCATTCATACTGATGTGATTCATCAGCATATTGTTGATTGTCCAGGAAACAAAAAATGTTGAACTGGCTGGCCCAGCTCAACATTTTTTTCTTCACTTGAACTACATCACCAATGGGAAAGGTGTAGTTGTTCAGTGTGTTTATTTTATGCAATGAAATTAAAAATCATCGTCTTCGTCATCAAAGCTTTCTGAATCATTGAAAAGATCCAGGTCTTTGAAATCTTCAGTGTCTTCCACCTTAAAATCTTCCTCTTCCTCAGCTTTAGATCCACCTTTGCCTTTTCTTGATTTTGGAAGATCAAACTCTTCAAAATCAGGATCCCATTCATCATCATCTTCCTCAGCACCATCTATGTCATCATCCTCATCCTCATCATCATCGTCACTAACCTTCTTGGAAGATTTCTTAGGTGCTACATCTTCATCATCCAGGTCCTCATCATCTTCTACTTTTTTGGTTTTGGATGTGCGGCCTTTTGCCTGTGCTACTATCGTCTCGAACAAGGTTTCTGAGGTATTCTCCTCGGTTAAAATAACTGCCATAACATAATTTGATTGCGCTGTAAAATTTGGGCTAAGATTTTAAATCGCCAAATTTTGAAAAAAGATTTTTTTACCTGTTGATTATACTCAATATAGTTTCACGATCTGGTCTCTTCCGGGACCATTTGAAATATAATGAACTTTTGCCTGCAGGTTACTATCAATAAAATCTATATAAGTTTTCATCTCGGCTGGTAAGCTCTGAACCTGCTTGATCTGCGTTGTATCCATCTTCCATCCTTTAAAAGTTTGGTAGTTGGGTTCAATCTTACATTGCGTCATTTGAAAAGGTACTTGTTTGGTTTCCTTTCCATTTACGTTATACGAAGTACAAATATTCAGATCATCAAAAGCATCCAATACGTCTGCCTTGGTCATCACGATCTGGGTAACACCATTCAACATGCAGGCATAATTCAATGCCACAAGGTCCATCCAGCCACAACGACGGGGTCGCCCTGTAGTAGCACCGAATTCATGACCGATCTTACGAAGCTTTTCCCCTGTTTCATCTTCGAGTTCTGTTGGAAAAGGTCCGCTTCCTACACGGGTACAATAGGCTTTGCTAACACCTATTACTTCGCCAATAGTTTGTGGCGCTACACCCAGACCGTTACACACACCTGCAGAAATAGTATTGGAAGAAGTAACAAAGGGGAACGTTCCGAAGTCTATATCCAGCATACTTCCCTGGGCACCTTCGGCCAAAACCTTTTTACCCTTTGAAATATGGTCATTAATAAAATACTCACCGTTTACAATATTCAGGGTCTTAAGGAATTCGACAGCATCAAAAAATTCCTCTTCCCAGGCTGAGATCTCTTCATTGAAATTATAATTGTCCAGTAATTTCTGGTGTTTCAATCTCAGCTTGATGTAAGAAGTTGTAAAACTCTTATGCAACAGGTCACCGACCCTAAGACCATTTCTTCCTGTCTTATCCATATAGGCTGGGCCAATACCCTTTAAGGTAGAGCCAATCTTATCATTTCCTTTCGACAATTCTGCTGCTTTGTCTAGGGCACGGTGCGTTGGCAGAATCACATGCGTACGTTCAGAGATAAAGAGATTTTGTTTGACGTCAACTCCAAAAGATGCCACAGTTTCACATTCTCTTCTTAAGGTAACCGGGTCAAGTACAACACCATTTCCAATCAGATTGATGGTTCCCTGGTGAAAAACACCGGAAGGTATCTGGTGTAACACGACCTTTTTATTCTCTTCGCCTACGTAAAGCGTATGTCCTGCGTTCGGACCACCCTGGAAACGGGCTATGATATCATACTTTGAAGCAAAATAATCCACTATTTTACCCTTTCCCTCATCACCCCATTGAAGACCAAGAATTACGTCAACCATAAAATATTTTATATAAATAGTAAAGCGAGGCAAAAGTAATTGAACGCTCCTAATAGGGAAAATAAAAAAAGCCTCCCGGAAAGGAGGCTTTTAAAAATTATAAAGGCTTTATTCATTGGCAGGTATAGGGAATTGTATCCATACATCATCACCTGGCCTGTCGATAGGCAATTGATTCAATAGGTTATATCTCCTCAGATCGATCCATCTATGCCCTTCCCCAAACAGGGAATACCTGCGTTGCTTTAATATTTCTGTGATCAGGCTATTGGTATCATTACCCCCGGCATAAGGGCCTAATCCGGCAGAAGACCTTATCCGGTTGATGGCTTTAACAGCTTCAGCAGGATCGTTGGTTTGTGCTTTCACTTCTGCATAGATCAATATTAATTCCTCGTTACGAATAATAGGAATTGGGTCTATGTTGGATTTATAGAGAAAAAAATCATAATTACTTTTCAGATCATCCTGGAAAGCTTCGGATGTGCGCAATAGTGTTTTGTTTGTAACTCTCTTATCTCCTGCTTCCGCATCAGTAATAAAACGTGGCTGCACTACCCTTGTTTCCCCACTTGAGTTTGGCGGAAAAAACATGGCATTCAACAGATCGCCACCTGCAATAGAATACATATGATAAACACCAGCATTCAAATCACCATTGAGATCCAAAAAAGATTCCTGTAATGCGGTGTTGGCAGCCGCCCAATCCTGCTTGTATATATAAACCCTGGCTGCTAATGCCCTGTTGAATTTGGAAAATTCAGCTGCTTTTTGGGAATATAATGTAGTATGAAAGGGAAAATCAGCCACATTGTTCTTTAAATCCGTATTTGCTTCATTCAATAGGTTGATGATTGCATCTATACCTTGCTCCCGGCTCAGGAATGGTCCCAAATGGTCTGGGTCTTTAACATCTACACGAAGCCCGTTATTGTATAACAAATTGGAGATCAAAAGATATTGGTAGGCCTGGACTGTTTTTGCATAGGCTATACCGGCCTTGCGCTGATCGCTTGTTATAGGTGCCTTTGTATTTGTCAGGGCATCTATAAGAATATTGGCATTTTTGATGGCCCTGTACCTGGCAGCAAATGGATTGGTGATATAAAAAGTATTACTATCTAATTTGGCAGTTCCTTTGCCTAACAGGTCTGAAGTAAACCTTGGATCAGAAGTTGAAAATCGATAATATTCTCTTCCAATCACACTTACATCATCGTAATAAAAATTCATGTTGATCCTGATACCCGCCTCTGTTCCATCTACCAGGTTTTGAATTTCACTGAGTGTTCCCTTAGCAGCTATTGCAGAAGGACTGGGATTGTTGGGATCCTGGATAGGTTCAACTTTACAGGAATAAATAAGGATAACCACAAAAACTAACCTAATGATCATCCTGTTTTTAATTGATAAGATTTTCATGATTGAGTTAGTTTAAGGTTTAAAAATTTACGGTTAGCGTGAAGTGGTAGCTTTTTGATGATGGATAGGGCGTCACTTCCACATTGCTTGATATGGCATTGGAGCCAAAATTGGAAACCTCGGGATCATAACTGCTGTAATTAAATATATTGATCAGGTTCCTTGCTGAAACACCCACTTTTACATCAGCAACATTCTTAAAAAGATGTTTAGGGATCTTATAAGTAAGGCCTAATTCACGCACCCGGAAATAACTGGCATCTTCTACCCATGGTCTTGCCGTGGTGCCAAGTGCAGCTAAACGAAATTTCCCATTTGTCAATTGTTTTGCAGGGTCTAATGTCATGTCATCATAATCGGGTGAGGTTCCAAAAATATCAGACAACAGTGTGCTTAGGTTTATATTATCCCCACCTTTTTTCCAATGCATCAATACGCTTAATTCAAAATTTTTATAAACAAGATCCTGGTAAGAGGATAAATTAAAATCGGGTTCGCCATCGCCATAAACAGCAACACCTGATTGAGGATCTACTTTATCAGAAGGTCCCCCGATGCCTACTATCTGTGTTGGACTTTTATCCTTTTCAATCCTATACGTTCCCAATGTTGCACCGAAAGCGCCGGTATTAAATGCAGGCACATCCAAACGTGTCACTTTGGCTTTATTCTTCCAGAAAGCAGCCGTAAAATTCCATTGAAGGTCTTTAGTTAAAACTGGTGTAGCATTTAAAGCCAATTCAACACCCTGGTTGCGAATAGCCGCAACATTTTTCCAGGCGAAGGAAAAACCTGAGGAGGTGGCTACCGCCACATTAAATATAAGGTCCTGCACCGTTTTCCTGTAATAGGTTGCTTCCAGTGAAACCCGGTTGTTCAATGCACCTATATCAAATCCACCCTCCAATTCCTTTTGTCGTTCAGGCACCAGGGCTTCATTACCCCGTGTTGTTGTGATCAAAGAACCTGTAGATCCTCCAAATACCGCTGAAACCAGCGGAGAATAAATGGCTCCAAATGGTGCAAAGTTCCCGGACTCTCCATATGCTGCTCTCAGTTTTAATTGACTTATTGTAGACGCATTCCAGGAAGAAAGTTTATGTAGGTTGATGGCCAGCGCGCCTTTAGGATAATAGTACAATTTATTAGCATCTCCATTACGGGATGACTTATCACCCCTCATGCCCAGGGTTAATAAAACCAGGTCCTTGTAGTTCATTTCCTCCTGTACAAAAAAGCCCCTGTCTTTCTGGATCGTTTTTGCTTGCTGCACTTCTATAGCACTTGCCTGGTTTAAATTGGTCTGAGTTCCTATTAGCTGAGTTGCTGTATTGACCACATTATCCTGGTCAAGATTTTCTGCAGTCAAACCAGCCTGCGTGATGAAATCAAAATCCCCGGATAATTTAAAATTATGCACTAATATGCCTGCGAAATTGGTGCTCTTATCAAGCGTTGTACCGTAGATGGAAGCACCGTTGGTACCATTTCCATCCTTTTCAAATTGTAGTTCTCTTGGAAAGAGTGCAATGGTATTTAAAGTATAATTATCCAATCCTGCACGTGCAATGAACCGTAGGCTGTGCTTTGAGAAATTAAATATCTTCCAGGTGGCAGTACCCCCTAAAAGAATACGGTCCACGTGTTCCCTGTTAGTCATCAGGTCACGTGTTTGAATAAAATTGGAAGGAGCAAAAGGATTATTGGGATAGTTGCCTTTTGCATCCGGGTAAAGATTCACCCATGAGGGTGTTGACACAAATGAAACACCTAAAGTGGTGCTGGTATTATCATTGTTAAAGAATCCCCTGTCCGCATTGGAAGTAACATAATTTGCACTGAAATTGGCATCTATGAAACTGGTAACTTTCTGATCGAGATTCAATCTTACGGAGGTTTTTTTATATCCTGTACGCTTCACAATGCCTTCATCATCCTTTCGTGTAAAACCAGCATAATAAGTAGTGCTTTCATTTCCGCCGCTGACACTTACCCTGGTATTATTCATTAACCCTTTGTTTCCAAACAATTCCTTTTCATAATCATATATTTGACCGTTTGCTCCCCGGAATAATGGAACGGCACTTGCGCCATATGATGCGAGCACTTTATCCTCCGTCCACTGTCGTTGTCCCAGTTTTTTAAGCTGCATCTGCACCCCTATAGAATGGGAAAGCTCTATGCGTGGCTTGCCTGATCTACCTCTTTTGGTGGTGATCAACACCACACCTGCAGCAGCACGGGAACCATAAATGGCAGCAGCAGATGCGCCTTTTAAAATTTCAATACGGTCGATGTCTTCAGGATCCAGGTCCGCAATCCGGTTAGAGGGATTGTCCTGGAAATTTGTATTTCCCTGGCCGGCTGCTTTGGAGATGGAATTCAAACCGGGGTTGATACTTGAATTATCATAATACACTCCATCAACAATAAACAGGGGTTGAGAATTGGCAACCAATGAAGTGATACCTCTTAACTTGATGGAAATCCCACCTCCTGGTGCACCAGAATTAGCAGAAATATTAGAACCGGTGAACTTGCCATACAGAGCTGCATCCATTGTAGGTTGTACGGTTGTACCTACCAGTTGCTTAGAGGTAATGGTTGAAACAGCATTACCGAGGTTACTCCTTCGAACAGAACTGGCCAAGCCCGTAACCACGATTTCATCCAGTTTGCCAACATCTTCTTTCATCCTTATCACAAAATTCTCTCCCACTTCTTCAACAGGAACTGTTTGCCGTGCTAGACCCACATAGGTAAACTCCAGTGTGCCTGTTTTTTTAGATATCACCAGGCTAAACTTTCCATTAGCATCGGTGCTCGTAGCAACGAAAGAATTAAGGTGTATGACACTAACCCCTGGTAAGGGATTATTGGTTGCATCTGTAACTGTTCCAGAAATAGTGAACTGTGCTAAACAAAAAAAAGGCAATAGAACATTACAGAGCAAAAAGAGAAGGTTGATTTTCTTGCTCATAACAAAAGTTTTGATTGAAACGACAGTAATAACAGCCGCCAACCAGGCCAAATACCCGGCTATCTTTTGTATGGCAAGATTTATAAATTAAATGCTGCGTAACTCATCTATATGTTTTCCATCTCGTACCGGTCAACTTTCTGAATACCTGGCAATTTCAACAACCGCTGCGCCAGTTCATCCAGCTCTTCCTTATCGTGCACATATATCCTGATATTGCCTTCAAACAATCCTTCTTTAGCTTCAATTGTCAGTGCATTGATGTTAAGTCGTAGCTCACCGGAAATCAAATTGGTGATCTTATTGACAACACCTACGTCATCAAGTCCAATTATTTTCAAACCTGTAAGGAATGATATTTCCTTATTTTTCGCCCATTTGGTTTTTACTATCCTGTGCCCATAATTTGACATCAGTTTGGCAGCATTGGGACAATTGGTGCGATGAATGGTCAATCCTTTTCCTGTAGTAACAAATCCAAATACATCATCACCCGGAATAGGCTTGCAGCAATTAGCCAGGTTATACATGATACGGTCACCACTTTCACCAAAAATGATCAGCTCCGATTCTTTTTTAGTAGTATGGGGATGGTATTCCGGTTTGGGTTCCAGTATTCTTACAGGTTTGGGAGCTTCAAGGCGATCACCTATTACCTTAAATTCCTTCAGCTCTTTTAGATCTATGGATTTAACGGCCACCTGGTAATACAGGTCAAGGGGTGCGGTTAGTTTATAAAAGCTTACCAGTTCATCGATATTGTGCGAGTTCATGGCTACACCCAATCCTTCCAGCTTTCGTTGAACGGTGTACTTCCCTTCATCAGCCACGGCTTTTTTCTCTTCTTTCAGAGAGTCCTTTATTTTAGTACGTGCCTTGGCGGTAACTACAAAGTTAAGCCAGTCCTCAGATGGCTTTTGCTTGTTGGATGTAATGATCTCCACCTGGTCACCACTCCTCAATTTATGACTGATAGGTACCAGCTTATGGTTCACCTTGGCACCGATACACTTAATGCCCACTTCACTATGCACCGCAAATGCGAAATCCAGCGCAGTTGCTCCTACGGGCAACATCTTTACATCACCTTTTGGTGTGTATATATAAATTTCTTCCGCCAGGAAGCTCCTCTTAAAATCATGCAGGAAGTCAACTGAATCCACTTCCTGGTTGGCAATCACTTCACGTATCTGGCTCAGCCACTGGTCAAAGCGGTTTTCTTCATTTGCGCCTTCTTTATATTTCCAATGCGCTGCCAGGCCCTTTTCCGCTATTTCATTCATCCGCTTGGTTCGTATCTGCACTTCCACCCATTTTCCCTGTGGACCCATAACGGTGGTATGCAGGGCCTCATAACCATTGCTTTTTGGATTGCTCAGCCAGTCTCTTAAACGTTCCGGTGAGGGAGTATATTCATCGGTGATCATCGAATACACCTTCCAGCAATCTTCCTTTTCCTTTTCAGGCGGTGAATTAACGATAATGCGTATGGCAAAAAGATCATACACTTCTTCAAAGGACACACCCTTTTTCTTCATTTTGTTCCAGATGGAATGTATACTTTTTGGCCTTCCGTAAATTTCAAAATCCACTCCAGCCCTGGCCAGTTTGTCCTGTAATGGCTTAATAAATTCATTGATATACCTTGTACGCTCCCTGCGGGTCTCTGACAGTTTGCGGGCAATTTCTTTATAGGTGCCTGGCTCCAGGTATTTCATGGCCAGGTCTTCCATTTCTGTTTTGATATTATACAATCCCATCCTGTGAGCCAGGGGAGCATATACATATACCGTCTCAGAAGATATCTTCAGTTGTTTCTCAGGCTTCATGCTGTCCATGGTGCGCATGTTATGCAGCCTGTCAGCCAATTTGATCAGTATCACCCTGGGGTCATCAGTCAGGGTTAATAATATCTTCCTGAAGTTCTCCGCCTGTTGGGATGCATTTACATCTATGACATTAGAGATTTTTGTCAATCCATCTACGATCTTGGCGATCTCGCCACCGAATTCCTTCTGAACATCTTCCAGGCTAATATCCGTATCCTCAACAGTATCATGCAACAGGGAACAAATGGTTGAACGCACACCCAGGCCTACCTCTTCCACTACGATCCTGGCAACAGCCAATGGATGAAGGATATAAGGTTCACCGCTTTTGCGACGCATGGTCTTGTGTGCCTCCGCTGCCATTTCAAAGGCATGGCGGATAAGCTTACGGTCTCCAGGCTTGATCCTGGATTTTAAAGATCGTAGCAGGGCACGGTATTCTCTCAGGATCAGCTTTTTTTCCTGCTCGTCATTCAGGTTATACTTCGGTATCTGCGCTACAGTTTCCATGAATCACGAATTTACTGCATAATAGCTGCACTTGGCATTTCCCCGAAGGCCGAAGCACCGGGAGGCCATCTCTCACTAAATGGTTTTTAACGATTTCTTTAGCGCACATCTGCAGGTTTACTTTGTTTAATTAGGTTTGAATAAATCGAAACCCTTACTTTTGCACCCCTGTTTAAGAAGAAAGGTCCCGGATCCCTACTTAAACAACCGAGGCGGGTGTGGCGAAATTGGTAGACGTATCAGACTTAGGATCTGACGCCGCGAGGCATGGGGGTTCGAGTCCCTCCACCCGCACCAAAGAACAACCAATGCTCAATGTTCAACAATCATTACTCAATGTTCGCTTGAACATTGTCCGTTGAACATTGAGCATTGCACATTTGATATTAAAATTGAATCATGGCTACAGTAACACAGCAAGAAGTTGCCCCCTTACACAAACAGTTTAGTGTCACCATCAATAAAGAAGACTACCTCCCTCAATTCGAGAAGTCTTTAAAAGAATACAGCAAAAAGGCAAACATCCCAGGGTTTAGAAAAGGAATGGTGCCTGCAGGCCTCATCAAAAAGATGTATGGCTCTTCTTTATTCACTGACGAAGTTTTGAAGACTGTCGATAAGGAAGTTTTTAAATTCATCGAGGAAGAAAAGCTTGACATATTTGCCCAGCCGCTGCCGGTAGATATGAACCTGACACAATTGGATGTTAACAATCCTAACAATTATACATTCACTTTCGAAGTAGGCATGAAGCCTGGTTTCCAGCTTCCTGATCTTGCCAAAGAGCAGGTAAAACGTTATAAAGTAAACGTAACGGAAGAAATGCTGAATGAAGAGATCGAACGCCTGCGTACCCGCTATGGCAATATGACGGAACCTGAATCCGTCAGTGGAGATGAAAATGTTCTGAATGTAACTTTTATTGAAACGGATGCTTCCGGCAATGAAATTGAAGGCGGCATCAGGAAAGACAATTCTTTACTGGTTAAATATTTTACAGAGGCGTACCGCCCTGGATTGATAGGGAAAAAGAAAGACGATACTATCCAGCTTACATTGAATGAGGCGTTTGATACCAAAGAAAGAGAATGGATATTAAATGACCTGGTTCTGGACAGCGCTACAGACAAGCATTTTAAATTATTGATCACCAAGGTAGGCCATGTTGAACCCAGAGAACTGAATGAAGAATTCTTTACACAGTTGTTCCCTAACGAAGAGGTGAAAACAGAAGAAGAATTCCGTGAGCGCATCAGGCAGGAATTGCAAAAACAATGGGATGCTGAAAGCCGTAACCAATTGCATCATTCTTTGTATCATGTACTGCTGGAACATACAAACATTGATTTTCCCGCTGATTTTCTGAAACGCTGGATTAAATCTCAGGGAGAGAAAGGTGAAGAAAAAACAGACGAGGAAGTAGAAAAAGAATTCCCTGCATTCCTCAATCAGTTGAAATGGACCCTGATCACTGATAAAATGGTACAGGAAAATGGCATCCAGGTAAGCCAGGATGACCTGCGCCAGTTTGCAAAAGATCAATTGCTTGGCTACATGGGTACCCAAACATTAGATGAAGAGCAGCAGTGGGTAAGAGATTATATCGACAGGATGATGAAAGACAGGAAGTATGTTGAAGACAGCTACAACCGCTTGCAAACACAAAAAATATTTGACTGGGCCGAAACAAAGATCAATGCGGTGGAAACACCTGTAAGCAAGGAAGAATTCATTCATTTGAATGAAGAGCACCAGCACCACCATCATTAGTCTCTACGTAATGTTCATATAATAATGGAGAATTGACTGATCAGTTCTCCATTTTTTTTTTGCCCCTCAGGTTAATATCAATGCTGCCACTACCAGGCCGCAAAACAAGATCACAAACGCGATCAGGATCTCCAGGAGACCTACAAAAAACTCTTTCTGAATTCTTTCAAACAACCTTTCATCAAGATACCATAATACGATAAAGGCCAGTACGATAGGAATAATGATTAACAGGTAGGTCAATAGTGGCATAAAGAAAGTTCAAGATAATTCATTCATCGTTTCATAACACCAGGTTGTAATGCTTTCATAACAGATGTCAGCATCTGCATTCATTTGCCATTCAAATTGGCGGGTGGCAAAATGTCGTGTTTTTGGCCAAGCACGGTATTTGATACCACACAATCCATTAAATTGCCTAAAATCTAATCAAAGACGATATGAGTTTCAATTCAGAATTTGAGAAATATGCCGTAAAGCACAGAGGAATGTCGAGCAATACATTGGACAGCTACGGCAAATATTTGGTAACAGCTCTTACTCCAAATATCATTGAAGAAAGGCCCATGAACGTTGCTGTTATGGATGTTTACAGCCGGTTAATGATGGACCGCATCATTTTCCTCGGCTACCCTATCAACGACGAAGTGGCCAATATCATCACCGCCCAGCTTTTATTCCTGGATTCTTCCGACAGGACAAGGGATATCAATATGTACATCAATTCACCCGGGGGTAGCGTTTACGCAGGTCTTGGCGTTTACGACACCATGCAATATGTTTCTCCTGATGTAGCAACCATTTGTATTGGTATGGCAGCTTCAATGGGTAGCGTATTACTGGCTGCGGGCACACATGGCAAGAGAGCAGCCCTTAAGCATGCCCGCATCATGATGCACCAGCCAAGCGGTGCCATTGGTGGCCAGGCCACTGATATCGAGGTGACAGTAAAAGAAATACGCAAACTAAAAAGGGAATTGTATGAGATCGTTTGCAACCATTCCAGCCAAAGCATGGAACGGGTAGAAACAGATTTCGACCGCGATTACTGGATGACAGCGCCGGAAGCCAAAGAGTATGGACTGGTAGACGAAGTACTGCTGGTAAACCCAAGAAAGGAAAAGAAATCAGAAACTAAATAATTAACTGATAAAAAGAATAAAAGATGAGTTTTAAGAATCAATATAATTATTGGAACAGGATGCAGCCCCAACCCGATCCCAATACGCCTGGAACACCGGGCGAACCAGATGAAGAAGAAAAGGAAGAAAGAGCGGAGGTAGATACCAGGATGCTCTACAAACGCCTGGAAAAATATTTCTTTGAAACCCGCGCCATTCATTTATGGGGTGTTGTAGATGATAAGTCTGCCAAAGATGTGGTAACCAAATTATTGCTCCTGGAAGCAGATGCTCCCGGTAAAGAGATCAAATTCTTTATCAGCAGTCCCGGGGGTTCTGTTACCAGCGGTATGGTGATCTATGATACCATGAAGCTGATAAAATCGCCAGTTAGCACCATTTGCATGGGCCTGGCAGCTTCAATGGGAAGCATCTTACTTAGTGCCGGCGAAAAAGGCAAACGCTTCATTTACCCTCACGGGGAAGTGATGATCCACCAGCCATCCCTGGGTGGGCACATACAAGGTGTGAGTGCCGATATGGAGATACATGCCGAGCAGATACTTCGTACAAAAGAAATGGGAGCCAGGATCCTGGCCGAAAACACCGGACAAACCATTGAGCGTATCCGTAAAGATTTTGAAAGAGATTATTGGATGGACGCAGAAAAATCTATCGAATATGGAATAGTTGACAAGATCCTGGATAAAATGTATTGATCAACATATTTGACAATATTTCCAATGGACCCTGCCCCTATGGCAGGGTTCTCTTATTGAAAACCTTCTAAAAAGGATGTCCGGTGGAAGATTATTAAAATCATATTGCATTCATAACCTACTTGACCAACATTGCATTTCACCTAAAAGGAGGGCAAATTCAACCTCCCGTTCGCCGGCTTCCCCTAATTGTTTCTTATAATTTAGGAAAGAAGGCCTCCCTCCTGCAGGTTTTTTCTATTTTTGTAGGTTCAATGCAGCTTTATTCAACTTAAAGCGTTCTATTAATACGAGAAATAACTAAATGGCAAAGAATATATTACATTGTTCGTTTTGTGGCCGGAGCCGTGATGAAGTAAAGATTTTGATTGCTGGCCAGGAAGGACACATTTGCGAAAACTGCGTAGAACACGCCCGGGAGATCATAGACCAGGAATTAATGGTCCGTGATGACAAATCTGCGGGTGGTTCTGCCTTTAAGCTCACCGTTAAAAAACCGATCGAAGTCAAGAAATTTTTGGATGAATACGTGATCGGCCAGGATGAGGCAAAAAAAGTATTGGCGGTTGCCGTTTACAATCACTATAAGCGCCTTCAGTACAAATCTTCAGATACCATCAAAGACGAAATTGAAATAGAAAAAAGCAATATCGTTATGGTGGGTGAAACAGGAACAGGTAAGACCCTGTTAGCCAAAACCATTGCTAAATTGCTGAACGTTCCATTCACTATTGTTGATGCCACTGTTTTTACAGAGGCAGGTTATGTGGGTGAAGATGTGGAAAGTATCTTAACCCGTTTGTTGCAGGTTTGCAATTATGATGTAGCTGCAGCAGAGAGAGGCATCGTTTACATTGATGAAATTGATAAGATCGCAAGAAAAAGCGACAATCCTTCCATTACCCGCGACGTAAGTGGTGAAGGTGTTCAACAGGGAATGCTGAAGCTTCTTGAAGGTACCGATGTTCTGGTTCCCCCTCAAGGTGGCAGAAAACATCCTGAGCAAAAGCTTATAAAGATCAACACACAAAATATATTGTTCATTTGTGGCGGTGCTTTCGATGGCATAGACAAGATCATTGCCCGCCGTGTACAAACCAACACCATTGGTTTTAATGTGGACAAAGTGCTCCAGGAGAATATGAAAAAGAATCTCCTTCGCTATGTAAATGCCCAGGACCTTAAAGCTTTTGGATTGATCCCTGAATTACTGGGACGTCTTCCTGTAGTCACACATTTGGATCCGTTGGACGCAGAAACATTAAGAGCTATTCTTACAGAACCAAAGAATGCTTTGATCAAGCAATACATTCGCTTATTTGAATTGGAAGGCATCAAGCTGACCATTGAGAATGATGTATTGAACTTCATGGTAGAAAAAGCAGTAGAGTATAAATTAGGTGCCAGGGGCTTACGCAGCATTTGCGAAGGTATTCTGACCGATGCCATGTTTGAATTACCATCTTCTAAGGAAAAGTTTTTCAACCTGGATATGGAATATGCCATGCGTAAGTTTGACAAGAGCAAATTGAGCTTGTTGAAAGTGGCATAACCACACTATTTCATCAGCTTCTATAACAATTAAATCAAAAAAGTAAAAACCCTTTAATAAGAGATCATGTTTGGATTAAACAAGGACAATGCACAAGGACAAGTGACCGAACTGGTAGATAAATTAAAATCAGAAGTCGGCCTCAGTGATGAACAAGCGCAAAAAGTAATTGAAACAATAAAAGATTTTGTTATTGAAAAGTACCCGATGCTTTCGGGAGCTGTCAACAACGTTTTTAAATAATAGTAAGGCTTCTTCGGAAGCCTTTTTTCATGCAGATAATATTACCAATAAAAATCCCGCCTCTCGGCGGGATTTCATGTTCGGGTACATAGGTTTGGTTTTCCGTCCAAAGTATCATTAACTGCAACCCATGCTGTTGCCGCAATTCAAACATTTATAACAGGTGCCGCTTCGTACAGTGATGTGACCACAGGTATTACATGCGGGTGCATCGCTTTGCATGCTTTTCGCCGCTGCGTTCACCGCGCCAAGACCATTCTCCGCTTTCACTGCCTGTTTTTGTGCTTTAACACTCTGCGGTGTAGAAGCAACTACTCTCAGGCTGGATAACTCTGGTTGCTTAGCAGGCTTGCCTGCTGTTACATCAGTGGAGGCAGGTTCATCCCAATCATCAGTTCCTGTATTCATTACTTCCGGCTTATCCAAAACATGCACCAGGTCTGTCCGGTCAAGGTACTCATAACCCAATGCACGGAAGATGAAATCAACAATAGAGGTAGTTGATTTGATATTTGGATGCTCCACAAATCCTGCGGGGTCAAACCTTGTGAAGACAAACTTCTCTACGAATTCTTCTAGTGGCACACCATACTGAAGGCCTATGGAAATAGAGATAGCAAAGCAGTTGAGCATACTACGCATGGTAGCACCTTCCTTGGCCATATCTATAAAGATCTCTCCTAAGGCTCCATCGGCATACTCACCAGTACGGAGGAAAATGGTTTGCCCGTTGATCTTGGCCTTTTGGGTGAAGCCCCTTCGCTTGGCAGGCAAGGCACGACGTTCAACAATGCTTGCCAGTTTGCGTTTCAGTTGCGTGTCAGGTGATGCCTGAACCCGCTTGTGTACTTCTTCCAGCAATTCATCAATGGTCAATTTACCCATATCCACAAAGCTGCTATTCACAGCCTCCGCTTTTTCCTCTTCTGCTATGGCAGTATCTTCAACTTTCTTTTTCTTATCACTCTTGTTGCTTAGTGGCTGAGACATTTTGGAACCATCGCGGTATAATGCACATGCTTTTAATCCGAGCTGCCAGCTTAATAAATAAGAGTCTGCAATTTCTTCCACCTTCGCTTCATGCGGCAGATTGATAGTTTTGGAAATTGCCCCGGAGATAAATGGCTGTGCGGCTGCCATCATACGGATATGGCCATGCGCATGAATATAGCGTTCTCCTTTCTTTCCACATTTGTTGGCGCAATCAAATACCGCCAGGTGTTCTTCTTTTAGCAATGGTGCACCTTCTACTGTCATGGTACCGCACACATAGTCATTAGCGGCCTCCATTTGTTCATCGGTATATCCTAATGCTTCCAGCAGGCTCCATTCAAAATTGAAATATTGCTCCGGCTTGAAACCTAAACGTTGCAGGCACTCTTCACCCAATGCGTAAACATTGAAAACAAACCCGATCTCAAATGCTGAGGCAACCGCCTTATCAAGCTTCGCAATTTCTTCAGCTATAAACCCTTTTTCACTCAGGCTTTGATGATTGATATAAGGCGCACCGGCAAATGTTCCGGAGCCCACCGCATATTTAATGATGCCATCAACTTCTTTCTCACTGTAACCCAGGTTCTTTAAAGCAACAGGAACTGATTGATTGATGATCTTGAAATAACCACCTCCTGAAAGCTTTTTAAACTTCACCAATGCAAAATCCGGTTCAACACCCGTGGTATCGCAATCCATTACCAAACCGATAGTACCTGTTGGGGCAATTACAGTTGACTGTGCATTGCGGTAACCGTATTGCTCGCCCAATTCTACTGCATCATCCCATGCCTTACAGGCTGCTTTCAATAAATAGTCAGGGCAATACTGCGCTTTTAGTCCCTGTGGCTTCACGCTCAACCCTTCATATACATCTGCATCATAGGCGGCAAGCCTGTGATTGCGCATCACCCGTAGCATGTGTTCCTTATTTTCTTCATAACGTGGGAAAGCTCCCAATACGCCTGCCATTTCCGCTGAAGTCTTATAGGCAATACCGGTCATGATTGCAGTGATGGAACCCGAAATAGCTCTTGCCTTTTCACTATCATAGGGAATACCACTAACCATTAATAAAGTGCCAAGGTTGGCATATCCCAATCCAAGGGTCCTGTATTCATAACTTAATTGTGCCACTTCTTTGGAAGGGAACTGCGCCATCAGCACAGATACTTCCAGTACTGTTGTCCAGAGACGGCATACATATTCAAAGCCTTCCACATCCAGAGTCCCTTTTTCGAAATCATAGAATTTCATCAGGTTGGCACTTGCAAGGTTGCAAGCCGTGTTGTCCAGGAACATATATTCTGAACAAGGGTTGGAGGCCCTGATCTCTCCACCTTCCGGGCAGGTATGCCATTCATTGATGGTAGTATTATATTGTGTTCCCGGGTCAGCACAACGCCAGGCAGCATATGCTATCTGGTTCCATAATTCACCAGATGGCACTTTCTTCATCACGCGGCCATCCGTGCGGGCTGTTAATTCCCAGTCTTCACCTTTTTCTAATTTTTCAAAGAAAGCATTAGGAATGCGTACAGAGTTATTGGAATTCTGGCCACTCACTGTTCTGTAAGCCTCACCTTCGTAATCACTGGCATATCCTGCATCAATCAATGCACTCACCTTCTTTTCCTCTTCCATCTTCCAGTTAATGAACTGAACGATCTCCGGGTGATCAAGGTCCAGGCATACCATCTTGGCAGCCCTCCTGGTAGTTCCCCCGCTTTTAATAGCACCAGCAGCACGGTCACCAATCTTCAAAAAAGACATCAGCCCACTGGAGGTTCCACCACCACTCAGCTTCTCACCCTCACCACGAAGGTTGGAAAAATTGGTTCCAACACCAGAACCATATTTAAAGATCCTGGCTTCCCGCACCCACAGGTCCATGATACCACCATCACCTACCAGGTCATCATCCACGCTGAGAATAAAACAGGCATGTGGCTGGGGACGTTCGTATGCGGAAGTTGATTTCTTCAATTGTCCATCAACTGCATCAACATAATAATGGCCCTGGGGTTTACCCTTGATGCCATAGCTTTCATACAAACCTGTATTGAACCATTGTGGTGAATTGGGCACACACATCTGGTTCAGTATGCTATACACCAATTCTTCGTAAAATATCTGCGCATCATCAAAAGATGCAAAATAGCCATAACGCTCACCCCACACTCTCCAGCAGTTGGCCATACGATGAGCCACCTGCTTCACCGAAGTTTCCCTACCCAACGATCCATCAGGCTGGGGCACACCGGCTTTTCTGAAATATTTCTGGGCAAGGATGTCAGTAGCAATCTGGCTCCATTGTTTCGGTACCTCTACATTGGTCATCTCGAAAACAATCTCTCCGCTCGGATTGCGGATCACCGACGTACGGTAATCATACTCAAACTGGTCGAATACGTTAATATCTTCCCGGGTATACTTACGGGTGAACGTAAGTCCTTTTTTAGTTGCTCTGTTTTCACTTGCCATAGCTGCTTTTTTTTAATAGGTTTTGGTGGTTGATTTAAAATTGTGGTGGACGACGAAAATATCTTTACAAGTCGGAAAAATGAAGCCAGAGATATGCACAACTGTGGATAAACCACGTGAGAAAAATGCTACCTCAAGCCTGTCGGGCAATGCGTGATTTTACGATATAAAAAAATCTTTTTTGACCGATTTTTTTTGGCCGGGAGAAGAAAAAACACTACCTGTACAACGGATAGATACTTGTAAATAGATACTCCATCAGGGAATTCCATCCACTCCTATTTTCCTGTTGTATGATAACGATAAACTACCGCCTTGATTGCTCTTGCTATCAATAATTACAGTTGATTAGCCTCAATGGGAAAAGTTTTGCATTTTTGCACAACATAGCCTTACGAATAATGATGCCTGTTTACCAATCGTTACTGGATAAAAAAAAGACTGGATATAAAT
The DNA here is from genome assembly GCF_059568575.1 of Flavisolibacter ginsengiterrae DSM 18136. NCBI lineage: Bacteria > Pseudomonadati > Bacteroidota > Chitinophagia > Chitinophagales > Chitinophagaceae > Flavisolibacter > Flavisolibacter ginsengiterrae. Next base: position 71,701 of record NZ_JCANTR010000021.1, read on the forward strand.
CTTTCGCGGTTTTGATCGATCCTGACAAGGTCACCACTTCTTCTCTTTTGGAAACAGTGCAGTTGGCTAAAGAAGCAAAAGTTGATTACATATTTGCAGGCGGAAGCCTGGTCATCTCGGATCACCTGGATGCCTGCATCTGCCAGATCAAGGAAGCCTGTTCCATACCTGTTCTATTATTTCCCGGCAGCCCTTCACAGATCAGTAAACATGCTGATGCCTTGCTTTACCTGTCACTTATCTCTGGTCGAAATGCCGATTACCTCATTGGCCAACACGTGATATCTGCTCCCTTTGTTAAAAGCAGTGGGCTGGAGATCATTCCAACTGGCTATATGGTCATTGATGGAGGAGCAGCTACTACCGTTTCATATATCAGCAATGCCAGCCCTATGCCGGCAGATAAACCGGATATAGCCATGTGCACTGCCATGGCAGGAGAAATGCTCGGAATGAAGTTGATCTACATGGATGCAGGCAGTGGGGCTAAAAAAGCCATCACCGAGGCCATGATTAGTACCGTGGCATCACATATCGATGTGCCGCTTATTGTTGGCGGAGGTATTCGTGATGCAGAAAAAGCCTACCTCAATTGCAAAGCAGGTGCAGATGTTATTGTTGTTGGCAACGCCATCGAAAAAGATCCTTCATTGATCATGGAAATGGCCAATGCTATTCATTCCATTCCCGTTAAAGTTTCCTGATAAAAGGCACATAAAAAAAGAGGCAGGATTGCCTCTTTACCGGTTAGAAATTATTTTTCTATTATTTCAATTCTTCTGTATTCACCCTTGTGGGTGTATCTACTCCACTGACAATAGAACGGCTGCTCTTAGCAATGGCTTCGATGATCGCAGCCATATTTTTCATATCCAGGGTTTTTACCTCATCGCTCAACTGGTGGTAGTTCGGTTCATTATCCATTTTGCTGGTAGAGATAGTATGAGCTGGTACCCCAAGCCTTGCCAGTGTGGCATTATCAGAGCGGTAAAATAAATTCTCCTCTGTATAAGGATCGGGGTGAAAGCTAAAAGAAGTTCCTTTTAAATTCTTTTGCAGTATCTCACCCATGTTCGTCTTTTCATAACCCGTGATATAGGCTGAATTTTTTCCCCATTTGCTTTCTGTTCCTATCATCTCAATATTGAACATGGCCACCACCTGTGCTGGATCATATTGTTTTGAAAAATACTGGGAACCAAAGCCTCCAATTTCTTCTGCTGTAAAGGCTGCAAACACCAATGTGCGCTTATTGTTATTCAACTTCTTAAAATGTTCCGCCAACAGTATCACGGCAGTGGTGCCAGCTGCATCATCATTGGCACCATTGTAAATGCTATCACCGGCCTGTGGCTTGCCTATACCCAAATGATCGTAGTGGCCTGAAAAGATCACGTATTCATTTTTGCGGCTTTTTCCTGGTAACAAACCTACCACATTGGCAAATTTTGATTCTTCGAAACTTTGTTCTGCCTTGATCTTGAATTCCTTTGGCTGGTACATTCCCAATACATAGATCACATTGGGAGATTCTTTCTTATCGGTTTTAAAATAGGGGCGCCTGAATCCCCCAAGCCGGCCAAACGTTTGAGTAAAGCTTGTATCTATAAATACAATTGCATCCTTCTTTGATGCCCTTATTTCCGCTACACGTTTCCGTATGTCTTCACCTGGCTTCACATATTGCAATGCATAGCCAGAGCTTTCATCAACTTTCAACTCAGCTTCCCGGGTGATCACAATGAGATTTCGAATATCCAATTCCTGTCCATCAATTTCTCCCTTCACAGATTTCAACCGGGAGCGAACCATGGTAAATTCCTGCAGGTAACTATCTCCATTTACAGGTTGTAAGCCTGTTTTCTTAAACTCCCCAGCTATGAACTGTGCTGCCCGCTCAATATCCGGCGAACCCGCCTTACGGCCACGCATTTCATCCGAAGCAAGGGCAGACTCAACACGCTCCACTTCTTTCTCCTTTATAACGCCATGTGAGGTCTGGGCAAAGGCAATACAACTTATACCAATGCTAAAAAGCAAAAACAGTTTCTTCATACAACAGGATTTAACCAGTTATTGATTTGAATAGGGAAACAATAAATTTTATGGGCAAACGATCAGAGACTCATCATTTCTTTAAACTTCACGGTTTGCCGGCGGCTCACTTCTATTTTCTCTCCGCCTTTTAATTCCAGCAATAATCCTCCATTAAAGTAAGGCTCGATTTTATCAATCATTCGGAGGTTCACAATATGTTTGCGGTTGGCACGGAAAAACACTTTTTCATCCAATCTTTCTTCCAGTGCATTCAGTGATTTTAATATCAATGGTTTATTGGGACCGAAAAATACCTTGGCATAGTTACCTACACTTTCAAACAAACGCACCTCTCCCAATTTTACAAACCAACAGCGTTCGCCATCTTTCACAAATACCTGGTCATTCTCATTCAATATGCTGTTGTTTTCTGAAGTTTGATGCGGGCTGTCTGATACAAAATTGGCACCCGATCTCTTCAATTTTTCAACGGCATCGGCAAGCCGCCGGGGCTCAACGGGTTTTAATAAATAATCCAGTGCATTTACCTCGAAAGCCTTAAGTGCATATTCATCATACGCCGTAGTAAAGATCACATGGGGAGCATGATCCAGTTCAGATAAAAGATCAAAACCGGTTTTTCCAGGCATTTGTATATCCAGGAATATCAGGTCAGGATTCTGCATTTCAATCTTGTGCAAGCCTTCTTCGGCATTGGAGGCTTCATCAATGATCTCAATTTCAGGAAACTCCTGCAGCAGCTTGCGTAACTCGGCACGGGCCAGGCGTTCATCGTCAATTAAAATGGCTCTCATGAAATCTGTTTACGTTTTATCCGGGCATACCACCCGTAATGATGGTTGATTATTAAGTGTTGCTAATTTAAACTTTTATCACTTGCTAGGCAGGTATCAGCACCTTAGCCTCTACCACTTCCTTATTCAGTTGCTGAATTTGAAATCTTGCTTTATCCCCATAAAGTAATTCCAGCCTGTCCTGCGTGCTGGATAATCCAAAGCCACCATGAGAAGCACCTCCGTTCAAATGGCCCGTATTCTGCACCGCCAGCTCATGGAAGTTCTCTTTAAAGTCACTGATGATCTTTACCACTCCCCCCTTCAATTGCCTGCTTATACCATGCTTGATCGCATTTTCAACCAGGGTTTGCAACATCATGGGTGGCACCTGTTGTCCCAATGTTTCATCATCAATATCATATTCCACTTGGAGTCGGTCTTCAAAGCGCATGTGCTCCAGCGCCAGATAGTCTTTTACGATCTTCAATTCCTCTTCCAGCGACACGGTCTCACCTTTTTCTGCCTGCAGGCTGCTTCGTAAAATATTACTCAACTCGGTGATAGCCCTGCGCGCCCTTGCCGGATTTTCGTCTATCAATGCCCGAATACTATTCAATGCATTGAATATAAAATGGGGGTTGATATGAGCTTTAATGGTCTTTAGTTCCAGCGATTTTACCAGGGCTTCCAGTTGCAGCGTGTCCAGTTGCTGTTTCCGGCTCTTGGCTACATAATGATACATAAAGTATATGCTATTCCAGATGAATAGTAATACAAAGGAGGAAGAGAGATTATAAAAAAAATGAACGTGAAAAGGTGCAGGCTTTCCTGTAGGGTAAAAATTATAAAAAGCCTCAAAAGGTGTTTGCACCAGGCTGAAAAAAGAAGCGAATAACAATGTTAGTATCAGCAAAAAAATGATCTGCTGGTTGATTGGCCGCAACAAAAGTGAATTCTTGCGGATGATCTGGCGCATGCAGTGAGAACTGATAATCCCTATTTCCAGGAAAAACAAAAGGCGGCATAGCATCGTAGCTTTGAATTGCCCGAAAATGAAGGCAAAGAATATATTGATAATGCCAAAAAGTCCCCAACCCACTATCTGGAAGGTCCAATATCGGTTCAGCTTAAACTGCATATACAAATGTAATGAGGGGTCTTTGTAACAATGTTGCGTAAATATACCAGTGGAAGATAAGTTTTACAAATGGAATAATACGTAACAAATCAAGGCATGTAAAGGCTCCTTAACCTTGTTTATACCTTAGGCTCCAACCCAGGCTCAAAAAACTGATTGCGTGATAATAAAACTGGTTTTGAAATAAGAAATAAGATCAAAAGGTGTTTGATACCAGGTAAAGATTAAGTTCTATAAACTATACCGGTAATCTTTCTTTCCCTCCAGGGTAAATACAAAGGCCAAGCAAAGGAGGAGATATCCCGAGGATAAGCCGAGGATAAGCCGACGATATCCCGACGATAAGCTGACTCTATAAGGAGAGTGTTAACTTATCTGTGTAAGCTGGTTTTCTATCCAGTTTAGATAACTGTGCAAAGGGTTTATACTTCAACATCACATCTTTCCTGACCGAATATATCAATAAAGTTTACCAGCATGGTGGCCCAGTCATCCTGGGGCTGGCTCCATTTTTTGGCTATTTGCATCAGTGCCAGGTACACTACCTTTTCTACTGCCTGATCGTTGGGCAGGCTGCATTTTGTCTTTGTGTACTTTCTTATGATCCTATTGATGTTCTCAATAATATTGGTGGTGTATATTATTTTTCTGATGCACCCTGGAAACTCATAAAAAGTGCTTAGACTTTGCCAGTTAGCCC
>NZ_JCANTR010000022.1:0-73481 GCF_059568575.1 Flavisolibacter ginsengiterrae DSM 18136
TGGTGCACAATTCCAGGTAAAAAATAGCAGCGGTGTTGTATTGACAACTGTATCTGTTCCCACAACCGGCGGATGGCAAACCTGGCAGACTGTTTCAACAACCATCAGCCTTGCAGCAGGTACACAAACCATCAGGCTGCAGTCCACTTCAGGTGCAGGATGGAACATCAACTGGCTAGAGATACAGGGTGGAACACTTTCCACAACTTCCCGGCCCAAAGGTGCAGCGGTTGAAGAAATAACTAAACTTCCTGCTTTGTCGTTGTTTCCCAACCCGGTATCTTCTCAAGGTACTATACACATCAACAATCCTTACGAAGGACCTGTAATGCTAAGGGTGTATAACATGAGTGGGGCACTGGTGCAGCAAACAGAAGTCAATAAGCAGGGCTCATCATTAACAACTATTATTCCTTTTGTCCACCTGCCCAGCGGATCTTATGTATTAAGGTCTGATATGAAAGAATGGAATAGCCGGCTGCAACTGGTAAAACAATAAGCTTCCAGGTAATGCTATTGCCGTTTAAGTAGAAAGATATACAAGTATAAAGGGCACCTGTTAGTTTTGTCCTGCATGTTACTCTGGATCATTGTTGTTTTTTTGCTGGCTTATGGCCTCCTCCTGTTTTTTTACAAAAGGGCATGGGACCATACTGAGAGCTTTATTATTGATCCTGCCCATGCCCGGACATTCATCTCTGTGATCATTCCGGCAAGGAATGAAGAAAAAAATATCAAATCCTTACTTACCAGCCTGCAACAACAATCTTATCCGAAAGAGCTTTTCGAAATCATAGTGGTTGATGATTTTTCCACCGATGCCACAGCTTCAATTGTGAACAGTTTTGGACTTATTAACCTGCACCTGGTTTCACCCCAGGGAACAAGCGAAGATTCATCTAAAAAGAAAGCTATTGAAGCAGGTATCAGCCAGGCCAGGGGAGAATTGATCGTTACCACAGATGCCGATTGCCAGTTGCCGGTAAACTGGCTGCAGGCTATCAGCAGTTTTTATAAAAATAAAAAAGCCTCCTTTATTGCGGCACCCGTCAAATTTTCTCATGATAGCAGCCTGTTACAGGTGTTCCAGGCCCTTGATTTTATGACATTACAGGGTATTACGGCCGCCAGCGTCAGTTCAGGATTTCACAATATGTGCAATGGCGCCAACCTGGCTTACCGCAAGCAAAGTTTTGAAGCTGTCAATGGATTTGCAGGTATTGATAAGGTAGCCTCCGGCGATGATATGCTCCTGATGCATAAGATATGGAAGCAGGAACCAGGTAAGGTATTTTATTTAAAATCCAGGGAAGCCATTGTAAGCACACCACCTATGCTATCCTGGAAAACGTTTTACAACCAGCGAAAGCGTTGGGCCAGCAAGACCCTTGTTTATGAAGATTACAGGATCCTGGCGGTGCTGGCATTTATCTACCTGTTCAACTGCCTCTTCTTTGTCCTGTTGATTGCCTCTGCCTGGCATCCCGTGTATGCCTTATATGCTATAGGTTTTTTGTTGGCGAAAATGCTCATTGAATGGCCCTTTGTACATGCAGTGGCGAAGTTTTACGGGGAACAACAATTAATGAAATACTTCCCCCTGTTCCAGCCCCTGCATGTTTTGTATACTGTGGTGGTTGGTTTCACCAGCCAGTTGGGCAGTTATGAATGGAAGGGTAGGAGAACCAAATAAATTTTATCTTTCCCCGCATGAACAGTGGCTCGCAATCATTCTGGCAATCATCATGGAAGCGCCTGAAAAAGAATAAAGGTGCCATGGCGGGCCTGTTCCTGATCCTTGTCGCCATATTCATTGCCCTTTTCGGGTACTTCCTTGCTCCTGATCCTTCACCATTTGCCAACCGCATCATCCTGGAAATTGGTGGTGAGAAGCCGGGCTATCAGCAGGATTTCCTGTTAGTAAAGAAGGAATCAACAGAACATACAGGATTTTTTCAACGCATGCTCTATGGTAAGCCAGATCTATATGAGCATATACCAATAGCTTCCTGGCAACAAACAAGTGACAGCATCATCGTGCAAAAATTCATTGATGAAGGCGTGAGTGAAAGGCTGGCTGTAAACAGGTCTAAGGTTGCGGCTGTTCCTGTCATTCACAGGACATTCCACCTGGGTACTGATAAATATGGAAGGGATATCCTGAGCCGGTTGATCATTGGAACGAGGATCAGCCTGAGTGTAGGGCTGATCACAGTATTGATCTCTCTTTCTGTTGGCATGGCACTGGGAGCTATTGCCGGCTATTTTAAAGGAAAGACAGATGAAATTATTATGTGGCTGATCAATGTGATATGGAGTATTCCTACTTTATTACTGGTCTTTGCCATCACCTTGCTGCTGGGTAAGGGTTTCTGGCAGGTATTCATTGCCGTTGGACTCACCATGTGGGTGAATGTAGCGCGCCTGGTCAGGGGCCAGGTGATGGTGACCAAAGAGCTGCAATATGTGGAAGCAGGTAAGGTGCTGGGATTTTCTGATTCACGCATTATCACCCGGCATATCCTTCCCAATATCATGGGACCAATACTTGTCATAGCGGCTTCCAATTTCGCATCCGCCATAGTCATTGAAGCAGGACTGAGTTTTTTAGGAGTGGGTGTACAGCCGCCGCAGCCAAGCTGGGGATTGATGATCAAGGAGAACTATAACTTCATCATTACACAGAATCCTATGCTGGCCCTAGCCCCGGGATTCGCCATCATGCTGTTGGTATTGGCTTTTAACCTTTTTGGAAATGGGCTCCGTGATGCCCTGAACGTAAGAGGAAAATTATAGACTATATTGCTGGTCAACCCTCGTGTTTTGATCAGCGATGATCAAAATAGCAAGGCACAAATAGAATAAGGGTCCTGATTTATCACTCTCAATAAGGTCGCTTAAAAAGTTCACCGTGCAGATCATAGATAATATGGCCACCACAGCCGCTACGTTTCTTTTCCAAAATTGATCCTTTGTCCTGTGGTAAATTTTCTGCGCCTTCCATAATGCAAAGGCAATGGTTGCCAGGAACAACAACAGGCCCGGGGCGCCCTGCTCAATGATCATCAAAAGAAAATAATTATGAACAGTGGAATGCTCTTCGTTCCTGCTTACATATGTTTTGAAAGCAGGTATGGTGTAAGGCTTGTAGTTATCATAAAAAGTATTCGGACCAAGGCCAGTGAGCCAGCTATCCTGTGTCATGCGCAGGCCACCGATCCACCGGAAGTATCTTTCCGCTGTTGAGAGATCTTTCATCCTGTAAGTAGCAACCAGGTGTTCTTCAAAATTGGTATGGAAGATGGTCGTGCTATATTGGGGTGCATATTGCAGGTAGCGGTCATTCTGTTTCAGCCAAAAAATACTTCCAATGGTTAACCCTATAAAAACTACAAAAGACTTAACCATCCATTTCTTTTGCAATAAAAAATAACTGAACATTCCGATGATAAGCGCCAGCCAGGCACCGCGTGAATAGGACAGGTATAAGGCTGCCAGCGTAATGATAAAGGCAATTGTCAACCATGACCGGTAAGGTGTTTTAAACCGTATGAAAGCAATAAGAATGGGAATAGTGCAAACCAATAGTGCTGAATAATTCACATGGTTGCGGTAAAAAGGTTCCAGAGCTGTATTTACCTTTTCAAAACTGAAACCATAGGCTGCATGCCTGTACAACACAAACAACACAGACAGGAACATTGATGCTGCCAGAACCATGGCACTGCGCCTGATCAGTTTCGGATCTTTGTACATTAAAAGGGGCAAAACCAGGAAGGCCAGTATGTACCAGCTTTTGGCAAGAAAATATTTAATGGAGATCACCACATCTGTGGACAATATCACTGTGACCAGCGTCCATGCTAACTGTGCCCCCACCAGCCAAACCAATATGCGAACAGGTTTGAATGGTAAGGTCTTTTTATGAATAAGTAGTAGTGCGAGGGAAGCAAAAGCCGCAAGCAACATCAATGGCTCGTCAGGTAGGTCTGTGCCCAGGGCATTGCTGAAATGGTATTCGACTGACCAAGGGATGCTGGCCACCAATACATACAATAAAACTACTGGGTATTGCAGCAGCAGGTATACTGATAACAATACAGCAGGAATGAATACCCATAAGGGTTGCTGTTCCCATGCTGCTATTCCTGCCAACGATACAACAAGCAGGGAAAGCAGCCCAACAAAAATCTTATTTGCAGTTGTGAGGATCACACTTTGTTTTTTCTGCCTTCAAAAGAAACAGCCAATAAGAATCCAAACAACAAAGCTGCTATAGCAGTAAGGATAATTATTTGCAGGGTCCTGGGTTTGTCAGACCAAACGGCAGGCCGGGCTTTTTCCACTATCAGTAAAACGGGAGGATCTGTTTTAATGGCCAGCTCATATTGGTCCATAGCCAGTTGGTATTGCTTTAACTGCTCCAGCAGTGTAGCCTTTTGCGCGGCCTTTAATTCCTGTGCTGCACCTGTGCTCACTGTTGAATCAGCATATTGAGTAAATAGTTGTTGTTTGGCCGCATAGGCTTCCTTCAATCGCTGGAGCACTACCAGGTTGTTCTCATTTTGCAGGTGCTGGTGCAGTTCCTGCATTCTTTTCATAAAGCTGTTGGCCATGGCTGCCGCCATATTGCGGTCCTCATCCCATACTTTTATCCTCAACTCACCGTAACCCGTACGCGCAATATGGCTGTTCTTTTTAAGCCTGAGGACTGCCTTGTCCATGGACTCATCAGAGGCCGGGATATGGTAATGGTCGTCCATTTTGAATTCATTGGCTACCGCGATGAATAAAGTATCCAATGCTGCTGTTCCTTCCAGTTTGTCCAGTTCATCAGGTAATCCAATCTCGGGGTACAATGCTTCAATATTGGCATTGAGTATACGTGCCTTGTCCGCTACCAGTGAATTGGCAGGAAGGGCTGTAGCTGTTGAAAGGTATTCCTTAGGAAGTAACAAGGTGATGAGAAAGGCGATCACTACGGCCGTCATGGCCAGGCCAAGAATAAACTTCCACCATTTGGAAAACACAGTTAGCAGGTCGGGCATTAGTTTGATGATTGTATTCGGATAAATAGTTTTTTGGCATTCGTCAGTTGTGTCAGCAACAGTACCACCACGAGGCTTGCAGCCAGCACTAAAGTAAGCCAAACATTTAGCATCATTTGCCGGGCAAAGTAAAACAATAACAGCAAGGCTATGGCTGTAGCGATGTATACGGCCCACGAATATTTATGCCCAGGCAATCCCTGTATATTATTGGCCATCACATAACAGGCAATGGCACAAAAATACTGGCTGACAATAGCAGCCATACAACAACCCTTTGCTCCATATACTGGTATCATCACCAGGTTCAATATTGTATTCAGTATTACAGCAATTAGGATGATCAATAACAGGGGACGGAACTGTAAGGTAGCTGTAAGAACCGATCCATATATATGCATGATAAAGTAAGCTGGAACTACCGCCAGGCATAACTGAATCACTTGTGAGTGATAGGATGCATCGGAATGGTACAACAGCTCCTGTATCCACCCTGCATACTGCCAGCCAAAGCAGGCTACTCCAATACCAAAGAATAACAGGAGATGCCGAAGGTTGAGCACCACTGTTTCTATTTCTTTTCTTTCCTGCTGGTGCCTGGCTACAAAGGGCACCAGGAAGACCGCTGCCAGGTAGCCCACCATATTACAGGCATCCAGCAGGCGGAAGGCCGATGCATATATACCTGCTTCATAACTGCCATTGGTATGGAGTCGCAATAACAGGAATCCATCCAGCCTGCTGTGCACTGACATTAATAATATGACCAGGGCAAAGGGGGCAATGGAACGCAGCAGGCCGGTAAGCATTTCTTTTTGACCGCCACTCCACCAATTATTTACTGCGACTACCAGTAAGGCTGCCAGCACGGCAAGACCTGTGCACACAGATTGCACCTGCAGGAAAATCAGGAGGCTGATGCGGCCAAACACCAATGGGAAATACAAAAAGCCTCCGCAGAGCAAGATCATGAGTGATTTATCCAGAACTGAGAGCCAGGCATCTGTTGTAAAATATTGCCGGGCGCTGATCACGCTGCGCAGGAATAGAAAAATGGAATTGAGTAGCTGGATGCCGGTGATGTATAAGAGAAGGGTCCATTCTTTCAAATCAAGCAGAACGCCTGTAATGACCATTACCAAAACATAGATCACTCCCAGGGCCAGTTTGATACTGCCATACTGCTTCAACTGTACCGGGTGTTCACTCGCCAGTTTTTGGTTCATCATGTTTGACAAACCGGCATCGGCCAGGAACAGGAATATAAAGGAAAGGTTGAGCAGGGCGAAGTAGCTGCCATAGGCTTCATGGCCAACAGCGTTCTGCACATTGCGGTCAATGAAGAATATCCATACGGGTTTAATGAGCAGGTTCAGTGCCAGCAACCAGGAAAGGCCTTTAAAAAATCTTTGGGATCTCATAAGTTCAGGAGGTAATGCTGACACTCCGGTTAAGGCTTTCTTCCAAAGAGATAAATGTTTCCGTACGTTCTATGCCCTTTATTTTTTGCAATTCGTCGTGCAGCACGGTGCGCAGCTGGCCAATATCCTTGCATACGATCTCGGCGAATATGCTATAGTTGCCGGTAGTATAGTTCATCCTTACAATTTCAGGTATTTTCTTCAGGTCCTTAGCAACGGTATCATAGAGCGAGCTTTTCTCCAGGTAGATGCCTATGAAGGCAATAACATCATAACCCAGTTTTTTCAGGTCAACCTGGAAGCGCTGGCCCTGGATGATGCCCGCATCCTGGAGTTTTTTGATGCGCACGTGGATGGTGCCGGCGGAAACAAAGAGTTTTTTACCCATTTCGGCATAAGAGAGGCCGGCATCGTGAATCAATTGCTGGATGATCTGCAGATCCAATTTGTCAATATTCAAATCAGGGGTCATTTGGAGGACTTTAAATGAATAATCTCTAATCGAATTGCAATATATTGAATGAAATCTAAACTTTTGTAATCGTGATTGAATATTATTGAAGGCATCCTATCTTTGACTTGTCAAGTTCATTGAAAGGGAAGTATGGAGAAAGAAATGAAACCAGAAACCCAAAATTATACTGTGGGGTGATGAAACCTTAGGCAGACATGCCCCCTTGTCTCGGGGGTGGGGATCACAGGATAAACAGAAAGTAGAGCCGACGTTACTCAGGTAAGGCCGACCAGGGTTGACCACTAAATCTTTGCTTTTTAGCTAACTGCCCCGTGGAGGTTCGACTCCTCCCCCTACAGCATTTCATGTGTGTTTTAAGCTCGTAAGTGGCTGTGATTGCCAGGCTTACGAGCTTTTTTCGTTTAAAGTGATCTTAGAGTATCTCACAAGGCGTATCTACGGAACGCTATTGTTTAATTTCTCTCTTGGTCTACCTACCCGATGTCCCTATGGGACATAAGATTAGAATCAATTTTTTATTGAAAGAAATACAACCGCTTTTAGTAAATACTCTAATAGGTTTAAGTAATGAGTTAAAGACGGGATCCTTTCATAATGTCCCATTGCGACATTTTGTTGGTAGTCCAAATATGCACGTGAGGAAAGCGTGCCGTTGGTACACCTTGTGAATGACATTCCATAAACCAAATTTGTAAACCATACAAACCGCACGGTAATTTATGCAACTCTAGCCTTGTAGTGCCATGCCCGGTATGCACAAAAGACAAATCGTGTACGCCTTTGTCATCTTTTGGGGTCACAACCTCTATTCACAATGAATTGCAAACTTTGCTGGTTAGTTTAAATTTACAATCACAGGAAAGAAAATTCTTTACAGCCTACCTTACTTTGTAATACTATTGTGCCCGGTTATATAAAGAGTCATATAGACTCACACCTAACTCACCCAATTTGGTTGTCTTCCAGGTCTTACCAATAAGTTTTTTCTCATAGCCCATACAGAGCGTTTGATCTCCCTGCCTTTCCTCCTGGCCATAAACATATTTTACCGGCTCTGGTTGATTCTCTATAATCTTAAAATAAGTTATGTTCTCTTCGCAACCACTGGAATGGTAATAGCCGATCAGCTCTTTTGATCTTTGATCAGCCCAGGGTGCGGAAATTTCTGAAAAGGTATTACTGAATACAAATTGCTTTTGTTCCTTGTCGTATAACCATACGCTATACCAAAAATTGCCGGTTGCACCAGCATTATCAAATACATGCAGATCAGCATATCCATCAAAATTTATGTCTTCCAATTTGATGTAAGGTCTTGTTCGTCCTTCTTCCCATAGTACAGCATTGCCCTTGATTTGTAAATCCTGGTGTTGATGATTTGAAAAAACTACTCGTATTGTTTTCGGTTTAAAATAACTGGTATCTAGCTCACCGGATATGTTAAGGGCTGCCTGTAAGCTATTGTTGATAGTAAATGGTACAGCCACGGAATCTGGTCTTTTCACAATCTGCTTCCAAATATTTTCATTGCTTGTTTCAATAGGGTTCTGATCAGCAATTGCGGGAAGTGTAATTAGCTCCAAACTTTTCCCGGTACTATCTATTACATCTTTTTGGTAAGATAAGTTATGCATGCAGGAAGCGCAGAAAACAAACAATAATAGAGATACATATTTCATGGGGGAAAGAATTATAAGAAGGTAAAATCGATTTAAGCAGAATTGTATCAGTCATGAATTAAGATATACACGCTCTTAGCATTATAGGGATCACCCAGTTCTTTGGTGTAATCGCAGGATTCTGATACCGCTCCATCCATATACATGGCTGCCGTACATTTTTGATCTATAAAAAACCGGGCAAACTCCTGGAAGGTCACCCGCCATTTGGATAGTACCAGTATTACCTTTCCGTCTGGCAATATGCCCACCCCGTTGCGTATCACAGCACTCTCTGATTTGGTAAGGTTGGGATTAACCTTGCCATTTATTACAAGCATAGGGGCCGATTGGGTGGCATAATTGTATTCAATGGGCTTTGCTTCGGTAGCAGCAACAATTACAGCCTTCCCGGATTTAGTGATGGCAAACACGCCCTGGGGTTGCATGCTGAAATTATCATTGCCTCGCTTTAATATTTTCAATGACCTTAGGGTTTTTCCTTCCTGTACCAGCAAGCCACAAGGCGTTAAACCTTCTGACATATATATGCCACCATTCATGGCATAGGTAACACCTGGCACTACCTGCTTAAGTTTTTGAAAACTGGTTATGTTGTGTCCTTTGCCATCTTTCCAGAGAATGGCAATTTTTGAAGGACTTGCAATACGGGTCTCGTAAAGAGGATCGGTGCGTTGAGTGTGATGGGTAATAAAGAATGAAAGAATTAGGGTAAGGAGAAAAGGCATGCAATTAGTTTTTTCACTAACGGCAATTTGCATTTATTATTTCATTGGGCGTCTGCTCATGCACGGTATGAAATTCATACAACAATTATGAATTAAAGGGGTTTTCATAAGGCGTGCCTACGGGACGCTATTATATATTTTCTTCTCGCTTCTACCTACAACATGTCCTCTACGGGACATAGGATCGCGCAATCGTTTATGGTAAGAATGTGCAATCGATTTTAGTAAATGATCTAATAAGTTTATGAGAAGAATTACAGGCGAGGTCCTCTCATTAAGTCCCGTAGAGACAATTTGTTGGTAGCCAAAAAATAGACGTAAAAAAAAGCGTGTCGTAGGTACGCCTTATAAATTATATCCCTTATCCCGCATTGGGATGCAGGCAAACCTTCCAGTAATTAATCACCATCAACAGTGTATCCTTTAATTCTTTCAGGCTATTGGGCTTTTGAAAATAACCCTGCACCATCAATTCGTATGCTTTGTCAACCGATTCCTTTTTGCCGGAAGTGGAGAGGAAAATAAATGGAATACTCTTCTTTCTCAGGTAGTCATTCTCGTTGATCGATTGTCGCATTTCCAACCCGTTCATAACAGGCAGGTTGATATCAGAAAGGATCATCAGCGGTTTGTCGGTGGTGTCCATCAGGTAGGAAATTACATCCTGGCAACAGGTAAAAAACTTTACTTCGTTTTCCAGGTCAAGGTCATGCAATACTTCAGCAAGGATCTCCCTGTCATCGGCATCGTCTTCTACTATTACTATCGGTCCTTTGCGTGAAGACATAATTGATATTTTTTAGAACTCAATTCCACTTTCATTCTTAATACTTTCAATACTTATACCACAATTGATGGATAACTGGCAGTAGAACCCGCAAGAAGGATAAGAATAGCTGTAAAGCCTCTGCTATTGCATGAAGGTTGCATTATTGGCAACATGCAGAAGCTGAAATCCGAAATATTTGAGGATGCTATAGTGATCTAAGATCGGGGAAGAAAAATTATTTATTCTCTACCGGCGCTGCATATTTGACGATCTCCCTGAGGTCTTCTATCAATGTCCTGAACTCGCTGCCTTTTTGATAACAGGCACTGACACCCAGTTCAAACAATTTGGCCTTTGTTTCTTCATTCAGGCAGCTGGATAATATGACCACAGGCACCTCCCTGAAAAATTCATTTGACTTGAGATAGGTGAGTACCGCCTTGCCGCTCATATAAGGCATCTTGTAATCCAGTATGATCAATGAAGGCTTTACATTCAGGCTGCTGATCAGTTCTGTGTACTTGATGAATTGCAGGGCATCACCAAAAAACTTCACATTGTCATCAAGCTCTATTTCAATGAAGGAATGGTTTAAAAGGTAACGGTCTTCATCATCATCGTCCACAACAACTATAAAAGGCTTTTGCAAATCCATGTACGTCTATTTAAGCAGTCTTGATATGGGAGAAATAAAAGTGTACCATACAAATTACAGTATTTTTTTTATTTCGTGCCCGCTAAAAATCTGCTTCCAACCGGTGGAAGTAGTATAAAAACAAAAAAAATCAGTTTCCTAAAGGGTAAGAGTAGGATACTTATTATTTTAAAATAAGGTCCACTAGTTCCACTACCTCCAGGTCCTTACTCGCGGGTCCTGTCAATACTTTTCCATCCACCGAATACCGCGCTCCATGACAGGGACAGTCCCAGCTTTTTTCAGCGCTGTTCCAGCCCACTACGCATTTGGCATGTGTGCATACTGGATTTAAAGCATGCAGCTTTCCTTCTTCCGATTTATAGATGGCCAGCTTTTCTCCTTCGTATTTCACCAGCCTTGCTTCTCCCGGTGCCAGCTCCGCCAGCTCTTTTATTTTTTCTGCTGATATACGTTTGCCTACAAACTGCGCCACCACATCTGCACCCTCTTTTATAAACTTGCTGAACCCTGCCATTGGTTTTACACGGGCAGGACTGAATAAAGCCGCATAGGCATTTTCTTTTTTGGAGATCAGGTCTGTTAGCAACAATGCTGCAATATGGCTATAGGTCATACCATTACCCCCATAGCCTGTGGCTACCAGGATATTGCCCTTGCTCCCGGGTAGCAATCCAATATGTGCCAGGCCATCACTCGGAATAAAATATTGCGAGGACCAGCGGAAATGTACCTGCTCAACAGGGAAATGTGTCCTGGCATGTGCTTCAAGTTTGTTGAAGCAGGCTTCTGTATTTTTTTCATGGGCTGTCTTGTGGTCTTCGCCTCCAACAATGAAATAATTTTTACCATCAATCTCCTGCGTACGGTAATAATGGTAAGGGTCATACATATCGTAGCAATGTCCATCTGAATATGCATTGTCTTTGCAGGTAATGGCTATGGCATAGCTGCGATAAGGCGCATTCAGAAAATGCAGGAGGTTAATACCAGGCGGAATATGCGTTGCGTAAATAAGATAGCTGGCCTGTACTCCACCCAGGCTGGTGTCCACCACCACCTTTCCTTCATCTTCCACCACATCTTTCACACTGCAATGCTCCAGGATCACACCACCAGCTTCTTCAAAAGCTTTTGCCAGGGCATACACATATTTGGTAGGGTGCACCTGTGCCTGTTCCCGGTAAACGATCGCTTTTTGAAACGGAATGGGAATAGGGATCCTGTCTGTATAAGCCACATCTACGCCTGCTTCTTTGGATGCCAGGTAGATCTCATCCAGTTCTTTCACCTGTTGGTCTTCCACAGCATACAGGTAGCCATCCTTTTGCTCGTAACCGCAATCAATAGTATAGGTTTCTATATTCTGCTTATAAAGGTCAAGTGCTTTTTGAATGGCACTGGCCACCAGGTGTATACCATCTTCCCCAAAATCCTTTTTGATCTGTTTATAAGAAGTGTCAAGAAAAGTATTGAGATGGGCAGTGGTGCCTCCCGTGGTACCAAAACACAATGTATGGGCTTCCACCACCAGGCATTTTTTCCCGGTTTTCTGCAACTGCAGTGCCGTGCTGATGCCTGTGACCCCGCCGCCGGCAATGATCACATCAAATTGTTGAGTAGGTAGTGTTTTGAATTTAGGCTGGTATGTTTCAATTGCATGCTGCCAAAGGCTCATCGTTGCACCATCTCTTAGCATAAAAGGTATTTGATTCAATTAGCAAAAAAATGATGCCGGAGAGCATTACCGATTATGGCATAGGATTAGCGGCATTTCAAGACTTAAGCTCTTTTCTATGAAAAGGTTGTTCGTGGCTGTTATGCTTCTTTTAGGGATCATTTCTGAATCTCATGGGCAGAAGTATAGCTTTCAGAACCTGGTGGGTTACTGGGAGTCGAATGACGGTGGTGCCCTGGAAGCCAAAGACAGTTCCAAATTGTACCTTTTTTACCAGGGACAAAAAAAGCCCATACTTTCCTATACAGCAGATTTCAGCAAAACACCCGTCTGGTTCGACTTCGTGATCAAGGAAGAAGATTCGACGGTAACTATCAAAAGCCTGCTTCTGTTTTTAGATAATAACCTGTTACAATGGCAGGTATTTGAGGACGGCACCCGTCCCGTTAATTTTTCTTCTGATAAGGGTGATATAGTCTACCTGAAAAGAAAAAAGAATCCCTAAAGCTTCTCCCTGTTTTTCGATTGTTATTAGCCTGTAACCGGTCGATAGATTCTAATGATTAAAAATCAATCATTTACAATAATAATTCCATTAATTATTAGTCTTTAGTAGGATAAACCTTGTTACTACTTCCTCCTTAACAAAGCTATAGCTGCACCCTACCATCGCCCTACTAACAGTATAGATACTGCGTGATCATCACGCAATAACTATACTTCAGGTATAGGGTTGATAGGGAGTTGGTAGGAAGAAGGTGGGCAGGAGAGCTGATTTACTATGTATCATTAAGTCAAATTGTCTGTTTTAATTATGCACTTACTCTGCGACAAAGAAAGGAAACCCCTGACTTTGAATATTTCAATAAGGAACACGGCCCCGGGGAGAGTCTAGGAAAGATGAGGTTAAATAATTATGTTTAAGCCTGTTCTATCTCTATTATTCAGCCTTGTTGTGGAAGGGAAAAACATTCGAGACCACTATACATATTTTGTTTTCAGCCTTGTGGATATACTTAAGTGTGGTATTTCTATCTATTTATTTTATCCATTAGGTAGAACTCATTTTGCACTTATCTGCGGCTAATCGTAAAAGTTGCAGCATTTATGGTCCGTTTACATCCTCCTCCCTAATCCCATAAAATCATATTAATCCCAGTTCTTTACCATTTCTCATCCTCCGGGATATCATTCTTTCCCCTGAAAGATTCTCTTGTCTTGATCTTTTCAACCTGTCTTTCTATTAGCAGATCAGCAATGATGACAGCGGCATCAGTTTGAGGATTGGCCTGCAACAGTTTTTTTAGTTTAGGCTCGGAAACATCTACGCGGTATAGCACCACTACCAGTTTATGAAAGTCATGGACCAATAAATAGTTGATAGCCTCTATGAGTTGCGTACGCCGTTCCTCCCTGAGCACAGGGGTTCTTTCCTGTGCATACTGCACCAGCAAAGAATCTATGGCCTTAGAATCCATGGTGCAAAGATGAAAAGGAATGCGGATTTATATCCATTCTTTAAAACTTCTCCACCACTCCCAGCCCAAAAAGGGCAAAATCGTATTTGGCCGGGTCTTCCGGGTCAAAGCGTTTCAAATGCGCGGTAAGTTCAAGGGCAGTCAGCCAATCCACAGGCTTGCGGGTAATGAGTTCAAATCTTCGGGCCACACGGGCCACGTGCACATCTATGGGGCAGATCAATTGGGCGGGAGAGAGCTGTTTCCAGATTCCAAAATCTACACCTTTATTATCCCTGCGAACCATCCAGCGCAGGAACATATTCAATCGCTTACAGGTAGAGCCTCTTTGCGGGGTGGCTATGTGCTTTTTAGTTCTTGGTGGTGCATAGGGCAGTGAAAAGAAATAGTGATGAAAACCGGTCAACGCATTTTCAATGCTGGTATCACCCGGCTGCATCCACTGGCTAAAAGCAGTTTCCAGTGATTCATGTTGGCCATAATGAAAATGGAGGAATTCTATGAAGTATAAAAGATCAGTGGCATTGAAGGTGCGGTGTTTAAAATCCATAAGCCGCTTTAGTCCTTCCGGGCTGGGGTGGAGACAAAATTGATGTGGGGCATCATCCATCATCTTCAGCAACTCCGTGGTCTTATTGATGATGATGGTACGATTGCCCCACGCAAAAATAGATGCAAAGAAAGCGGCGATCTCTATATCCTGTTTTTTGCTGAACCGGTGCGGTACAACAATTGGATCACTCTCTATAAATTCCGGCCGGTTATATTCCCTGACTTTTTTATCCAGGAACTCTTTCAGTTGATCGCTCACGCGGCAAAACTAAAGAGTTCCTGTTGGTATCTTTTAATTGGCGGCAGCAATGGCTTTCAGGTTTTGAATATACTGCACCGCAGCGTCGAGCACTTCATCCTTTCCGGCCACTACACCTTTAATGGTAGGACGGACCAGTATATCGGGCTGGATGCCCACACCCACAAACTCAGTTCCGTCATAGAAGAAATCACGCTTGGCGCAAACCCTGCCCATGCCACCGCCTGGCAGGCTAAACATAACAGGCTGGCCTGTGCTGCCACCAGTGGGCTCCCCAATCACCTTTCCTCTTTGCATGGATTTGTACACGGAAGTAAAATCTTCGGCAGCAGAATATGTGGCAGCACCAGTCAATACCACTACGGCTGCCGTATAGATGGTTTTCTTATAGGGCTTCCAGTCGTAGGTATCAATGCTGGTGTTTTCAACATCTCCCCATGCCCTGCCTACCGGCCTGTAATGGCGCAAAGCAGTCTTGCCCTGGTTAAAAGGCTTATCGGTGAGGCAACCTAAAATTTCGAAACCATTGTTGCCGTTGCCGCCGCCATTATTGCGCACATCAATGATCAATGCCCTGGTGGTAGCAATGGAAGGGTATAAACTATCAAAGAGTTTTACAAGTCTTTCTTCATTGAAAGAATTGATCTGCAGGTAACCAATATTTCCTTTTAATACTTTAAAGCTTACCAGCGGGAAACGATCCCAGAACTTTTCTACGCTTTTATATTTCAATGTTTTGGTAAGAATGGTGCCGCTCATTGTTTTAAATGTCAGCGTAACCTCTTTGCCTGCAGTGCCCGGAAATAATTCGTACCGGTAAATGCGGTCAATGCTATCCTGTGTCGTAGAGAAATGCAGGTAAGGGCTGATGTTTTCCCGGATGTACTTTTTTAATTCAACGCCATTGAAGGCTACCAGTTCCATTCCCAGCTTAATGACCAGTTCTTCTTTTAAGTTTGACGTATTTTCAGTAACAATGGCTTTGTTCTCTATCCATCTCACTTCCAGTGGCACAATGGCATTCTTGTCCTTGAAAAAGCTGAAGGGAAGATTGATGCCGGTGTGGCCATCCCGCAGGTATTGGTAGAAATTTTGAAGCACATGGTAGTATTCCAGTGTAGTAGTCGTTGCCATCACTTTTGGAATAAAGCTTTGGTAGAGGCTATCCAAATTTAGTGTAGGAACCAGGTCGAAATTGGCGAAGTTGTATTTGGCTTCTGACCAACATTTGCTCAAGCCCGCAATGCGTTCTTCCTGGTTCAACGTATGTTCAGGATGGGGACCCATAAAGCCGGCGAAGTCGAATTTTTCCCAGCGGTCCTGGTTAAATTGTACATAAGCAGTGGAGTCAAACTTTTTCTGGGCATGGCCGGTGAGCGAGATGATGGTTGCAAGCAATAAGAATAGCTGTCTCATGGTGCGTAATTATTTAATTTTTGGAATAAATGAGATGATCTTTTCAGCAAACCATTGGGGTTCTTCCTGGAAGGGCGCATGACCTCCAATGTAATGAACGATGGTTGCCTTTGGAAATTGGAAGCTTTTGTAATGATCAGGCCCGATGGCATAATCCTTCATTCCTGTCATGATGAATACAGGGCATTTGATATTCTTAGTCAGTGGTGTGAAATCTTTCCAGTAATCCGCGATACGCCAAACTTCATTGGCATAATCCCGGTTCAAAGGGCCGAGCACATTGGTTAGCGTATCGTTGTACGTTTTTTCATAAGCATTACGGAACATCAGTTTATACCATAGGCCTGATTTTGTTAATGAGTCATGCACTTTCCATACTCTTTCATTCAGGGCAATGGATGTATCGCGGTAGGGGGCCTGGTCGGTAATACCTAGAATTTTCAAACCATTGTCAAGGTGGCTGGTCATTGAATATTGAATATTCAGTGTGCCATGAATTACAAATAAGGCTGATACAGCAGTTGGATAATCATGGGCGTACCTGGTGATCAGTATACCGCCGAAAGAATGTCCCATTACTGACCACTGTTTGTAGCCCAGGTATTGACGCAATTCTTCCATATCCTTTTCCATACGGGCCAGGCTGTAATCTTTATTCTTTGGTGAGGTAGACCTACCGCAACCACGCTGGTCGAAGTAGATCATCTGCATTTTTTGTTCGATGAGCGGAGCTGCATCCGTGACTTCAAAATAATAGGATGTGGACCCCGGTCCTCCGTGAACAAAAAGACAAGGCTTGCCCTGGCCTGCCAGGCGCACATATAGTTGAACACTGTCGGAAGTAGTAAAAAGAAAATGCTCATCCCTGGCAAAAGCAGAAGAGGCCAGTGTGAAAGCAGCGATGAGGAGGAGTAAAGATTTCATTGTTTTTTTATTTACAGTACAAATAGACTATCTATCAATAGGGTTTTCAAACAAGTTCAGATGAATGACGGAAGGCAGGTGACGAATGCCTGTATCCGTTGATCTTTATAGCAAGACCAGGGCGGGCCAGTTGCCTGCAGAGAATATAATTGACCGGTACCAGTATGGCCATAAAGGCAATGGTGATCCATAAGGATCCAGGTGAGGCAGCCGTTGATTCTGTATGCATTACATTATTGGTGAGATGGTAAACGATATTCCCCGCCCAGTGAATGCCAAGTGTGTACCAGATGTTCCCGGAGATCACAAGGGGAATCATCAGTTGTATGCCCACGATGAACAGGAACAGGAGATACACCGGTTCATCCAGGCGGTGAATATGGTTTAATACATATACAAGAGCAGATAGTAGTACCAATAGGCCAGTGCTTACCTTCCCTGTCAAATGGCGGAATAAATATCCTCGTGTCAAAACATCTTCCGTAAGAGAAGAGAATGCGCATCCAAATATGAGAAGGGAGGCCTGCGGAAGGAATTGTTGTACAGGAGGAATGAAGCTGAGCACTTCCTGGTGAAAGGCAAGGCTGGACAGGAAGGCCAGCATATTGACAGTAAGACCTGCAAGCAGACCTGCCAGCAGGAAAACAAGTTGACTCTTTTTAAATGTCATTCCCCAGGCAGACAAACCCTTATATCCCTGCCAGCGGGCTACGACCCAGGCCACTATAAAAAACAATGCTGACAGTCCAAGGAATCCAACAGGACTGTTCATATACAGAACTATATATTCCGCAGCATGGTAGCAGGTAAAGAGCGCCGTAAAGCCCAGTAAAAATGGTAAAAGGGAAATTGGTTTCATACGTTTTGTCTTTGCAGCACAAAATGACATCAACCATTTTCCCTTTTCAAATCAATCCGGACGAATAACGAAAAGCCATTGCTGAATGCCTATTTCCCCAGCCATTCCTTGAATTCCACGACCTTGTCCATGCTCACAAATACATCTTCTTTGGTAGGTGGGTCCAGGTCCAGCTTAATCTTGCCTTTGGAAAAGACATGAATATTTTTGATGGCTTCCAGCTTAACGGTCATCTGCCTGTTGATACGGTAGAATTGTTTTGGATTGAGCATGACTGCCATTTTATCCAGGCTGTAATCAATAGGAAAACGCTGGTTCTCTTTAGTTACCAGGAAGGTGATCTTATCCGCACTGAAAAAATATTGAATATCTTCCGTTTCAATCGTTTTCAGGCGGGAACCTATGGAAACCAGGAAGCGGCTTTTGTATTCCGGTTCTTTTTTCTGCATGCTTTGTAGCAAGTGCTCCAGTCCCACTGTTTTTTCTTCGCCTTCTTCTCCATGTATCCTTTTGAATTTCTCAATGGCAGCAACCAGCTCTTCGTAATTCAAAGGCTTCATGAGGTAGTCCACGCTATTTACCTTAAAAGCTTTGATGGTATATTCATCAAAGGCGGTAGTGAAGATCACAGGCACCTGCAGGTTAATGGTTTCAAAAATGCTGAAGCTCTGGCCATCTTCCAGGTGAATGTCCATAAGGACAAGGTCGGGGTCAGGATTGTTTTTGAACCAATCTACTGAAGCGGCCACGGAAGGCAGCTCGGCCAGCACTTCAATAGACGGGTCATATTTTTTAAGCATGCCTTGCAGGCGCTGGGCCGATAAGTGTTCATCTTCAACAATGACAACTTTCATGAGTTATGATTTTAGCAATGGTATTTGAACCGTAAAAGTTTTATCGTTAGTAGTCACGGATATCTTTTTGTCAGTGACCATGGAATAGCGCTTGCGAATATTTTCAAGTCCTATGCCTGTTGATTCTCCATCCTTTTCGCGGAACTGCATGGTATTCTCCACCACCAGGTTGTCACCTTGTTGGTACAGGCGTATCACCAATGGTTCCATCAGGGACATTTTGTTATGCTTCACCGCATTTTCCACCAGCAGTTGCAAAGTGAGTGGTGGAAGCTTATAAGCCCGTGCAGTTGCCGGCAGGTTGGATTCAAGACGTATTTTCTTATCAAAACGTATTTGCAGCAAAAAGAAGTAGGCTTCCAGGAAATTCAATTCTTCATCAAGACTCACCAGGTCCAGTTCTTTTTGTTCCAGGATATATCGGTAAGCTCTTGATAGTTGAATAATGAACTTCTCAGACAATTCAGCATCCACATGCACCAGGGAGGAAAGAACACTAAGGCTGTTGAATAAAAAATGCGGGTTGACCTGGCTTTTCAGCGCCTGCAGCCTTACCTGCGCATATTCTCTTTGCAACTTTTCAGATTGGGCTTCTCTTTGCCTGGCTACGAGGTAAATATTCAGGCCGGAAAGAAAGGTGTAGATGAAAACCGTTCCCAGCATATACAAACCTATATAGCGCCTGAAGGTCCAGAGTTTGGGGTCGGCAGGATTGCTACCGGTCAACGGGCGGTCAATGAAAGTGACAAATCCCGAGAGAAACCAATAGGTGCAAAAAAGTATCAGGATGATCTCCACTATATATCGCAGCCATATGGCTTTGAATCCTTTGAACACAAAGTTGTTCAATTGAATGACACCATAAATGATCAGGGCAATACCGCACAGGCGTGCAGCGGTAAATACCAGTTCACGAAGGATAGTTGGCAATTGGAAATTGCGGTCGATATAGGCAAAGAAAACAGGATATAGCAGGCTTACGACCAGGATAATGGTAAGCGTAAGCTTCATAGGCGAGATAGTCTTTGGTATGGTCAGTTCCTGCTTCACTATTTGAGTAATAAAGGAATAGTAATGGTTATATGGTTGCCTGCAATGTTTTTTGCCAGCGGTTTGCCGAGCAGGTATTGAAATTCATCTTTCAGTCTTGAAAGCTGGCTACCTGTTTCTTCGGGTGTATTGCCTGGTTTTAATTGTTCATTGTATTCCAGCACCAGCACATTTTCCTTTTGGCTTAGTGATAGTACAAGGGGGCTGGCAGCTGACATGGAATTGGTCTGGATGATATATTCCAGCAGGATCATTAACGTATGTGGAGGCACATAACAGTTGGCTGCATTGATCTCCTGAAGGCTTACCTGCAGCTTGTTGCCAAAGCGCTGCTCCGTTAGAAAAAGAAAGGAATCAAGGAACTGCAGTTCCTGCGCCAGTGGAACTGTGGTCTTGTCACGCTGTTCCAGTAAATAACGGTAGGAGCGCGACAGCTTTTCAATAAAGGTCTCGGCCAGGTCCGCATTCACGTAAACCAACGAGCTTAAGGCATTGAGGCTGTTGAAAAGGAAATGGGGGTTGAGCTGGTTTTTCATGGCTTCGAACTGTGACTGTGTATATTCCCGTTGCCATTTCACTACTTCCAGGTTCTTCAATTGCAGGAACCGGAAGATGCGAAAAGAGGTCATGAAAGAATAAATGACGATCAGGAAGGTAATGTCGATCATCAGGATCATCTTCAGCTTCCTGTCCAGGAATGCCATGTCGTCTTCGGGTACCACCATGTAGGTAACAAAGACCCAACGAAAGAATTCCATGATGGCAAAGCCAGCCAACAGGATGAAAAGGATCTCCCTTACAAAACGCTCTATGCCATTTGGATTTTCTTTATAGCGCCTGCTGAAATGCCTGATGGAAAAGTAAACCAGGTAGAGGATCACAAAGGTCTGAACCATGATAGGCCATCCTTGTGTATAAAATCCCGGGAGCTCTGACCAGTGAATAAATGGGCTGCCAATATTAATATAGCGGTACACGATAGCCAGCAGGAAGTTGAGCAGCATCCCTGTTGTTATAAAAATGAAATGGATGTTCTTATAAAAGCTGACAGTTCTCAAGGCTGCGTAAAATAAGAAATGTAGGTAACAATACAGGTTATTAAAGTCAGGCCATGTAAAATCAGGTGTTCCAGGTTGGGCACTGGATTCTTTTTTACCGGTGGCAACACGATGATAGTGGTGCGGAAAAGGCGGTCGTAGACTTTTTGCCAGGGTTCGGAAGCCCCAAACAAATAAGGCTTCCACCAGTTGAAATATTCTGCTATCAACAAGGCTGGGTAGATGATAATAGCCGCCATCATCATCCAGTCTATATGGAAATAGAATCCAATAAAAGGCATGATCATCGTGGTGCCGTTGATAAGGCATTCGGTAAGTCTTTCCTTTAAAGTATAATCACGGACATTATTAAAAGGATAGAAGTCAAATAAGGTAGTGGCCTGGTGATAGACCACCAGCAGCAACTGTGCTACTAATGAAATGGCATTCATAACTACCCGTTTATAACTATTAATGGATTGCCTATTAGAACAGGATCCTGTATGACCATAGTTTCCTTTTCCGTTGTAACCCTACAGGATGTAAAAAGGCTGACCACCAGGGTTGCACTTATTATACATAGTATCTTCTTCATGTTGGCGTGCTTTGATAGTCAAAATTGAACATTGGGTCTATGCCGGTAAATTAAATGCTGACGAATGACGGATAATAACTGACGGACCGGGATATTTATATAGTTGCTGATCTGAGAACCAGGGAGTACTAAACAAAAAAAAGCCCCCAAAGGAGCTTTATAGTATTTAAGTAGCTAAGGTTTATCCTATAGCATTATTCAGATCTTCAATCAGGTCATCTACATCTTCAATGCCCACGCTGAGACGGATTAGGGAATCTGATAAACCATTTTTGATGCGTTCCTCACGGGGTATGGAAGCATGCGTCATGGTTGCCGGGTGATTGATCAATGATTCCACACCTCCCAGGCTTTCTGCCAGGGCAAATAATTTGGTGGAGGTCATCACTTTCTTCACTGTATCCATGCTGCCATCTTTTAATTCAAAACTCATCATGCCACCAAACCCACGCATTTGCTTTTTCGCAATATCGTGATTGTGATGGTCTTCAAAGCCGCACCAGTAAACCCTGGCAACCTTGGGATGGTTGCGCAGGAAGTGCGCGATCTTTTCGCCATTCTCGCAATGGCGCTGCATACGCACATGTAAGGTTTTAATACCGCGCAACACCAGGAAGCAATCCTGCGGACCGGGAACGGCACCACAACTTTTCTGAATAAAATACAACTGGTCCCTGAGGGCAGTATCATTCATCATCAGCGCACCCTGGATCACATCACTATGACCACCGAGGTATTTGGTAGCTGAATGCATAACGATGTCGGCACCCAGGTCAAGCGGGTTTTGTAAATAAGGAGAAGCGAATGTATTGTCCACACATAACAATGCTTTGGCTTCTTTGGCAATGGCTGCTACGGCTGCAATGTCAGTAATGTTCATTAAGGGATTGGTAGGCGTCTCAATCCAGAATAGCTTTGTTTTTTCATTGACATACTGGCGCAGGGAGGCGGCGTCCTGGGTATTGACATAATGAAATTTAATACCGAATTTTTCAAACACCTTCGTGAAGAGACGGTAGGTGCCACCATAAAGGTCATTGCCTGTGATGACTTCATCCCCTGGTTGTAATAATTTGATCACTGCATCTGTTGCTGCAACACCACTACTGAAGGCCAGGCCATGTTTGCCATTTTCAATAGCTGCAAAAGCAGCTTCCAGTGCCGTACGTGTAGGGTTCTGGCTACGTGCATATTCATAACCTTTGTTTTCGGCAGGGCCCTGCTGCACATAGGTTGATGTTTGATATATAGGGGTCATGATAGCACCGGTAGAAGGATCTGGTTCCACGCCTGCATGAATAAATTTAGTTCCAAGCTTCATATTCTGATTTTTAAGAACTGCAAAGATGATGAATAAGAATCAATCTGTATGAAAGCTGTTCCATAACCTTTCATCCACCATAGTTCCAGTTTAACAAGAGCTTAACCCCATCCATGTAACATTGAAAATGCACGTTTCATAGTGGCAATTTCACCATTCAAATGGCTATTTATGCGGTTTAAAAAGTATTCACATTTTGATAATCCGGAGGGCCTGAAAATATTCTTACCACTGGCGTAGAAACGCTTGACGAAACTTTTCGTACAGCTTAGCTTCACAGTATTATTTCATCAAAACCTTTCGCCATGAAAAAGATCCTATTGCTTGTTGCCCCTGTTGTATTATTCATCACAACCTCATTTGCCGCAGACCCCAACCAGAAGGTCCTCGATGCTTTTAGTAAAACTTTCCAGCAGGTAAAAAATGTAACCTGGCAGGATATAGATAATAAATACGAAGCCAATTTTAAAGAGAACAATATCACCTTCCGCATTATGTATGACCAGGAAGGAAATGTTGTAAAAAGCATTCGTTATTATTTTGCTCCAACGCTACCCATTTTCATCCAGGCCAAATTGTCAAAGAAATACGAAGGCAAGACAGTGTATGGTGTAACCGAGATCACAACAGATACTGATGTAACCTATCATATCATATTGCAGGATGCCAGTAACTGGATCCATGTACAATCAGATTCGTTTGGTAATATGTTTACGGAAAGAAAATTAAGAAAAGCCTGATCAGTTGCGGAATAAGTACGCTGCACTCCAGTATTTCCATTCCCTGTTTTCAGCCACATGAGATCCATGCGGCTGAATTCTTTTTTGTAATACAGAGGGTTTTAATACGCCCTGTTGCACCAATATTTCTTTAGCCTTCCTGATCTGCGACTGTACATCACTGTTTCCCATCCATTGTTGTTGTGGAGGCTCAAGTCCCACTTTGTCCTTTCTCCACGTTATGGAAGAAGGTAGTTTGGGCTCTATGGATTTGCGCAGGATCCATTTGGTCCATCCCTGGTTAATCTTAAAATCGGAAGGAAGCGTAAATAAAAATTCTACCAACTGGTGATTTAAAAAAGGCAATCGTACTTCAACACTATGCGCCATACTGTTACGGTCTGCAAGGCGAAGCAATTCTTCGAGACCATGTACAAAGGTGTTAAAGTATAAAGCGCTATTCAGGTCAAGGTGTGCAGGTGTGCTGTAATAAAGATTGCGTTTATTACTGAAGGCAAAATCTTCATCAAGATCCTGGTGACGCCAGGAATGTTTGGCTTTTTGCGATTGCAATAAACTCATGGAGAGTTCAGGGAAGTAAGCCGCTATTTTTTCTTTAATACCAAAGGTATCTTTGATACCCAGGTCTTTGGCAGCTTTTAGCTCACCACTATTACCAAGCTCTCCCTGCCGGAACAATTCCAGCCAATACCATTTGTAGTATTTGTGATAACCGCCCAGTATTTCATCTGCTCCCTGCCCATCCAGCAAAACTGTAACACCCTGTTGCTTTGCCATTTGATACACTTTATATTGAACAAGTGGACTGGCCGAACTAAATGGTTCTTCCTGGTGTTCCATCACCTTATCCATGAGACCCGGGATCTCGCTGTCTTCAAATGAGGAAAGGTAATGTTGCAGTCCGAATTGCGCCGCCACTGTTTGCGCATAGGACCCTTCATCTTTTTCAAACCCTGGGAAGGAGGCGGTAAAGCATTTATGGGTATATTGGTTTGTTACCAATTCTTCGCAAATGGATACAATGGAAGAACTATCCAGTCCACCACTGAGAGAGGTGCCAATGGCTACATCACTTCTCAATCTTTTACGAACGGATTCTGTCAACAGTGAAGTAAATTCATCAATGGCATCCTTCACCTTTATCTCTTCATTGTTATTGGGATACACATGCCAGTATTTTTCTGTTTGCAGTTCCATGCCTGGCAAAGAATAATGGAGCGAGCTGGCAGCAGGCAACTTATAGATATTGTTGTAAAAAGTCTCTGCAGGATCCCCGGGATTGGTCGTGTAATCAATGGAAAGAAAATTATACAGCATCATCCTGTTCACTTCTTTGGCTATGCCCATTTTCCAGAGAGCTTTCATTTCAGATGCAAAGGCCAGTTGTTCTCCATCATAATAAAAGAAGAAAGGTTTTTCACCGAACCTGTCCCGGGCAGCAAAGAGCTCCCTGGTTTGCTCATCCCAAATAGCAAAAGCAAAGGCACCGTCAAATTCATGCACACATTTTTTTCCAAAAGCTGCATAGGCAGCAAGGATCACTTCAGTATCTGAAACAGTATTGAATGTAAACCCTTTGTCCGCTAATTGCTTCTTCAGCTCAATATAATTGTAGATCTCACCATTGAAAACAATATGATAACGATCCGCATAATATAATGGTTGTGAAGCTCCGGGGCTAAGGTCGATGATACTTAGCCTGCGATGACCAAGGGCAATGGTTTGTTCTTCATTGATATAATACCCTTCATGCTCTGGACCCCGGTGAATAAGTGTAGCAGTGGCCGCGGTGATCCTTTCCTGCGAAACAAGTCCTTTATTATGCGAAACAATTCCTGCTATGCCACACATGCTCTATCTAAAATTGAATAGGTAACCTTGCCACCACAGTATCCCATGCCATCATAAGGTCAGCTCCCTTATCTGTTTTTTGAAAAACCATACTGAAATATTCAATAGGTTGATTGGTGATCTGTATGGGTATGGTAAATTTAAATATATCGTCCTTAGGCTCTGTCTTCAGGCCCCAGGTATTGAGGTTGGTGTTAAAGACAATCTGCCATTTGTCCTGTTGCGGTATGCAATAAAGGATATATTTTCCTTTGGGAATTCTTTTATTTTGAATGGTTACTGGTTGAAAGAACTCGATCTCAGTAGCCTCGTTGGCACCCAGTCTCCAGGGCTCGCCATATTTTAACAGCGCTCCAAATATTCTTCTTCCCTGCCGGTGAGGCCGGCTGTATATAACCCTTGCCACAGGCAGCTTGGTTGCCTTCCCTGACATTTTTTCTATGGGATAATCAACAGGGAAGTAGCTCATATCCATGGGTGAAATATCCAGCGGTGCATAGGGATTCACGCTATCGTTCTTCACCAGGCTGGAATCTTTGGGCACGAGAGTTGGACGGGGTGGCGACTGGCTTTTATGTTCATTACACGAAAGAAGACCTAAGATCAACGCACATCCTATGAGAAATTTCATGGCGAAAAAATACAGCTTTTCATGTAGGCAACAAATTGTTCTTCAATGGTTGAAGAAGTAAAAAGGCTCAGCACTCCTATACTGTCAATGCAGTTTACCCTTTTTTCTTTTCATTATCTGGAAGGGAGATCCAGTGGTATCCATCCTTTGCAATCAAAGCTTCGGCATCTTCCGGTCCCCAACTGCCGGGAGCATAATTCGGAAAGTCCACAGGAGGTCGTGTCTTCCAGGCTTCCAGTATGGGTTGAATGATCTCCCATGCCGCTTCCACCTGGTCTGCACGCATGAATAAGGTGGCATTGCCTTCAATTATATCCTCCAGCAAGGTCTCGTAGGCTTCGGGTTGTTTATCTTCCCCGCCATAGGCATCGGAGTAATTAAAGATCATATCTACAGGTTGCAGTGCCATTTGCGGTCCTGGTTGTTTGGTCTGGAAACGTAGGCGTATATCCATTTGCGGGGAAATACTAACGGTGAGCCTATTGGGTCTCCATGTTTCCGCGGCCTCATTGGGAAAGGCGTATTGTGGTGCCGGTTTGAACTGGATGGTCACCAGGGTGCTTTTGGAATGCATGCATTTCCCTGTTCTGACATAAAAAGGCACATCTTTCCACCTCCAGTTGTCTACGTAGAATTTTACAGCTGCAAATGTCTCCACTCTTGAATCGGGAGCTACATTCTTCTCCTCCCTGTAACCTTTAACCTGTTTGCCTTCAATCCACCCGGATTCATATTGCCCGCGAACAGCATTCTGGTGCACTTCATCCTTATGCCAAATGCGAATGGCCTTGAGTACATCCAGCTTTTTATTTCTTATCTCGTTGGCATCAAAGGATAAGGGCGGCTCCATGGCCAGCATACACAAAAGCTGTAACATATGATTCTGCACCATGTCCCTTAATGCGCCTGCCTGCTCATAATAACTGCCACGATCCTCTACCCCAATATTCTCTGCGGCCGTTATCTGTACATAATCGATATAGTGACTGTTCCAGATGGGTTCAAACAAGGCGTTAGCAAAACGAAGCGCCAATATGTTCTGTACGGTTTCTTTTCCGAGGTAATGGTCGATGCGGTAGATCTGCTCTTCTTTAAAAAGCTGACCTAACCGTATATTCAAGTCGGTAGCGCTTTGCAGGTCGTGACCGAAAGGTTTTTCAAATACCATCCTTGACCTGGCAGGGTCTGTCATGAGTTTGGAATCATGCAATTTTTCTGCAATGCCGGGAGCCAGTTGGGGTGCTACAGACATGTAATAGATCTCTGTTGCCTTGGTTTTCCACTCATCTTCATAGTTTTTTACATAACCTGCAATAGAACGATAGGTCTTTTCAGATTCCAGATCGGCCTTGTAATATTCCATCAACTCTGAAAATTCTTTCCAGGCCAGCTTTAAACAGTCTTTCCTGCGGGAATGCTCTGATATGCCTTTCTTAATAAAGTTCCGGTAGGTAGTATTGCTGAAATCCGACCTGCCTATACTGATGATCCTGAATTGCTCAGGGAGGTAGTTATCAAGGTATAAATTATACAGGGCGGGCATTAGCTTGCGGTAGGTAAGGTCGCCACTCCCGCCAAATATGAATAAAATAGTAGGCTGTTTTGTCGGTGCTTGCATAAAACATTATTTAATGATCATCTATCCACTTCCTGTCTTATCTATAGTATTTAAGTATTGATCTTATTCTTCCTGCTGCTGCCATTCCGTATGAAAAACACCTTCCTTATCAATACGTTGATAGGTATGTGCACCAAAGAAATCACGCTGCGCCTGTATCAGGTTCACGGGCAGGCGTTCACTCAGGTAGGCATCATAATAGGCCAATGCACTGCCCATGCCCGCCACCGGTATTTTGGCCTGTACAGCGGAGGCAATGATATTACGAATACTTGTCTCCCTGTTCTTCAACAACACTGCAATGTCGGCGTCCAGCAAAAGGTTGGATAGTTTCGAATCTTTTGTATAGGCGTCCGTAAAATTGCCAAGCAGCGCAGAGCGGATGATGCAGCCAGCCTTCCACACCTGTATCACTGAAGGCAGTGGTATGCTCATTTCCCATTGATCCGAAGCTTTGGCCAGCATGCTAAGACCCTGTGCATAGGCTATGGTATAACAAAAGGCCAGGGCTTCTTCCAGTTCAGCCAGGAACTGTTCCGTCAGTTCAATCTTGCCAATGGTGGGTTTAAAGATCTGTGCTGCCTTTGTGCGTTGGTCTTTGTATACAGAGAGGTCTCTCATGGCCACAGCCATATCAATAGTGGGAATGGAAACGGGTAGGTCCATGGCTTCCTGCGATGTCCATTTGCCTGTTCCCTTGGAGCCTGCCTGGTCCAGGATCTTATCCACCAGGAAGTCATTGGGACTGGAAGTTTCTGCGTCACCGGTTTTAAATACTTCGGCGGTGATCTCTATCAGAAAGGAGTGCAATTCGCCTTCATTCCACTTTAAAAATAACTGGTGCAGGTCTTTGTTCTCCATGTTACCGGCACGGTGCAGCAGGTCATACACTTCGCTGATCATTTGCATCATGGCATACTCAATACCATTATGCACCATCTTCACATAATGCCCGGCGGCATTGTTTCCCATATAGGCCACGCAGGGTATATTGCCAGATTTTGCTGCTATAGCTTCGAGAATAGGTTGCAGGTATTGGTAGGCCTCCTTGTCACCCCCCGGCATCATACTGGGGCCATATCGGGCCCCGGCCTCACCACCTGAAACCCCCATTCCAAAGAAGTGGATCTCCTTTGGCTGCAGGTAGCTGATCCTTTTCAGGGTGTCCTTGAAATAGGAATTGCCACCATCTATTACAATATCTCCTTTCTCCAGGTAAGGAAGCAGGTTTTCTATCACATCATCTACGGGCTTGCCCGCAGGTACCAGCATCATGATCTTGCGGGGCTTTTTTAAAGACCCTACCATTTCTTTAATATCAATGGTTCCTTTTACTGTGGTTCCGGGTTTGGCCGCTTCCACCAGTTTGTCCGCCCTTTCCTGTTTCAGGTCAAATCCTATAACTGCATAACCGTGGTCGGCCATGTTCAGCAGCAGGTTGCTGCCCATAACACCGATGCCGATCATTCCAAAATCAAAATTGCCTTCCATATTATTGCTGGTTATTTCTTGTTGAATCTGTGTCGCGCCTTGGTGGCTCTTCTCTTTTAGGAGTTTTGGTAGCAGGTTCTGTAGAACCATGATGGCAGGTATAGCAGGTGACCATCAACCGCGCATTCAGGTCGTGTTTGGCACCCGTTACATCAAAATACTTATCATTGATCTTCTCCATCATTTTCATCATTTCCCTGGCAGCCAATTTGTGTTTATTCTCGTCTGAAGCAAAGTCCCAGGTCTTTGTCTCCTCGTTTCGCATATGGCAATAAGTGCATTTGACACCAAGCGACCCGGAAAAATGATGCATCACGCTGTCCAGTTGTTCTTTGTTGATATTCTTGGGCAATACCTTCAGGTTCTTATAGGTGTGCTCATCAAGGGGAGTGAAGGCCAGTGAAATCGAAATGATACCCGCTATTCCAAGAATTATAAACAAGGACTTTTTCATGACGCGTTAAATTTTTCATTGAATTTATACAAAAATCCCGCCTTAACATTCAAAGCTTCTTTACCACTACTCCATTTGTTACTTTTGCAGGAAGTTTAAAAATTGACAGCATGTCACAACTGGTAGAGGAATTTAATGACTACAGGGAAAAGATGAACGAGGTGATCCTCAGCAAGAACAACCTGGTGATGAAGCGACTGTGGAATCTTGATACCAACACCTATGAGGATGGTGCCCTTGACAGGAAAACCAAGGAAATGCTGGGATTAGTGGCAAGCATGGTATTGCGATGTGATGACTGCATCAAATATCATCTTGGTAAGTCTCATGAACTGGGTGTAACAACAGAACAGATATACGAGATATTTGCCGTCGCCAACATTGTCGGCGGAACGATAGTTATCCCTCATACGAGAAGAGCAGCGGAATATTGGGAAGAGTTGGTTAATGAGCAATGAAATCTTATCTTAGAAATGCTCAATAATCAATTTTCAATATTCAATGCTCAAGGATGGAGAGAAAATATGATCTTGAAGACAGGTTAGTTGATTTTACATGCCGAATGATAGATGTTGTTGAGGCTTTGCCAAATACCAGGTCAGGAAATTATATAGCCAGTCAATTGATCAAGTCCTGTCATTCGCCAACATTTAATTATGGTGAAGCACAGGCAGCTGAATCAAGAGCTGATTTTATCCATAAGCTGGGAATTTGCCTTAAAGAGTTAAAGGAATGCAGAACAGCTTTAAAGATCATAATCAAAAAAGAGTTGATCAAGCCTGTTAGTAAGCTCCAGGATATTTACCAGGAAACTGAAGAATTAATTGCTATCAAATCAAAAAGCATAGGAACAGCATTAAAAAATAAGTCGGCTCCCAAACTTGAAAATTGAGAGTTGAACATTGAGCATTGAAAATTATTTTATTATGGAAACTACTACCGCTCCTGCCCCAAACATATCATTGACGCCGAAGGATTTTGCGACTGACCAGGAAGTGCGCTGGTGTCCCGGGTGTGGGGACTATTCAATATTGGCGCAGGTTCAAAAAGTGATGCCCACACTGGGCATTCCCCGCGAGAATATCGCGATCATCTCCGGTATTGGCTGCTCATCGCGCTTCCCATATTATATGAACGTGTATGGCATGCACTCTATCCATGGCAGGGCCACGGCCATTGCCAGCGGTCTGAAAGCTGCACGGCCTGAACTGAGTGTATGGATCGTGACGGGTGATGGCGACAGCCTTAGTATTGGTGGCAATCATACCATCCATTTACTGAGAAGGAATTTTGACGTGAACATCCTGTTGTTCAATAACCAGATATATGGACTAACCAAGGGACAATACTCGCCAACCTCGGAAGAGAATAAGATCACCAAGTCAACACCATATGGAAGTATAGACCATCCTTTCAACCCATTGGCTTTGGCTATGGGAGCAGATGCCACCTTTATCGCCCGCAGCATGGACAGGGACCCTAAACATTTGCAAACTATGTTGAGCCGTGCTCATGCCCACCATGGTGCTTCCTTCCTGGAGATCTACCAGAACTGCAACATCTTCAATGATGGCGCTTTCGAGGTCTTTACTGAAAAATCAACAAAAGCAGATGAAGCCCTGTTCCTGGAACATGGTCAACCGCTGATCTTTGGCGCCAATAAGGATAAGGGTATCAAGCTTGATGGCTTTAACCCCATCATTGTCAATCTCAATGAAGGGCATAGCGCAGACGAATTGTGGGTGCATGACGAAAGTGATATTTATAAAGCACAGATACTGACGCGTATGTTTGACGACCCCAAGCTGGAGCACCACCTGCCCAGGCCATTTGGTGTGTTTTACCAGGCTATCAGGCCTACTTACGAGGATATGCTGACGCAGCAGATAGAACACGCAAAAGGTAAGAAAGCTGCCGACCTCGATAAACTACTCAAGGGTAACGAGGTTTGGGACATTGCATAACTTGAAATAAAAATAATGGAGAAGGCTGCGGCCTTCTTTTTTTATGCCCTGTTTAATACCAGTACTTCAAAACTGTTTGAGTATAACAGGGTTTAAGATTTGCATGACAGGTTGAAGATATTCCCATTAGCTTCACCAATATTTACATTGTATGCTGATTCATATTCATCCGCAAAATCCACAGGAAAGACTGATACGGCAGGTAGTTGAAGTATTGAAAGGAGGAGGCATCATAGTGTATCCAACCGATACCATCTATGGACTGGGTTGTGATATATTCCAGCATAAAGCTGTTGAACGTATTTGCCAGATCAAAGGGGTGCAACCACAGAAGGCCAACCTTTCCTTTGTATGTTATGACCTCAGTGACCTGAGCCAGTATGCCAAACAACTGACTACTTCTGTATACCGCACGCTGAAGCAACACCTTCCGGGTCCCTATACTTTTATCCTGGAGGCCAGCAGGGAAGTGCCTAAAATACTCAAGACAAAAAAGGACACCGTGGGTATACGTGTGCCAAATAATACTATTGCAAGATGTATAGTAAAAGAATTGGGCAACCCCATATTAAGCGCTTCACTGCCAGGAGAATTCGTGGAAGAATACACTGACCCAGAAATCATCCAGGATCGATTTGAGAAACTGGTGGACCTGGTGATCGACGGAGGTATTGGCGGCATGGTCCCTTCAACTATCATTGATTTCTCTAAAGGAGAAGCAGAGGTGATGCGTGAAGGAGCGGGAGCCTGGGAAGCCTAGGGAATGTCGAATGTCGTGCGAGGAATATCGAATGATGAAGTTTAGGTCGAAGAGGCATTTTCACAATACTACCTTTTCTTAGGACTCTAAAACAAACTGCTCAATGATCAACACTCAATGTTCAATTTTTCAAGTGAGAGAGAACGAGGTTTAATATGATTTAAAAGAATTATAGAGGATACCAAGTTCAGACAAACGACTACTGACTCCAGACTCCCGACTCCCGACTCAGTTTTCCCTCTTGTTAACCTGTCAACATTCCAACTTATCAACTTTTCTATTGCCCTGAAACCACAAGCACCGCCTGTATTACAAACGGTGCTTTGTTAACCTTCAACCATACTTTTACGGCAGATCATTAAACCCTTAACCAATAGGGTAGCAACACATGAAAAAGACAGTAGTAAGATGGTAAAACGCTGCTTTGGTTTAATTACAAAACAGTTTCTCCGGCAATGGAAGGTTGTGTATAGTCAAGCCGGAAGGTTTGGCGATGGTACCTGCAGGGGCCATACTGATCCAGTGCAGCCTGGTGTTCTTTTGTAGCATAACCCTTGTTCTGCGCCCAGTTGTACTTTGGATATTTTTTATGCAAGGCCTTCATATAATCATCCCGGTAAGTCTTGGCAAGAATGCTGGCCGCTGCAATGGAAGCATACAATTCATCGCCCTGGATGATACATTGATGTGGGATCTTTTTGTAGGGAGTAAAACGGTTGCCATCGATCAAAAGCAGTTGTGGCTGTATATGTAATTGCTTTACAGCCAGGTGCATGCTTTTAAAAGAAGCCTTTAGAATGTTTAATTTATCAATCTGTTTGTTGCAAAGATCGGCAACTGCCCAGGCAAGCGCATGCTGCTGAATAAAAGGACGCAATTCATAGCGCTCTTCTTCAGTCAATTGCTTGGAATCATTCAGCAGGGGGTGGTGGAAATCCTTGGGGAGGATAACTGCCGCAGCATATACCGGTCCGGCAAGGCATCCCCTGCCCGCTTCGTCACATCCCGCCTCAATCAGTTCTTCCTGGTAATAAGCCTGCAACAATTGGTTCTGTTTGTTCAAAAATAAAAGACAATCAAATACAACGGGCTGATAGCTAATATTTTGTTTTTCCACAAAAGCCGGTACAGCTTTGGATTTCGTAAATTTAGAGGGTAGGGTGCTTATGAAGAATTTACGTACATACTGGTTTCCCATTTTACTTATCATTGTTTGCATCACCATAATCATGGGCAGGTTATTGTTTGCTCCTCATAAAACAATTATACAATCTACGCAGGTTCCATTCCATGAAGATGAACTATGGTCCGCACCCCGGGAGGATGAAATTCCGTCCGACTCCATAGGTGATCTTATACGTTATGGCAGGGAGCTGGTGGTGAATACTGCTAAATACCTGGGGCCAAAAGGAATTGTAGCATCGGTGTCCAATGGCATGAATTGCCAGAATTGCCATCTTGATGCAGGGAGCAGGAATTTTGCCAACCCTTTTTCTGCCGTGGCTTCCACTTATCCTAAATACAGGGAAAGAAGCGGGAGGGTAGAATCCATTGAATTCAGGGTAAATGATTGCCTGTTGCGCAGCCTGAATGGTAAGGCCATAGATAGTTCAGGCCCGGAAATGCGGGCTTTTGTGGCTTACCTGGAGTGGATAGGTAAAGATGTTCCCAAAGGATTCAAGCCCAGGGGAGCTGCGACAGGTGAACTACCCTTTCTTCCGAGGGCTGCAGACACACTGAGAGGAAGACAGGTATTTACTACTAATTGTGTTCGATGCCATGGAACAAACGGGGGAGGTTTATTCAACGAGGATTCTTCTGCCTATACCTACCCGCCGCTATGGGGTGAGCATAGTTTTAATATTAGCGCCGGCATGTTTTCCATTTCCAGGCTTGCTGGTTTTATCAAATTCAATATGCCCTTTGGTGTTGCTGATTGGAAGACACCACAATTAAAAGATGAAGAGGCGTGGGATGTAGCAGCCTATGTGGCAGCGCAATACAGGCCGTTAAAAAGATTTACCGAAGATTGGAGGGATATCAGCAAAAAACCACTGGATTATCCTTTCGGGCCTTACATTGATGGTTTTTCAGAAACGCAACATAAGTATGGGCCTTTCGGGATCATAAAAAAGAGCCGGGAGAAAAACCTTGCGGATAGCAAAGGAAAAATTAAATAAAGGGTAGAGGATCCTTTCTCCAGGCTCTGAGAGAAAATTAACCTGCAAAGCAATAGGTGCAGCCATGTTCCTGCGCTCTGCCAACTGCCCAAACCCCTGAAGGCACAACCTGTATTCCTGGAATGAGCCCGCTCACCCAGTCTTTTCTTACTTCTTCTGCCGACATGTTGAGGTTGGGAGCTAATGCCGCACTATACACTGTCATTGCAGCATTGCAAACGCAAAACATCACTCCTTTTGCCTGCAGATCGGTGATGCCAATGGGCACTTCTCCGAAGCCCGGCACCTGGAAATCTCCTGGTTTTGTTTTCCAGAAAGGATTGCGGCTGGAAGCAGCAGTTTTGTAATCGGCGGCCTTGAATGCAGGCCCTAACTCACCGGCCTTAAAAACTTCTCCAAAATTGTATTTGGCCCAGATCCTGTCTTCAAAAGCATAAGGGATGGCATCGTGTCGAAGCACTACCACTACGCTGTTGTCCTTACTGCCTGTGGCTTCATTGGTATTCAAAAAAACCAGTGGCCAAACAAAGGGCATGATCTCATGGGGCCGGGTGGCATCAAAAACGATCCTGTGCTTGCCCTTGATCTTGTTGAACCAGGCATCCGGATCATCATCACCAATAGGGGTGTCGTTAAATTCCTTCTTAGCCAGCGCCTGCAGCGGGGTGGCCATGGTGCCCACTCCCAGCGCTACTGCACCTGTTGCCAGGGTGCCGATAAAACCACGACGGTGTGTTTTAAAGTTCAGGTCATTACTTTCCATAACAGTGTTTTTAAATGGAGAAAATTGAGCATATAAAAGCTACGAAATATTAAAAGCCTTGTCAAAAAAACTTTTACTTTTCATAGCATCATAGCCGGGCTTACCTTTGCCCACCAATGGAAAGAACAGCTGTTAACCGCTCCAGGCCAGTTGCTATCTGGTTGCTGGTGGGCGTACTGATGATCATCGTGCAGATCATTTTGGGAGGTATTACCCGTCTTACCGACTCAGGCCTTTCGATCACGGAATGGAAACCTATCCTGGGCACCATTCCACCACTCAACCAAAAGCAATGGAATGAAGCTTTTAACCACTATAAGGAAATAGCCCAGTTCAAACATTTGCATTCCTATTTCACCCTGGAAGATTTTAAGTCCATCTTTTTCTGGGAATGGATGCACCGCCTGTGGGGAAGACTGATTGGCGTAGTATTCCTTATTCCTTTCATCATATTCATTATTCAAAAACGTTTTTCCAAAGACATGATCAGGCCCATGGTGATCCTGTTTTTGTTGGGAGGTTTACAGGGTTTGATAGGCTGGGTGATGGTCATGAGCGGACTGAATGACGAGAACCTGTATGTAAGCCATATACGCCTGGCCATTCATTTTATGGCTGCTCTTGTGCTCCTCGTATATACCTTTTGGTTTGCCATGCAGTTATTAATTCATCCCGTACAAAAAGTTTTTTCTCCCTCTCTTCGCCAATCGATGGTCTATATCATTGTTCTTTTAAGCCTTCAATTGATCTATGGTGCTTTCATGGCAGGCCTGAAAGGGGCAAGCTATGCACCTACCTGGCCTTCAATTAATGGCGATTATTTTCCACCCAATATGTCGAACTACGGCGGGAGGAGCTTTTCTTTTTTCTCTGCCATCATCAATAATCCCATCACCGTTCACTTTATTCACCGCAACCTGGCCTACTTGATATGTATACTGATCATCATTTGGACAGTTAAAGCAGCTAAGGAAAGATCCAGCGCTGTTTTTAACGCCATTAAATGGATGCCATTGGTATTGGTACTGTTGCAGGTAGTATTAGGAATAGTAGCCGTACTTACCAGTCCAAAGAAAATACCCCAGCATTGGGGCGTCTTTGAATGGAATGCCCAACTGCACCAGTTTGTGGCCCTGCTGCTGCTGCTTTCTCTAGTCATGGCCTATTACCTGTTGAAGCCTAAAGAAAATACTAAATTGAGCCAAGGCATTGACCCTCACCTGATTTAGTAGTACTTTAGACTTGATTTGAAAACAACTTATTCTTTCTTCGATTACCTCAGGGGAGTTTTTTATTCGTTACCCGTACAACTCCTGTTTCTACATTTCAGAAAGTACCAGGTATTGCTGATCTTCTGGCTATTGCTATTCAGCATTGTAAATGGAAGCTTTATGAAAAGCTTTGGTACCGAAGCGTTGTTCCTGAGCCCTGAATACCTTGGCGATGTGAATGCAATTGGCGCGGCCATCATGGGTATTTCCATTGGTGTATTCATCATGTGCTGGAACATTACCACCTTCATTTTATTCAGCC
Source organism: Flavisolibacter ginsengiterrae DSM 18136 (assembly GCF_059568575.1). Taxonomy (NCBI): domain Bacteria; kingdom Pseudomonadati; phylum Bacteroidota; class Chitinophagia; order Chitinophagales; family Chitinophagaceae; genus Flavisolibacter; species Flavisolibacter ginsengiterrae. Next base: position 36,784 of record NZ_JCANTR010000022.1, read on the forward strand.
GGCATTTTACATTCCTTGCGGCTACCCAGTTTCCATTTTTGAAATATTGCATCAATAATGCGGCTATCCCTTTGGGTTTCCTCATCTTTTATTTGCTCAAGGCCTATCAATACGCGCATTATAAAGAACTTATCCCAAATGTGGAGATCATCTTCCTTTTCGCAGGGTTCCTGGCGGGACTGCTCCTGATCCTGTCCATCTCATTTATTTATTTCTTCAGGGCAGATAAGACCATTTTCAAAAAGCTGCAACCCGCTTTTAACAGTGCCCGAAATTATTTTGCGCACCTGCAACCCGAAAACATTGCAGCAAGTAATTTGTCACTGATACATTCCGAATGGTTCCTTGATTCTTTTTTCCGTGTGCGTCGCTGCAGGGATGTATCACACTATTCCCACGAGCTGATGTCAAAGATTTTCAAGCGGCACCATTTTGCAGCTGTGGTCAGTTTGCTGATCGCCTATGTTTTCCTGATCCTTATTGGGTTCTTCCTGGATTCCAAATTCTTCCAGTTGCCTGCAGGCGCCAGCATTACCTTATTCTGCGCCATCCTGATAGGTGTTATCGGTTCGCTGGTTTATTTTTTCCAAAGCTGGAGTGTGCCCGCGCTGATCATTTTCATTTTCATGCTTAATATTCTTTACCGGTTTGAGTTGATCGATCCCCGCAACAAGGCCTATGGATTGAATTACAACAACCGGAAGGAAGCACCTGCATATACCAAGGAAAGCCTGGAACAATTGAGCAATCCGAAGGCTACGGAAGCAGACAGGAAGAACATGGAGCAGGTAATGTATCGCTGGAAACAAAAACAGGATGAGAAAAAACCTTTACTGGTTCTGATAGCTACCAGCGGTGGTGGAACCAGGAGTGCCACTTTCACGATGAATGTGATGCAGGAACTGGATAGCATCACAGGTGGAACATTAATGAAAAAAACTTTCCTGATCACCGGAGCTTCGGGAGGTATGATAGGAGCTACTTATTTCCGTGAATTGTATCGCCAGCGTCTGCACAACAAAAAGATCAACATTCAGTCGAATGAATATGTGGATAATATCGCAGATGATCTGCTCAATCCCACTTTTACTTCCTTTATTGCCCGGGATCTTTTTGCTCCAGAGCAAAAGTTCACTATCGGCGACAACACCTACCTGCGTGATCGCGGCTATGCATTCGAGATGGCATTGAATGATAATACACGTGGCGTATTGAACAAGAGCCTGAGGGATTATGTGGCGGATGAAACCGCGGCGAATATTCCATTGATGTTTTACCACAATGTCATTACCCGCGATGCCAAGATGATGCTGATCAGCACACAGCCCTTGCGATTTATGATGGAACCACCCATGGATTCCACTGAAGGCAGGATGACGCCCGATGCCGTTGACTTCACTACTTTCTTTGCCAAACAGAATCCCTACAACCTGCGCATATTAACAGCCCTTCGCATGAACGCCACCTTTCCCGTGGTATTGCCAAATGTTTGGTTGCCTTCCAATCCTGTGATCGACGTAATGGATGGGGGTTTGCGTGATAATTATGGTGTGTCAACAGCCCTGCGTTTCCTGGCACATATGCGTTCCTGGATAGTTGAGAATACGAGGGGAGTGGTGGTCATCCAGATCCGCGACCGCATGGATGGCGGATGGGAACATCCCTATGAATATGATAACCTTACAGAGAATGCTGTAAAGCCTTTCTTCCTGCTGCAAAACAACTGGTATAAGATGATGGAATATTTCCAGGGAGATATGTCCACTTACTTCATGGATAATAATGGATTTCCCATACACAAGATCACCTTCCAGTACATTCCTAAAAAAGAAGAAGACAAGGCAGCACTGAATTTTCACCTTACGCAACGGGAGAAGCTGGATATAGCGGCTTCATTGGGCTCCGCTTATAATGTGGAGAGTTTTGATAAGTTGCTCAACTTATTGAATACAGATTCCCTTGGGAAGTCAAAGCTGAAAACCAAACAGGAACTCAGTTTTAATAAGCCATTGCGATAGTTATAATCATTGCAATTATACAGTTTTTAGCTTTTGCCCACCAACAATTGAAAGCAGGCTGGTAACACCTGGAACTTTAAAGCTTTCTCTGATTCTACCGGGTCGCCATCTATATGTAGCGGCGCATCTAATGCATTGTTGATAGTTAGAGAAGGTGTCTGGAAATAGATCACACTGCTTTGTTCGTTGAATACCGCTGTTTCCTGCACTTCATTAAAACCGGTTACCTGCTTCAATGCCTGCACCAGCATACTCAGTTTATTTTGCTTGGTCATGATGACAATATCCAGCATGCCATCTGTAAGACTGGCATTGGGAGCTATTTTAAAATTGTTGCCAAACTGGTTGCTGTTCGCCACAGAAATAAAGAAGGCATCCGTAATAAATGTTCTACCGTTGGTGCGAATGCCAAAAGTGTAAGATTTGGAGGTTAGGAAATTCTTTACCGTTTGCTTGATATAGGTGCTCAATCCACGGTTGGGATCATTCGCAAAATCATGAGCCACCTGTGCATCGAAGCCAAGTCCGCAAAGCATACAGGCAAATTTTCCATTGATGGTGAAGGCATCGGTCCATTGCCGCACACCTGTAAAAACAATATCCAGCGCTTTCTCCGCCGATTTGGGTATGCCCGCTGTTAATGCCAGCCCGTTTCCCGAACCACAGGGAATGATGCCGAAGGGAAGTTTCCATTTGCGCAGGGAGTTGATAGCCTGGTTGATGGTACCGTCACCACCAGCAATAATGATATCAGTTACTTTCTGTTCCTTGATATAATGGTCAAGGAAAGAATAATCACCACCTTCAACCGAGGGATATATGGCGTAGGGGAAACCTGCAGCCGTAGTTTTCTTCCGGATCAGGTTTTCCACACCTGATTTCTTTTTGGTACCTGAAATTGGATTGACTATATAGAGAAGATGACGCGACATGGATGGCAAAAGTAAAGGAGGAGGTTGAGAACTTAAGAAGATGAGTCAGGAGTCAGGAGTCAATAGTCAGGAGCCAGTATGTCGGCTGAGACGAAGTTTATATATGATCTACAAAGCAAGAAACAAACATAAAGTAGAAACATCCAGGTCTACTGGCTTATCGTAGCCAGGTGTATTCTTCTTACCCTTACCAGGGCTTTGAGCTTGGGATCTGTAGGCAATGCCCAGGTATAGATCTTCACCTGTGGGGAATTTTTGAGATAGGAGCGGAGGCTGTCCCTGCTTATTAGTAAACTGGTACCCTTTTCTTCTTTTAGCTCTTTGTCACTTGCATCATAAACAGCAATTACCCTTTCCCAGCCTTTTTTCTGGTCTTTTCCTTCAGTATAACAAAGATTCAAGCCTTTTTTGGATAGAGTGGTGGTTTTTAAACTGACCTTATTCTTCTCTTCATTTTCAATGTTTGCCTTTAAAAGGGTTTTGCCATTGGAGCTGATCTTCCAGCTCTGGGCATAAACTGAAGAAGAAATACAGAAGGAAATAAAAAAGGTAATGATCAGCCTCATATCCAAATGTATTTCAATTAGGCAGGCGATAAGCTTTGTAAATTGCTAAAGTATGGACAGCAACACTGGTAGATACATTATAGTTTTTGGTGTTTTGATCATATTGGTGGGCATAGTTATCTATTCTTTCACGATAAATTGCACTGGATAGGCCATTTGCCCGGCGATATCAGGGTGGAAAAGGGAAATAGCAGGTTTTATTTTCCTATAACCACCATGATCCTTTTTAGTTTACTGCTGACAATTCTCATAAATATCATCAAAAAGTTTTTGTAAAGTCCCGGTTTTGGCTGGGTTGCCCCGCCCTTTTGCCGTACCTTTGCCGCCCCTTAGGGGAAGCTTTGGAAGGTGGCCTTTTGCCTTAAATCCTTGTTAAGGCTAACAATCTTTCAACTTACAACTAAACTATGGACATCAGAAATATAGCGATAATTGCCCACGTTGACCACGGAAAAACTACGCTGGTAGACAAGATCCTTCACGCAACGAAGACCTTCCGCGACAACCAGGAAACCGGTGACCTCATCATGGACAGCAATGACCTGGAGCGGGAAAGAGGTATCACAATTTTTAGTAAGAACGCCGCAGTTATGTACAAAGGCGTTAAGATTAATGTGATCGATACCCCTGGTCACGCCGACTTTGGTGGTGAAGTGGAAAGGGTATTAAAGATGGCTGATGGTGTGATATTGCTGGTGGATGCCTTTGAAGGCCCAATGCCACAAACCCGTTTTGTACTGCAAAAAGCCCTGCACCTGAACCTGAAGCCCATCGTGGTTATCAATAAGGTGGACAAGCCTAATTGCCGCCCTGATGAAGTGCATGATGCTGTATTTGAATTATTCTTCAACCTTGACGCTACAGAAGAGCAGCTGGATTTCCCTACCTTCTATGGTTCCGGAAAGAATGGTTGGTTCAATGATTCATTAACTGAATGTGAAGGCATCACTCCTTTGTTGGATGGTATCCTGAAATATGTGCCTGCTCCCAAAGTGGGTGATGGTACCCTGCAGATGCAGATCACTTCCCTTGACTATTCTTCCTTCCTTGGCCGTATAGCCATTGGAAAAGTTGCCCGTGGCACTATTAAAGAAAACCAGCCTTTCTCCCTTGTTCAGGAAAATGGCGTCCGTAAATCAAGAGTAAAAGAATTATACGTATTTGAAGGCATGGGAAAGAAGAAGGTAACTGAAGTAGTTGCCGGAGATCTTTGTGCCGTAGTAGGACTGGAAGATTTCAATATTGGTGATACAATCGCTGATTTTGATAATCCCGAAGCTCTGCCTGTGATCAGCGTGGATGAACCCACCATGAACATGCAGTTCAGCATCAACAACTCTCCCTTCTTTGGTAAAGATGGTAAGTTCGTTACCTCCCGCCACCTGCGTGACCGCCTGATGAAAGAAACTGAAAAGAACCTGGCGCTTCGTGTGTATGACACTGATAGTGCTGATAGCTTTATGGTTTACGGTCGTGGAATCCTTCACTTAGGAGTATTGGTAGAAACCATGCGTCGTGAGGGTTATGAACTGACCATCGGGCAACCCCAGGTTATCACTAAAGAGATTGATGGCAAGAAATGCGAGCCTTTTGAAACACTTGTAGTGGATGTGCCGCAGGAATATGCTTCCAAAGTAATTGACCTTGTTACCCGCCGTAAAGGTGAAATGCATGTCATGGAAACAAAAGGTGATATGCAACACCTCGAGTTTGATATCCCTTCAAGAGGTTTGTTGGGTTTGCGTACCAATATGCTGACCAACACTGCTGGTGAAGCTGTAATGAACCACCGCTTCAGCGAATACAAACCATGGAAAGGTGCCATCCCCGGCCGTAACAATGGTGTGTTGATAGCTAAAGAAGCCGGAAGCACTACCGCTTACTCTATTGATAAATTACAGGATCGTGGGTTCTTCTTTGTAGATCCGGGAGAAGAAGTGTACCGCGGAATGATCATTGGAGAGAACAATAAACCTGGTGACCTGGTAGTGAATCCGAATGAAGGAAAGAAACTGACCAACATGCGCGCCTCTGGTAGCGATGGTACAGTAACGCTACCTCCAAAAAGATTAATGACCCTGGAAGAATGCATGGAATACATCCAGCAGGATGAGTGCATTGAAGTGACTCCTAACAATATCCGTATGCGTAAAGTGATACTGGATGAAGAAGAGAGAAAGAAACAACAGAAAAGAATGAGCGCACAAGCTTTATAATACTCCATCCCGCTTCGGCGGGATTTTTTTTGCTTACTCCACTACAAAACATTTGGAGGCTGCACCAGTCATTACCCTGTAAACACCTTTAGGCAAAAAGGAAATATCCTGCCTGAGCAGGGGAGCAGGTGACAGTATCTTTTTATTCCATACCTGTTGTCCCATTGCATCTATCATACTGACCTCAGATCCAGGTTCAAAAGGGTGAACAATGGTCAGCTGGCTGCTGGCAGGGTTAGGGAAAACAAATAACGAAATGTTGCCTGTTAGCTTTGCAGTGCTGATGTTTGAATAACTAATGGAGCCATCCGCCTTCACCATTTTTAGGCGGTATTGGTAAAAACCAGCCGGAAGATCTTTATCATCATACCTGTATTGAACTGCAGCTGATGATAGCGTATAAGATTGAATCACTGACCAGGAACTGTTATTCCAGTTGCGCTCCAGGAACGCTTTTATACCTGGTGCATTATCAGCTGTTTTCCATTCAATGATCACAGTGTTTATAGCATTCCTGGCAGAAAAATTCAAAAGGCCTACCGGTAGCACGGTCCCACATGCACTGGAAAGGGTGGAAGATTCAGCAAAAGAATAATTGGTTACGGTTGTACCATTGGAACCTGCGGTCCCAGCCGTAATGGTGCCACAATTCAGGGAATTGAGCTTACTGCCCTTAGCTCCCCCGGAGACAGAATTTATTCCTGCCGGAATGGATCCTTTAAAATAGATAAGGCCACCACCGCCGCCACCACCTTCCCCATAACACTTGCCGGACGTTGCATCATCATTTTCAGAACCTCCATTACCACCTTTGACTTCTATATTTAAGTCGTCGGCATAGCTGTTAATATTTAAAATGACAGATCCACCACCGCCTCCGCCTGATGCTCCATCGCCGAGTGTACTGCCACCATCCTGCCCATTGGCCAGGATCTTAAAACCGTTTGAATACAACGTATTGGCTTGAATGAACAGGATGCCACCACCTCTTCCTCCCCCGGTAGATGGCAATCCTGAATTAGCATGTCCTGCACCACCGCCACCACCCATATAAAGTTTAGCGCCGCTATTATTGTTCAAAGCATAGCCGCCCCTTCCCGGATTAGCAGTAGTACATCCCGAAGCACTTGAGTTGCCTCCTCCATTGCCGCCTGCACTGCTATTGGATCCTCCGCCACCGCCATTATTATGGTTATTGCCACCGCCACCGCCATTGGCCACTGCCCCTTTTCCGCCACTATAGAGTACCGTTAGGTCGGCAACTGATTCACCTTTATAGGCGCCATCCTGGGGAGCGAGCGTTGTAGCATTGTAATAGTAGCCATTTGGCGCGCCAAAATTGGAACAAAAGCCAGAGCTTGTTGCATAGCTGCCTCCTTTATAGCCTGCTTCCGAAACGGAAACAGGAGCATTTAATGCCAGGTTATCCGATACCCAAATCGCCAGTACACCTCCTTTGCCGCTGGCACTATCCCAGGGCATTGCTTGTAAGCTGTCTGTGACAAGGGCGTTGGTATATTGGGGTATCCGCACCAATTGCACTTTATCTGTTACTGTATAAGAACGCAATAATTGTTTGAAGAGAAATATAGAATCACCCCTTACAGAGCAGATGGTTCCTATTTCGTAATTGCCGGCATTGTTCGTTGAGGTGACCGTTCCAAATGTACTGTTGTTGGTGGCAGTTACAGTTGCGCCTTTCATCTGTATCATCATCACGCGGTCATTAAAAAGAAGCCCGGAAGGATTGTCAACACGCACACATGCTTTGGCAGGAATAATTTCAATCACCCTATGATAACTGTTAACAACCCCGCTGATGGAGGTCTGGGCGTTAAGTGTCATGCCCAGAAGGACTAAAGCAGTTATGATAGGATATGGACGCATGGCCTTGGCTAAACGATGGCAAAGTAAAAAAAAGCAACAGGCATGTCAAGGTAAATACACGTAGTGAAATAGCCATGCTGCTGACGTCTTAGTATATAAAAACCAGCTTTAATCTGTTAAGAAACCGTTGAATTAACCCCGGCTTCGGGCTGTTTTGCTTTTGGTTGTAACTTGCAGCCTTACTCTTAAGGCCATGAAGAAGTGTAGTCTTGTACTTATATTTTCCCTTTGCCTGGTTTTTTTCTCTGCTACCAGCCAGGCGCAATGTTCTGTTTGTACCCGTACGGCAGAACAATTGGGTGAAAAACCAGCCCGTGGATTAAATGCCGGGATACTTTATCTTGCCTTCACTCCATTGGCCATGCTGGGTATCATGGGATACCGCTGGTGGAGAAAGAATGAAAGGGAAGCCTGAATCCTTTTCAACCATTAATACCAACTGCCATTCATGTCTATTACTTCCTGTAAGGTTTGCCAGAATACTAACGGTAATGAATTGTATACCGTAAGGGAAATGCAATTAGGTTTTCATGAGAACTTTGAATACCAGCTTTGTCACGCATGTGGATGTATGCAGCTGCAAAATATTCCTGCCGACCTGGCGCGGTATTATCCCAATGAAGATTATTATTCCTTTACTTCTAAATTAAAAACCCGTTCAAAACCCGACTCGCTTCGAACCCTGCGTTCCGCTTACCTGCTGCATGGCCGCCATAGGATAGCAGGTTCTGTATTGGCTGCCGGCTATACCGTTCCTGAATATATGGAATGGGTAAAGGTGCCCGGAGTTCAATTTGATGATGCCATCCTGGATGTGGGTACGGGCAATGGTAACCTGTTGGTAAACCTGCATAAAAATGGATTTACTAATCTCACAGGTATAGATCCCTTCATGGACAAGGACCTGCACCACGGACCCATACCAGTTTACAAAAAAGATATTTATAGCCTCCAGGGGAGCTTTGATTATATCATGCTGCACCATGTATTTGAACATATGGATCAGCCTCTGAAGGTGCTGCAACGACTAAAGGAATTATTAAGACCCGGCAAGTTTTTATTGATCCGCACACCCGTGATGGGACATTATGGATGGAAAACATATGGAGTAGATTGGGTTGGTTTGGATGCGCCAAGACACCTGTTGATCCATACAGTGAAAAGCATGGAACTGCTGGCAAAAAAAGCTGGCTTTGAAATGCAGAAAGTGGATTATGATTCTACAGCCTACCATATCTGGGCGAGTGAACAATACCAGCGGAACATACCGCTGATGGCATCCAATTCCTATATGGTCAATAAGGAGGCATCCGTTTTTACAAGGACAGAGATAGAAGGGTTTAAACAAATTGCCGCACGATCCAACAGTGAAGGAGAAGGCGACCAGGCCTCCTTTTATTTATTCAACCCGGGATAAGCCTGGAAAGCTTTGCGCATAAAATACCTCGACCAGGGCGTTTGCTTCAGTATGAGGCGGGGAATTTTACTTTGGATATGTATGATATAGTTCAATGCTTGGGGTACAGGTCCATGGTAATGCTTCTCCACATGTGCACTGTCTTTTAGCCTGAACTTCTTCACCAGGTTCCACAGCGTATAAAAAACATACCGGTTGTGCTCCACCCTCGAGCCATCCAGCGAGTTCAATAATTGCAGGTATTCAGGTATCTCAACATCAGGATTTTTATAACAATCTGCCGATACCTGTGTGCTGCCTTCGCCGATATTTACCAGCGGCTCAGCCAGGTACTCCCAGACAGGGTGTTGATCAAGGTAGTGTATATAAAAATCCATATCCACTACCCATTTGTACACCGGATTGTATGAAATGGATGGATCTTTTTGATGCAGCACTGCACTGGGATGACCTATCAAATTATCATAAATAAGGTAAAGCGGATCGGTGTGTAGCGCTTTGATTTCTTCAGGGGTTAAACTGCGCATACGTTCGCTTCCATCTTCCTGTATGTAACGGGAGGAGGAAAACAGGAAGAGTGACTTGCTTTCTGAAGCTGCATTGGCAAAAAGTTCAAGAGACGAAGGAGTAGAGAACCAGTCATCATCGTGCATGATTTTGATCCAGTCTCCTTTTGCTTTTTCAATGGCCAGGTTCCAGTTCATAGGTGTGCCTGCTGCCGGAATATTGTGAAAATAACGAATAGGCAGATCAGTGTACTTCTCCAGCAAATCCTTCACAGAATCATCGGGGCTGTCATCAGACAATACCACTTCAAAATGACCATAGGTTTGTTGCCTGATAGAGTTCAACAAGCGCTCAAGGTAGGCCACTCTTTGGTAGGAAGGAATGCAAACAGAAATAAAAGGGGCAGCCATTAATAATATTTTTTTGCGAAGCGATATAGATTAAAATTTTCCCTGTCATTCAATGACAGGCTGATCTCTTTATACAGGGCATCCTTGTCAATATTGTGCATGCGATGTTGCTGCACCAATTGAAAAACCCTTTCCGTCAACAGCCAGCTTTTTCTTAAAGAATGTTCTGTTGCTGCGGCATGTTGTTCTATGGCATTATACAACTCCTGAACACCCGATCCATTATTCCCAATCGTTTTAATAACAGGCACTTCGCGGTGATTATGAAAAGCAGGTGCCAGCATCATCCGCAGGTTCTTTACAAATGCATCCGCATCAGGGCGGTCGCTTTTATTCACTACGAAAATATCTGCTATTTCCATCAGGCCTGCCTTCATGGTCTGGATCTCATCACCACCTTCAGGTACCATCACCACCACTGTAGTATCTGCCAATCCTGCTATCTCTATTTCACTTTGACCAACACCCACCGTTTCTACGATCACATAATCATAGCCTGCAGCTTTTACCAGTTCGGTGATCTCAATGATGCGGGGATTCAACCCACCCATGGAGCCCCTTGTAGCCAATGAACGGATGTAAACATGGGGATGTGTGTACCAGTTGCTCATGCGAATGCGATCACCCAATACAGCGCCCAGGTTAAATGGAGAGGAAGGGTCAACGCAAAGCACAGCGACCTTTTTACCATTTGCAATAAACTCACCGATCAATGCATCCACCAATGTACTCTTTCCCGCACCCGGAGGGCCGGTAATGCCAATGACCCTGGCTTCGGCATTAAAGGGCAGGGCTTCCAGCAACTGATCATAACCTGGTCCACCATTCTCCACCAATGATATGCTGCGGGCCAATGCCTTGACATTTCCCTGTTCTAGTTCTCCGAGCCATTGTTGCCACATGAAGTAATATCATTTTTATCCTGCATCTTGCAGAACATTGAATCAAAACCACTCAAGCTTATCTGTACAAAAATATGGGTAATCCTATAGAGAACAGTTGGAGGGAGAAAGCCATCTTTGGAGCCATGCTTTTCATGCTGGCAGGCTTGTTCATTTCCCGCGCCACGCTCTCTATCAGTATGGGATTATTTTTAGTACTTACCATTGTGCACAAAAACTGGAAGTTTCAATTCAAATCATTCACCCATTCTACCTATTTGTTCTTACTCTCTTTACTCTTTCTGATACCACTCATTTCAGGACTGTGGAGTAGTGACCTCAAGGAATGGATGGCCGTAATGCAGATCAAATTACCACTCTTGTTTTTTCCCATGGCTTTTGCAGGCAGATGGCAGTTAAATAAACAGCAGTGGCAAATGGTAGCTTATGTTTTCCTGACACTCCTATGCCTTGGATGTTCCTGGAGTGCAGCTCAATATCTTTTAAACAGCATTGACTGGAACCAGGAATATTTAAGGGCCAAATTAATGGCTACACCGCTGGAGAATGATCATATACGCTTTAGCTGGCTGGTAAGCGTAGCTGTTTTGCTTTCCCTGGTGCTTTGGCAAAATGCTGCAACTAAAGTGCAAAAGATCCTGCTGAGTGCATTGGTACTGTTCTTTATCATTTACCAGCACCTGCTGGCTGCCAGGATGGGACTAGCCTGCCTGTACATCCTTATGGTGATGTATGCTGTATGGTGGTTGGTACAGCAAAGGAAAAGATGGATCTCTTTTTCTGTATTGTCACTGATCTTCATTATTCCTTTCATAGCCTGGTTTGCATTTCCCACGTTTCAAAACAGGATCAGGTACATGCTGTATGATATCCATAATGTACGCTCGGGTATTTATTTACCAGGGTCCAATGATGGAGCCAGGGCATTATCATTGAAAGCCGGGTGGCAGATACTACAACAATCTACATTAGGAGTGGGCGCAGGCGATCTGAAAGGAGAAATGCATCATTGGTATGCAACACATTCACCAACACTTGGCACAGGTGAACGTTTTCTTCCCTGCAGTGAACTACTGGTATTTGGAGGGGTGGCAGGCTGGGCAGCGATCATCATTTTGATAATCATCCTGGCTGTGCCTTTTTTTCTTATTCCAAAGCGCAATGTTGTTTTTTGGTATTGTTTAAATGCAATAGTAGTTTTCAGTTTTGTTTTTGATATGAGCATAGAAGCTCAGTTTGGTGTTTTTATTTTTTCCTTTTTACCACTCTGGTGGTGGAAATGGCTGAATCAATCAAACCTAGATGGCTAATAAGATCTCCATAGTTGTTGTATGTAAAAATGAGGTCAATGCCATTGACCGCCTGCTGAAATCAGTAAGTTCAGTAAGTGATGATATTGTGGTGTACGACAATGGAAGCACAGATGGCACTGTCGTAAAATTGAAGGAAGCTGGTGTGCATCTGCACCAGGGTGCCTGGTTGGGTTTTGGAAAAACAAAAAGAGAAGCAGTAGCCCTGGCAAACTACGACTGGATATTGAGCCTTGACGCGGATGAATCGCTTGATGAACAACTGCAACAAGAATTAAAACAAGTAGACCTCAGGGATGAAAAAGAGGTCTTTGATGTGCCCTTCAAAAACTTCCTGGGCAACCGGCATTTGAAATGGGGTGAGTGGGGGGGCGATCACCATATCCGTTTGTTTAATCGCAGGCAGGTGAACTGGAATGATGCCGTGGTGCATGAAGAATTGATCTTTCCAAAAGATATAAGGGTCACTAAGCTTAAGGGAAGCATACTGCACCATACCATGAGAGATATGGCGGATTACAGCCATAAGATGGTTCAATACGCCCTCCTCAATGCAGAGAAATATTTTGCCCAGGGAAAGCGTTCGGGATTTTTGAAAACAAGGGTTTCTCCTGCTCTTGGTTTTTTCATGCATTACATCCTGCAACTGGGATTTTTAGATGGATGGCAAGGCTATACGGCCGCCCGCATGACTGCTTTTTATACTTTCTTAAAATATACCCGCCTGCGGGAGCTTTGGGAAAATAAAGAAGGCTCAGCAAATAAAAACTAATTGAGGGCCTTTTTAAATATACAGTTCCTTCTTTTCGCTTAAAGTTTCATTCATCTTTTTGCACCAAATTTGCATTCCAAAGGCATGACGAACTTCATTCCCATATTCCCTCTTGGCATAGTGGTGTATCCGGGTGAGCAACTCAACCTTCACATTTTTGAGCCGCGGTATAAGCAACTGATACAGGAATGTCATAAGGAAAAAAAGTTCTTCGGAATTCCTGCAGTCATAGATAATCGCATTCAGGACTATGGCACACTGGTAGGCATAACCGAAATTTCCCATGTGGACGAAAATGGTGAGATGGATATCAAGACCCGGGGAGATAAAGTGTTTCGGGTGCTGGAAGTGATAAAGGAAGTGCCTGATAAATTATACAGTGGCGCTATTGTCAACTATCCACCCAATAATGAAACCGGCAGCGCTGAAGTAATGCGACGTGTAGTGAACAGCATTCGCGAATTATTTAAAATGCTGAAAGTGGAAAAGGATTTCAAAAAGCCAGATGAAGAACTGAACACCTACGACATCGCTCATCACGTGGGCATGTCTTTGCAGGAAGAATACGAGCTGCTGGGATTGATGCACGAACGGCAGCGGCAGGAATATTTAAAGCGCCACCTCACACGAGTCATTCCCATGGTGGCTCAAATGGAATCCTTAAAGGAAAAAGTAAAGCTGAACGGGCATTTCAAAAATCTTTCTTCTTTCAACTTTGAATAAGGCCAGTGTATGTATACTTCCTGTCATTCATTCAAATGCTTTCATTGATGCAGCATTCTTCCTAATTTCGGCGCTTAACTCACATTAACTTATTCCCCAGATCCTTACATGAATACTATTTGCCTGGACTTTGGAAATACACGGTTGAAAGCAGCAATCTTTGAAGAAGACAGGCTGAAAGAGGTGACCGTTCTGGGTGCCAATGCGCATGATCACCTTAGTCAATTGATTGAAGTTCACAAGCCTCAACATTCTATTCTTTCATCTGTGATCGATCATGATCCTGCCATCGAAGAATTGCTTGCAGCAACAACCAGGTACCATAAGCTCAGTAATATTTCCCAGATTCCATTTACCATACCTGTAGGCAAACCAGAGACGGTTGGGGCTGACAGGTTGGCTATCTGTGCGGCTTCGGTTTATTTATTTCCCAGGCAGAACAACCTGGCAATTGGACTGGGTTCCTGCATCACATTCAATTTTATTAACCAGCAACACGAATTCCTGGGCGGGTCCATATCTCCGGGAATGGAAATGCGCTTTAGGGCCATGCATCAATTCACGGCGCGCCTGCCATTGGTGGAAGCTGATTGGAATGTGCCTTTAATTGGGTATGACACCAAGACAAACCTCCAGTCTGGCGTGGTTTTGGGCATGGCTGCCGAGATTGATGGAATGATTGAATTATATGAAAAAAGGTATGGGAACTTTAACGTGCTTTTAACCGGGGGTGATATACGAATATTTGAGCCCCATTTGAAAAATAAGATATTTGCAGACCCTGAATTAATTTTTAAAGGTCTGTATGCAATTAGCCAAATCAATAATGCTTAAGAGTTCGGCAGTGGGTTTGAAGGCATTGGTCTCTGTTCTTTTTCTTTCTCCTTTTATGGGATCTGCACAAAGCAACTCTCCTTATTCACGTTATGGATTAGGCGACCTTTTTCCCAACAGTAATATGACTACAAGAGGCATGGGAGGTATATCAGCCGGTTATGCCGATGTCATTTCTGTCAACTTCAGTAACCCTGCCTCTTATTCAAGCTTCTATGCACTGAAGGAAAAGACTTCCAGCAAATTACAATATGGAAGGGTGATACTGGATGCGGGCCTCAACCTGGAGAACCGTACTATTTCAGCACCCAACACACCTCAAAGCTTTACATCTTCGGATGCATATTTTTCCTACCTGAATGTGGGCATACCGCTTCGTAGAAACTGGGGCCTGAGCTTTGGCTTGCGTCCATTGTCAAGGGTTAGCTATAAGATCAGCCGCAATGAACGATTGATAGACCCAACTACCAATTTGCCTATAGATAGCGCATTAACTGTGTTTAATGGCTCCGGTGGTACCTTTCTACCTTCCATTGGTACAGGTGTAGGCTTTGGCAATTTCAGCATAGGCATCAATGCCGGTTATCTTTTTGGAACCAAAGAATTGAATACACGCAGGGCCCTGGCTAATGATTCCGTTCATTACACGGCTTCAGAACATAGAACCAATTATTCTTTTGGTAGTCTTTATTATGATGCAGGTATTCAATACCTCATTCAGTTAAAAGGCAATCGTTACCTGCGATTGGGTGCTGCCGGCAACTGGAAGCAGACCATCAAAGGATCACAGGATATTCTTCGCCAAACCTTCACGCTTGGATCTGCAGGTGAAACCATACAGGTAGATAGTGTGTATATCAAAAATGATACAAAAGGTGAGGTTATCTATCCATCTTCCTATACCGCAGGTTTTGTTTTTAATTCGTATGAAACAGATGGAAGAGGCTATTTATTGGGTGTGGATTACACAACCAGCAAATGGAGTGAGTACCGCTTTTTTGGCCAGCCTGACCTGGTGCAGGATAGCTGGAAATTAAAAGCTGGCGGACAATTCAACCCCAAGCCTTCCACCAACTATTTCAGCCGCATCACGTACCGACTGGGCTTTTCTGTGGGACAGGATTATGTAAAAGTAGATAACAAGCTTCCTACTTTCGGAACATCGGCCGGGCTGGCATTGCCTATCCGTACCAGCCGACTGGCACCGAATCAATACAACGCGGTGAACATATCTCTTGAATACCTGAAAAGAGGTAATAAGGACAATGCCCTGAAAGAAAACGTATTCCGTTTTTCTGTTGGCTTCAACTTCACCGATCTTTGGTTTGTCAAGCGCAAGTATGAGTAAGAAAGTATTGAGCAACTTTATTATAAAACAGGCAGCCTTTATCTGGGGCTGCCTGTTCCTTTTTGGCTGCGAAAATTCGCAAAGGGCGCTCAATGAATGGAAAGAGAAAAAAGAAATGGTGGAAGAAGCTAAAAATATTCAAAGCTACTTTAGCCAGGGTGGACAATTGCGCTCCCTGCTCACTGCTCCATTGATGTTGCGCTATAGCAGGGACACTTCCTATGTTGAATTTCCCAAATCACTCCGCATGGTCTTCTTTGACAGCCTTGGCAAAGAACAAAGCCGCCTGGATGCGCATTATGGCAAATACATGGAGACCCTCAACAAGGCTTACCTCCGCGACAGCGTGGTAGTGGCCAATGCCACCGGTGATACCTTGTGGACACCAGACCTTTGGTGGGACCAGAATACACAACGGTTTTATACAGATAAGAAAGTCCGCATCTACCGCAAGGGCGACAGGATCTATGGAGGCCTTGGATTGGAAGCCAAACAGGACCTGAGTGATATCCTGATCAGGCAACCTACTGGTGTTGTTAATGTACCGGATAGTATGACTGCGCATTAGAAGAGACTTGGTTTGGTTCCAATAATATCAGGTTGATTTTCTACCAATAAAATTGCTTGATTTAAATGCGGTTACAGAAGACCGTGATATCCTAGTCGATTCCTGCATTAAAGGAAAAAATATAGTGGTAATGGACCTGCAGGAATAGCTGCGCTTGTCTGAAGCCATTGATGAAATGAATACAAGTGGGATGAAAAACCTGCTCATAACAAAATAACTATCATCTCTTTTTCCACCGAAACCAGTAAATTCTCTTTATACTCATGTTTTCATCTTACTGCTGGTTCGCTTATATACCTGGGATGCTTTCTTTTGACTATAACTCAAATTCACTTCTTCAATAAGATCAAGATTAAGAAAACTCAACCGGGGAGCACCTGGTAATCTCTTCCTGTGCTAAACTTTTTGGCAAACAGATTGCTAAATAATTTAGTTTAGCAGCGGATATGAAGGAGAATGAACGTACCATAGCACACTATGATCTTGATGCCTTCTTTGTAAATGTGGAATGCCTGAAAAACCCTTCCCTCAAAGGAAGGCCCTTAATGGTGGGGGGCAAAAGCGACAGGGCGGTAGTGGCTGCCTGCAGCTACGAAGCCCGCAAGTTCGGTATCCGCTCCGCCATGCCAATGAAGCTTGCCCGCCGTCTTTGCCCCCAGGCAATGGTCATCAGCGGTGACATGGAATCATATAGCTATTACTCCCGCCTGGTAACGGATGTGATCCGCGACAATGTTCCCCAATTTGAAAAAGCCAGTGTAGATGAATTCTATGTTGACCTCACAGGAATGGATCGTTTCTTTGGTTGCCGCAGTTTCAGCCAGGAGCTGCGAAGTAAAGTGACCAAAGAAACAGGACTGCCTATCTCCAACGGCATGGCCGCCAACAAGCTGGTAAGCAAGGTAGCGACGGACGAGGCCAAGCCGAATGGCCAATTGGTGATTCCTTTTGGAAATGAAAAACGATTCCTGGCGCCACTGGCTATTGAAAAGTTGCCCATGGCTGGTCCTAAAACCACTGAATTATTACGCCAGATGGGTGTAGTAAAGATCAAAACACTTAGCGAGATACCAGTGGAGATGATGGAAAACCTGATGGGAAAACCAGGCATAGAACTTTGGCGCCGCGCCAATGGTATTGATGAATCACCCGTGGTGCCCTATAGCGAACAAAAAAGTATCAGCACCGAAAACACTTTTGAATCAGACACTATTGATATCCGTTTTCTACAGGCCAGGCTGGTACAGATGACGGAGAAGATAGCCTTTGAGCTACGGCAGCAAAACAAGTTGACCGGTTGTGTAACGGTCAAGATCCGCTATTCAGATTTTAATACGGTGACACGGCAATGCACCATAGCCTACACAGCACTTGACCACCTGCTGCTGCAAACGGTCAAAGAGTTGTTCAACAAACTCTATGACCGGCGCCTGTTGGTGCGGCTGATAGGTGTACGATTCACACACCTGGTTCCGGGCAATTACCAGATCAGCCTTTTTGATGATACGGATGACCTAATAAGGTTGTACCAGGAAATAGACAAACTCAATGGCCGTTTTGGACGCTACCTGGTCATGAGAGCCAGTGGATTTTTGTAAACTATAATCATGTACCTCAACTGCAAATCGTATTACTCTTACCGCTATGGTACTTTCAGCACTGCACAACTAGTGACTGAGGGTGTGGAAATGGGCGCTTCTGCCATGGCGCTCACCAATATCAACAGCACCCAGGACACCTGGGAGTTTTATAGCCTTTGCCTGGAAGCAGGCATTCAACCTGTGCTGGGTTGCGAGGTCCGGAATGGGGATGCGTTCCTCTACTTGCTCCTGGCTAAAAACATCCAGGCACTCCGGGAGATCAATAGTTTCCTTAGCACGCACTTACAAACTGAAACCCCCTTTCCGGCTTCCCCGGTTTTATCGGAAAGGGTTTGGGTCATTTATCCGCTTGGCGCAAAGGATCCAGTACAGCTCAGGGTCAATGAGCTAATAGGTGTGCAGCCTTCACAGGTGAATAAGCTCTTTACCATGGATGTGGCCTCTCACTCCACAAAGTTTGTCATCCGCCAGCCTGTAACCTATAAAGACAAGAAAGGCTTTAACCTGCACCGTTTGTTAAGGGCCATCGATAAGAATATCATCCTCAGTAAGCAAACGAGTACCCAGGTGGCTGATGAAGGAGAATTGTTCCTTTCTCCGGCCAAAATACTCGATGCTTTCAGGCGCTACCCTGCCATCGTCACCAATACTTTGCAGGTTATAGACAGCTGCTCTTATACTATTGATTTGAAGGCGGATAAGAACAAAAAGATCTTTACATCTTCCCTGGCTGCAGATAAGGCCTTATTGGAGAAACTGGCACTGGATGGAATGAGAAGCCGCTATGGCTCTGATAAAGAAGCCAACAAAAGGGTAAGGAAAGAGTTGGAGATCATTGATAAATTGGGCTTTAACGCCTATTTCCTGATCACATGGGACATCATCCGCTATGCCCAGAGCCGCGGTTTTTACCATGTGGGCAGGGGCAGCGGGGCCAACTCCATCGTAGCCTTTTGCCTACAGATCACTGATGTCGATCCCATTGAGCTGGATCTCTATTTCGAACGCTTCCTCAACCCTTACAGGGCATCTCCACCTGATTTTGATATTGACTTCAGCCACCGCGACCGCGATGAAGTGATCGATTATATTTTCAAGCGCTATGGCAGCGATCATGTGGCACTACTGGGAATGGTAAGCACCTTTAAGCACGATGCCATCATCAGGGAGCTCGGTAAGGTATTTGGACTACCCAAGCAAGAGATCGATGGACTGGTGGCGGACCCCCTGGCCAATTTCAAAGAGGACAAGATCCAGCAATACATCATTAGCTATGGGGCCCTCCTCCATGGCTTTCCCAACTATGCCAGCATCCATCCCGGTGGCATGTTGATCAGCGAAGAACCGATCACCCAATATTCCGCTCTTATTATGCCTCCCAAGGGCTTTGCTACGGCGCAGATAGATATGTTCACCGCGGAAGATATCGGGCTTTATAAGATCGATATCCTTTCCCAGCGGGGCTTGGGCCATATCAAGGAAGCCATCCAGCTGGTGAGGGAGAACAAGGGATTAAGCGTGGATATTCATGCTATAGAGCAATTCAAAAAAGACCCGCACGTAGCTCAAAAGATCAAAAAAGCAGATACCATTGGCTGCTTTTACATAGAAAGCCCCGCCATGCGGCAGTTACTGATCAAACTAAGATGCAGCGATTACCTGACCCTGGTAGCGGCATCTTCCATCATTCGTCCTGGTGTGGCTCAATCGGGCATGATGCGGCAATACATCTCCCGCTTTCACCAGCCCGACAGCTTTGAATACTTGCACCCCAAAATGAAGGAATTGCTGGAAGAGACCTATGGTGTGATGGTCTACCAGGAAGATGTGATCAAGGTTGCCCACCATTTTGCAGGTATTGATATGGGGGAGGCCGATATTCTCCGCCGGGCCATGAGTGGCAAATACAGGGGTCATAATGGTTTTGACAAGATCAAAGAAAGGTTCTTTGCCAATTGCCGAAGCTATGGCTATCCTGAAGCCACCACAGAAGAGGTATGGCGACAGATCCAGAGCTTTGGTGGTTATTCTTTCTCCAAGGCCCACTCGGCATCTTTTGCCGTGGAGAGTTACCAGAGCCTTTACCTCAAGACCTATTTCCCATTGGAGTTCATGGTGGCTGTGATCAATAATGAAGGCGGTTTTTACAACCGCGAGCTCTATTTTCACGAGCTGCGCCGGGCAGGTGGCCAGGTGGAAGCCCCCTGTGTTAACCGCAGTGATTATTTTACCAATATCAGGGGAAAGCAAGTGTTCATAGGGCTGCGGCTGGTCAAGGGATTGCAGGATGATGTAGCCAGTCGTTTGCTGGAAGAAAGGCAGGCCAATGGACCGTTTACCGGTTTGCAGGACCTTGTTACCAGGACGGCCATAGGTATCGAACAACTAAACCTGCTGGTCCGCATAGGCGCCCTGCGCTTTACGGGCAAGAATAAAAAGCAATTGCTTTGGGAAGCCAATTTCCTACAAAAAAGAGTTAAGGAGCACAACAGGATCAGGGAAGCCCTGTTTAAGGACAAACCACTGGAGTTTATCCTGCCCGAACTGCACCATACTCCACTGGAGGATGCCCTCGATGAAATAGAATTACTGGACTACCCGCTTTGCAGCCGCTTTGACCTGGCAGATCTTGACAGCACCCGCTTTGTTACAGTATCCCAATTACCTGCCCTGGTAGGTAAAGAGGTGGAGATTGCAGGTGCGTATGTCACGGTGAAATATGTAAGAACGGTCAAAAAAGAGATCATGCATTTTGGAACTTTTATAGATAGTAATGGCGATTGGCTGGATACAGTCCATTTTCCTGATACAACCCGCCGCTACCCCCTGCAGGGTATTGGCATCTACTGGATGAAGGGGAAGGTGGTGGACGATTTCGGCGCTTTCAGCGTGGAGGTTAAAGAGCTGAAAAAGATTGGGATGAAAAAGGACCCGTCCGCTTAATAAACCTATTAAAACACAGCTGTGGAAGGTTGAAATCCAACAAATGAATAAAGGCTGCGCTTTAACAAATACATAGTAATATTTCATAAGAATAGTCGGTCTATTATCCTGTATTTCCGCGAAGCCGGAACCAATCATTAAAAAGTAAGCACATGAAAAAATTTATACCCTTTTTTAGTATCGCTGCCGCA
Organism: Flavisolibacter ginsengiterrae DSM 18136; assembly: GCF_059568575.1. Lineage (NCBI taxonomy): Bacteria > Pseudomonadati > Bacteroidota > Chitinophagia > Chitinophagales > Chitinophagaceae > Flavisolibacter > Flavisolibacter ginsengiterrae. The sequence continues at coordinate 57,929 of NZ_JCANTR010000022.1, forward strand.
GCAGTTTTGATGGTTTCCTGTAACAGCAATCCTAAGATCGCTGGTCAGTCAACTACCCCTGCTGCAGTCGTTCAGCCTCCTACCGTATTACAGGATACTTCCGGGTTGTCCGAATACCAGGCCTGGAAGGTGATGAATGAAATGAAAGACTCTAAGGATTATGGTCAGCCTGAGCAGGCCGTGGCTTCTGCCCCGGTTCGGAAAGCTCCAAGAGTGAGCAGCCCTTCAAGAGCTGTCAATCATAGAACAGAAACGCCTCCGCCTCCTGCTCCAGCCCCGGCAGCCACTCCTCAAGCACCGGTTTCCACTTCCCCTAATGCAGGTTCAGGTTCTACCGCCTCTACAGGCGCCGGAACTGATGCCAGCACTGCCGGTACAGGTGAAACAGCAAAAGCTGAAGAGAAGAAAGGTATGAGCAACAAGACCAAGGGTGCCGTGATCGGTGGGGTGGTTGGTGCAGGTGCTGGTGCCGTGATCTATAAAAAGAACCCTGTGGTAGGTGCTGTAGTAGGTGCTGTTCTGGGCGCCGGTGGTGGTTATGTTATCGGTGGCAAGGTAGATAAGAAGAAAGGACAGTTTAATTAAGGTTTTTAAGGTTTATTACTATAGAACAAAGGGGCTCACATCAGTGAGCCCTTTTTATTACCAGTGCTTTCCATTTTTGCAATCTTACAAGTATTTGTTGTTGCTAAATAGACTAACATTGTGCAACAAGCTATCAATATGAAATACATTTTATCCCTGGTACTTCTTTGTAGTTTTTCCTTTTCCAGGGCGCAACAATCCATAAAGTTGGAAGACATCGCTTCTCATGTGGGTGACAGTGTTACTGTTACAGGTAAAGTATACGGAATCAAATATTTTGAATCTGCCAAAGCTGCGCCAACGCTGATCAACATCGGGGCTGCCTTCCCCAATCAATTGCTTACGGTCGTGATCTATGGTGAGGACCGCAAACGCCTGGAATTGGATCCCGAGAAAACCTTCGCAGATGCTGACCTTTCTGTAACGGGTAAGGTAGAACTCTTCAAAGGCAAACCCCAGATCGTGGTTACCGATAAGCGCCAGCTTTCCGTGCTGCCTGCAAAAAAAGACTAAGACATGGAGGAAGGTTTCGGGATCCCTGTTAATTACAAGGGAAAGGAATTACTCTTTCCCGCCAGCCTGGTTTCCTTTGGCTGGACCCACCGCATTGAAGTGGATGTCAATGGCACAAAGGTTTCTTACGAAAGGGATGAAAACCGCGAATGGCGTGCTCTTATATCACCGGAAGACCTCGAAGGCCACCCTAACGTTGATGTGCAGTTGCTGATAGCGATTGGTGAAAGTATTGAGGAAATTTTAAAAAACTAAGATTGGAAGGATTAAATAGGATTATTGAGGGGAAGGAGAATCGAATAATAGAACCAGCGTTTAAATGCTTCAATCAGGCATGAATAACTGTCAGGTTATCTTCTTTGTGAAACTTTGCGCCTTAGCGACTTTGCGGCGAATTCTTCTGGCTCCGATTCCCGACTAACTCTACCACTCTTCCTGTTCTTACCGATTCATCACAGGCGAAGGCAATTCTAAGACTGTTGACAGCATCATCAATATGTTCCTGTAAGTCGAGGTCTTCATGGATAGCCTTTTCAAAAAATAGCTGTTCGCGGTTGCACAATTCCTGGTGACTGGGTTCGTCTTCCAGGTTGATCCATTCATCGGGATGCGTAAATTCATTTTGCTTATTGATCATGGCGTGATGAAGACGAATGGATTCAGTCCTGGTATGAGCGTCCACCGAATCCGATTGACCTGTACCTCCTGCTTCTTTGGCCACGATAGAAACAGACCCCCTGGGACCTATCATATCCTTTACAAAAAAAGCGGTCTCGCTGATCATAGGCCCCCAACCTGCTTCATACCAGCCTACAGATCCATCCTCAAACCTGATCTGCAACTGGCCGTAATTATAATTACCAGCAGGTATGATATCTGTTAGCCTGGCACCGATAGCATACACCTGGAGAGGCCTGGACCTTGTCATCTGGCACATCACATCTATATAATGCACCCCACAATCAACGATCGGGCTGAGGCTTTGCATTAAGTTCTGGTGCACTGTCCACATGTTGCCATGACTTTGCTGGTTCAGGTTCATGCGCATGACAAGTGGTTTGCCCAGTTGCTGCGCTATTTGTATAAAACGTTGCCAGGAAGGATGATGGCGAAGGATGTAGCCAACTACCAGTTTCTTTCCTGTTTTTCGGGCTGCCTCTGCCACCCGTTCAGCGCCTTGCACACTGTCTGCCAAAGGCTTTTCCATGAATACATGACAACCCTGTTCCAATGCAAGTAAGGCAAACTTTTCATGGGTGTCGGGATAGGTAGAAATGCAAACGGCATCAGGTTGGGTGGCATCCAGCGCTTCTTCATACGTATCAAATAGAGGATATCTTCCTCCCAATGATACATTGAGCTGCTTCTTGCTGTTACCTCTTGATACCAGTCCACAGATTTCAAAACCAGGAAGTTCATGATAAGCCCTTGCATGTGAAGCTCCCATATTACCGCAACCAACAACCAATACCTTAATTGCATCCATACATGGATAATTGAACTTAAAATAGTAAGCTGCTAAGTTACACCTGTATAAAAAAGACAACCTATTAAACTGGTAAATTGTAGACTGGTAATTTAATGGCCAGTAGTTTTTCAACCCTCTATTAGAAGCCTTCCAATTGAATAGTGTATAGTTGTAAACCAGGCACTACAATTCTCCTCTTCAATTCATATAATCCTGCAAATCTTAGTTCTTCATTAAACCTTTCCGATTTCTTTCTTTCAAAATCGTTCTGCTCTTTGTCCATTTCGTTATTCACAGACATTGTACTAAGACGAGGCCGGATCTTCATCCGGCCTCTTTGTTTGGCCGGAAGATCTTCCCGGCCCTACATGTTACCTCTTTCTATATCTCTGTTGGCGTATTGTATCTTTTTCTATGGCTGCCTTGAACATTGAACATTTCTACTTATCTGAATTAGAACTGCTATATAAAAGTTTCTCCAACGTAATCCCGTTCATCAATCCTTGTTCTATTATTCGATATTCCCCTTCCTCCTCATGAATCCTCTCCAATCCAGCCCATCTTAGTTCTTTCTCTCTCCCTTGAGAATTGAACATTGAGCGTTGAATATTGAATATTTCTACGTGCCTGAAAAAGAACTGCTCTATAAAAAGTTTCTCCGTCCTATTCCCCTTCATCATTCATAATTCCTTGTTCTATTGTTCGATATTCCCCTTCCTCCTCATTAATCATCCCCAATCCTGCAAATCTTAGTTCTTTATTCTTCTATCACCTCCACCCTCATCGCTTTCAGCCCTTTGATTCCCTGCAGCTCTTCGAGCTCCAGCATTTCCAGTCCTTCCTTCAATATCTTTTTCTTTTGCAGGAACAGTATGTATTCCCTATACTCTTCCGCTTCTTTCTGGTTGGAATATACCAGGGCGATCTTCGCAGGTTGCGTCAGCCTCTCGCCCGTATCCCGTATCAATGCCTTGTCCAGTCTTTTCTTGATGATCTCGTAACGCACATTATAGGATCCCTCTACATCAAACCGCCGTTCGTCCCTGCGGAAGCTAATGGCAATAGGCTGGCTTTGTACCAGGATAAGCTGCGTTGTCAGAAGGGGGATTTTTAATGACGGCAACAGCCTATGTGTTTTAACCGCCGCACTTGCCATGCATTTTAACTGCCATAAGCGAATGTTCTTCAGGTAGAAAAGGTCAAAGGGCTTGGCAGGAAATATCGACTGGCCGATGTAGATATTATACTCAATGCCATCGGTACGATACTTCTCGAAATAGTGAGGGTAGGCTTGCTGGATAGACTCCTGCTCTTTTTCCAGGCAGTGCATCACCGTGGTGTTGATCTGCACCAGGCTTTCTTCGTAATCCAGCCTGTTCTTATACAGCGGACCATTGGTGTTTTTCACCATGGTGAAGTAATCTTCAATCACTGGTGCGGCAAGTGCATAGTTGTTTTGCAAATGCAGGAATAAGGGTTCCACTTCCTGGTGCAGGTATTCATTCACACAGATCTCTTCTTCCGCTGTCAATGCATTTTCTAGCGAGGCCAGGAAGTTATCATTTTTAAAAGCCAGGCCTTCCAGCAGGGGCAGTTGCAACAGGCTTTGCAAACCATTCAAAATAGTCTGTACAAGTTCCAGTTGGGCCCTCAGGTCTTTTTGAATAGCCAGGCTACGTTGGTATGAAGAGTTGCGGATATCTATGGCCCCATAAAGAGGGTACACATTTTCAAATACCACCTGGCAGCGCAGGGGCTCGGTAGAATTCTTTCGGAGATGGTCCCAGGCCACCTCGGCAAACTTCCATTCTACTGATTGCTGCAGTGCCGTGAACTTTTCCTTGATCAGGTGATCTATACGGTCCTGGAAATTATCCCTGCATTTCAGTAGTGCCAGTGATAACAGGGGTATGGCTGGCTCCAGCCTGTCCACCGTATCATGTGTAAGCAAACCTTTTACAGGTGAGGCCAGTTCCAATACACCAATCAGTCCATCACTGTTTTGTATGGGGTAATTTAAAAAACTATGTGCGCCCTGCCGTAGAATGTGGCCCATAAAAGGCGCAAACTCCAGCATCTCGCCTCCCAGGTTGCTGATGGCTAACGGTGTGGGGTATTCGCGCAGAAAACCCGTGTACATGCGAAATTGCGGCAGGCTTTCGGGATCATCATTCAGCCATTGCCGCATCACCAGTCCATGTTGCCCCGTGGCTTCGTCCAGCACATACTGGTCGTTGATCTTTACAAAAGGTGCCAGTCCCACCTCCACATCATTGAGTCCTACCAATGTTTTCACTGATCTTTTCAAACCACTGATGGCGGCGGCATCAAATACGTTTCCATGAAGCAGGATCTTCTTGATGGTTTCCAGCGATTCGGTCAGTGTTACATCTTCCGCAACCCATACGGCAAATCCTTCTGCCTTGAATAGGTGCAGAGGCATGGTGGCCAGTTGTTTCTCAAGGTCAAGAATGCGGAAGGTATTCAGGCACACCCCACAATCCTGTATGGGTGGTAGCTCTCCCTGCAACTTCAACTGTATAAAGCGACGATCATAATGGATGCGGTAGTAACGCATCATGCCCGTTTTCGGATCTGCGACGGGATACACTAACTCGGGTTTTTCATTGAGCTTGATCCCATAAAAGGTCTCAAGCACCTGGTCATACACAAGGGAGCACTGGATCGCTTTCAGTTGCGCGTGGTTCACACCTTCCGGTAACAGCAATTCCGTTTCATTGGGATCAAAGAACAATTCCCTGAACTGGTCAGAGTAATAAAATACACTCAGCTTATAAGGTGGCGCCAGGGCATAGTTGCTTTTTTCCTGGTTGTCCACTATGGGGAATAAAGAAGTGCTCAGTAATTCCATCAGGCTTTCCTGCTCCTGCAATAATGAGGGGTCCTGGATGTTGGAAAGTAAATGAGGCTGGTTCTCAAATTGTTTGACCAGGTAGTTGTACAATTGTTCACGTGCGCCTGAAACAAAGGAGCGTTTTTCTTTTAAGTAATGGATGAATGGCTGGAAAGAGATAGCACTATCCAATGATGGCAGGTTGCCCGTCATCCTTTTCTCCGCTGCCAGCAGCTTCGATTTCCTGGAAGTTTGCAATACAGGTATTTCGTCCAGCATACCAATGGTTTTCGCTGACTCGAAGGTGGAGAAGAAGCAGGATAAAGTTACAAATTCAGCCGGGCATTCGGCGCGGAATCTTTACCTGTACAGGGTTTGAAGGAGTTGTGGAGCTGGTAAGTGAGCCATAAAAAGCCCGTTGCTGTGCAGGCAACGGGCTATACGAAACAAAAGCTGAACTATATAAATCAGGTATTAATTCGCTAATACAGTATCCAATGAATGTATCACACCATTGGAGGTGGCCACATCACTGTGCAGGATATTGATGCCATTGAGGGAAACGGTTCCGTTTACAATCTCAACAGATAATTCTTTACCATTCACTGTTTTCAGTTTATCACCATGCGTCATGTCTTTTATGTTGATCTTTCCTTCCACCAGGTGATGGTTCAGCAGGTCGGTCAATTGTTCTTTTTGTGCAGGCTCTAACAGGTGTGCAACTGCACCGCTTTCCAGCCTGGCAAAAGCATCATCTGAAGGGGCGAAAAAAGTAAAAGGTCCCTGGGTGCTCAGCGTCTTGCTCAAACCCGAAGCGAGGATGCCTTTCTTTAAAGTGGTCATATGTTTATCAGTAAATATGACCTGTGTGATGTATGACATGAATAGTATTTAGATGCGGGTATTATTACCCGTACCAGTGTAAGGTAGACTTATAATACGACGGGCAGTGTTAAAGGCTTGCTTTTGCCTGGTTGAAGGTTGACAGGATTAGCATTCAGCAGTATGGGTTAGTAGTGGGAATAAAGATGAGGTTCATAGAAATACGGTAGCTTTTAATAAGTTTATGGCACTGGCAGGAACATTATTTCCAAACTTTGTCCTATCGCAGGGAATTGGATTGTTATAGAAGAGAAATAATCTTTTTCTATAACCATAAAAACAAAAACTATGGAACAATACGCATTGATCTTCAGGCACCCTGATGGTAAAAAAGTAGCCTCGCCCGAACAAATACAGGTGTGGATGAAACAAACCATGGACTGGATTGGTGGCATTTCCGCCAAAGGGAAATTTATCAGTGGCACTGGTTTGCCCTTTGAAGATGCCAAAGTGGTGCACCACAATAACATGGTCACCAATGGGCCTTTTGGTGACATCAAGGAAACGCTTGGAGGCTTTGTCATTGTTAAAGCCGATAGCGTGGAGGAAGCAGTTGAATTTGCCAAAGGCGCACCTGTTTTGCAGGGAGAAGGCAATACGGTGGAGGTAAGGAGGATTGCTAAGGATGAAGAAATGCGGTAATGATCGTTGATAAGTTGATAGATTGAAAAGTTAACAAGGGAGAGAGAGGAATATCGAATGGTGTTGTGTGGAGAAAGGAACCACAGCAGCAGATTGACACAAAGTTTCACGGAACGAAAAGGAATACAATGAAGATAAGTTTCGACTAATTGATAGGTTTCAGAGGGTCAGGAGATGAGGAAGCGCTGGTGCCTGTCCCGCGAAAGGCGGATCATTGCGAGGAAGGAAACAACCTGATTGGCTCAATGATTCCTTTACAGCATGCCCGTAGTTTGCAGTATTTGGAAGTTTTTCTACCTGGTTCATAAGACTTGCTCAATACGCTAATACAATACCCATGTGTTAACAAAAAGGATGAATGGATTTATTCTGACATGTTCCGTAGGCCTTGTAGGTTATTCGGGGAGAATAAAATAGAGGCGTGATAGACTGTATTGAGGAGATCCACAGACTCCCGACTCCTGACTCATGACTCAGCTCCCTTCTTGTCAACTTGTCAACCTTTCAACATATCTTTTGATCCGCTACATTTCCCCCACCATGTCTGCCACAGAACTCATACCCCATTTATTCCGTACTGAATTCAGTAAAATAGTTTCCGTACTGGCCAAACAGTTTGGTATGGAACAAATAGAATGGGCCGAGGACATCGCCAGTGAGACTTTTTTAGCAGCCTTGCATAACTGGCCTTACCAGGGTGTGCCCGCCAAACCGGAAGCCTGGTTATATACCGTTGCCAGGAACAAAGCCCTGAATGACCGGAAAAGAAACAAGTTGTTCACCTCTAAGATCTCCCACGATTTAAAAATCTCTTCACCTGTTTTGGAAGAAATGGAAATAGACTTATCTGCCACAAACATTACGGACAGCCAGCTGCAAATGCTCTTTGCGGTTTGTCATCCTTCCCTTACCCCGGAAGCACAGGTGGCGCTCGCGCTGCGTATTTTATGTGGCCTCGGCATAGATGAAATAGCCACTGCATTTCTTACCAGCAAGGATGTAATCAACAAAAGACTGTACCGCGCCAGGGAAAAGTTGCGACAAGAGCAGATCCTCATGGAAATGCCACCCGGCACTGAGATCTGCCAGCGACTGGATGCTGTACTCACCACGCTGTATTTATTGTTTAATGAAGGTTATTACTCCGAAAGCCAGGATGCCATTCTAAGACAGGAGCTATGTGAAGAAGCCATGCGACTGGTTGCATTACTGTTGGAAAATGAAAATACCAGCCTACCTGCCGTGCAGGCTCTCTATGCCCTGATGTGTTTTCATGCATCCCGTTTTGCTTCCCGCAAGGATAGCCATGGAGAGATCATTTTGTATGCTGACCAGGATGATAGTCTCTGGAACCAGGAATTAATAGAAAGTGGCGCTTATCATCTCCACCTGGCTTCCGTAGGTGACAGTATTTCAAAGTATCACCTTGAAGCAGCCATTGCTTACTGGCACACACAAAAAGAAGATACGCCTGAAAAATGGGAATCCATATTGCAGTTATACAACCAATTGCACCAGATGCATTATTCTCCTATTGCTGCATTGAACCGCACGTATGCGCTCTACAAGGTCAAGGGTAGGCAACAAGCCATTCAGGAAGCGGAGCAACTGCAACTAACAGGCAATCATTATTACCATATTTTGTTGGGTGAATTGTATAAAGAACCAGGTTCTCCGCTTTCAAAGGAGCATTTTGAAAAAGCCCTGGCATTGACATCCAATCCCGTGGAAAATCAATGATCCTTGATAAGATTGCAGCACTCTGATGTTTTTGTTATTCTACCATGAACATTGAATCATTTTGAAATTTCTTTAAGAAGCGATGCTGAAAGCATCGCATGTTTATAGAAGAAGAATTTAAATAAACAGGGTGTCGAATGTCAAAGGCTATTGACGATTGTCTATAATCATGAATTCCTATGGGATTCAACAATCAAAACCCCGGCACTTTATTCTTAATTGGATTATTTGACATACGATAATAACAACATCTGTTGTATGACTGATCGTCAACGATATAACACTGTCAATTGAGCGAAAATCCATTTCTTATTTTGCAATAACCCACCTTACAGGCATGACCCACATCAAGGCGATGCGATCATCACAAAAAATTTAATTGTTAATCTATCTGATAATAATCCACAGGGCCACCATTCAAATGACTTATTAAACATACATTTAGCGGCTAAAACGCATGAATGAGTAAAGACATAGGCAAGCTCCTGCAAAAAAACAAGAAACACATATTAGAAGATTGGATGACCCGTCAACTGGCCGATGCCACATTGAGGGAAGATCTGATGAGCAATGAAGAATTAAGGGAGCAATCCAATGAATTACTCAATGCACTTTTAAAAACTATTACCGACCATACCATCGATACACAATCAGCAGCCTTTGAAGAGGTCAACGAGATCATTTCAGGTATCTCCATTTCAAGGGCACGCCAGGGATTTACACCAAGGGAAACAGGCATCTACGTATTCAGCCTGAAAGACGCCCTGCAAAAATCACTGGAGAATGAAGTAAAAAATGATCCACAGTTATTATACGATTCCAGCATCCAGGTAAATAAGATGATGGACGACCTGGGCATCATGACCTTCGAGACCTTCATCAAAGGAAGGGAAGAAGTGATCCTGAGACAGACCAGCGAGATCACCGAGATCTCTACTCCTGTTATCCAGGTTTGGGAAGGTATACTGGCGCTTCCTATCATTGGTACCCTTGACAGTGCCCGTACACAGGTGGTCATGGAAAACCTGTTGCAGGAAATAGTGGAAACAGGTAGCACCATCGCTATACTGGATATATCTGGTGTGCCTGCAGTGGATTCACTGGTAGCGCAACATTTAATCAAAACAGTAGCGGCCACTCGTTTGATGGGTGCGGAATGTATCATCAGTGGCATACGCCCCGAGATAGCACAAACAATTGTACATTTAGGAATAGACCTTTCCAATATTGTGACAAAGGCCAGCCTGGCAAGTGCTTTGAAGTACTCATTTGAGCTTTTGCAGATCCAGGTAAAAAAAACACCCAATAAAGTTTAGTTGTCTAATCACAGTTACACCTGCAAATAATATTGCAACCGTATTGGATCATTAACAATTTTACTTTTTCGCAGGTATAAGGCATTGCCGTAAGGCTGCCGTTAATAATGGATATACACTCATTTTAAAGTTATAATTATTAAGCATCATGAAAACAGATATAGCCAAACTGTTACAAAAGAAAAAGAAGCAACTATTGGAAGCTTGGATGACAAAACAGTTATCCGATGCTATGTTAAGAGAAGACCTTATGAGCAACCAGGAGCTCCGGGAGCAATCCAATGAACTTCTGGATGAATTGCTGAAAGCCGTTTCTGCCGATCATGTGGAGGATATTGAATCCCCTGCATTTGAACAGGTAAAAGAAGTGCTTTCCGGCATTTCCATTTCAAGGGCCAAGCAGGGCTTTTCTCCAAGAGAGACCGGTATCTATGTCTTCAGCCTGAAAGAAGCCATCCAGCAGGTATTAAGAGAAGAGATCAAGGATGATATGCAGCTGTTATACCAGGCTACCTTATCATTCAATAAATTACTCGACAGCCTGGGAGTGGTTACCTTCGAAACCTTCATCAAAGGAAGAGAAGAAGTGATCTTAAGACAGACCGACGAGATAACAGAGATCTCAACCCCTGTTATCCAGGTTTGGGAAGGCATACTGGCGCTTCCTATCATTGGTACCCTTGACAGTGCCCGTACTCAGGTGGTCATGGAAAACCTGTTGCAGGAAATAGTGGAAACAGGTAGCACCATCGCTATACTGGATATATCTGGTGTGCCTGCAGTGGATTCACTAGTAGCACAGCATTTAATTAAAACAGTAGCGGCCACTCGTTTGATGGGTGCGGAATGCATCATCAGCGGTATCCGCCCAGAGATAGCTCAAACAGTAGTGCATCTTGGTATCGACCTTTCTAATATCGTGACAAAGGCCAGCCTGGCAAGTGCCTTAAAATATGCCTTTGGCATGTTGAGGCTGGAAGTGAAAAAAAATCAAAAAGAAAAAACCATAGAATAACAGATGGAAAGAATTCCTATCCTCCGTATGGGGAAATTTTTACTGGTCACCATACAGATAGACCTTTACGACAGGTTAGCTACCAATCTTGAGGCCGACCTGGTGCAGATGGTGAATAAAACAGGTGCACGTGGCGTTTTGATAGATATTTCTGCCTTAAGCATTGTGGATTCATTCATGGGACGCATCCTGGGCAATATTGGCAGTATGTCGAAGATCATGGATGCGGAGACAGTTGTCGTAGGTATGCAGCCAGCCGTGGCTATCACTTTAATAGAACTGGGCCTTGAACTGAAAGGTGTACATACAGCTTTGAACGTGGAAAAAGGCATGGAATTATTGAAAAGAAAAATCGATGTCAGTGATGAAGAAATAATTGAAGAAGAAGATGAAGCTGGTGCTGAATAAGGATGTGATGGCTATTGAAAAGGAGCAGGATGTAGTGCCTTTTCGCAACCGCGTAAAGGAATATGCCGTAAAGATCGGCATGAGCCTCGTCAACCAGACGAAGCTGATCACCGCTGCCAGTGAACTGGTGCGGAACATGCTTAAATATGGTGGAGGTGGCATCACGATCATAGAGGTCATCAGCCAAGGTCGTGATAATGGAATAAGACTGGTGTTCCAGGACAAAGGTCCCGGGATCAAAGACATTTCTTTAGCCATGAAGGATGGATACTCCTCTGGCAAAAGCCTGGGTATTGGTTTACCCGGCGCTAAAAGGCTGGTGAACGAATTTGACATTAAAAGTACCCTGGGTGAGGGGACTACGGTCTCAATAATTAAATGGAAGAATGGTTAACAGGACACACTATGTTTTCAAGGCAGATGACCGCAGTTATTTTGCCATCCTGAAAAAAGATATTCATGCCTTAGCTGTCCAGGGCAGTTTCAATGAACGAAAAGTAGGGGAAATAGATATCATTGTTTCCGAGATGGTGAGCAACCTGGTCAAACATGCAGGCGGAGGCCAGGTATATGTAAGGCTTTTTGAAGAAGATGGATTACAGGGCATTGAGTTGATCAGTATGGATGAAGGACCCGGTATGACCGATGTCAGCCGCATGGTGACAGACGGTGTTTCAACAAAGAATACATTGGGCCAGGGCCTCGGCGCTATGAAGCGCCTCTCGGATGTATTCCAGGTATATTCCCTAAAAGAATGGGGTACCATCATTCTTATAAGAGTGTATAATGAACCCCGCCCACATTTCAGAAAAGCACCGGCCGTCGAGGTCAGGTCCGTCGTTATCCCCAAGCCGGGAGAAAAGGACTGTGGTGATGGTTTCTTCAGTATAGTCACGCACGACGAGGTTAGATTATTCCTGGGAGATGGATTAGGCCATGGACCGGAGGCTGCCCGCGCTGTAATGAAAGCCGGTGAGGCCTTCATGGAATGCGCCGAATGTGACCCTGTGGAAGTTATCCGCACACTAAACCTGGCGACCAAGAAAACCAGGGGACTGGTAGGTACTGTCGCCCTTTTTGATATGGCAACCAAAAGATGGAAGATCTGTGGTGTTGGAAATATATCCACAAGGATCTATAGCCCCGGTGCTTCCAAGAATTATATGACCTATAATGGTATCATTGGACTCAATGTGCCCAATAACCTGAATGTGCAGGAAGTGGAATATGAAAGGGGGCAGTATATCGTTCTTTGCAGTGATGGCATCAAATCAAAATGGGATGTATTGAAATATCCTTTATTGACCCGGTACGACATGTCTATTTTATCTGCAACCATATTGAAAGACTTTGCACGTCATACGGATGATATGTCGGCAGTGGCGTGTAAAATAAATATATAACCATGCACGAGATAGCGAGAGTAACGCTTGAAAATGAAATGGACCTCATCCTGGCGCACAAGCGTTCTATGAAGCTGGCAGAACTGTCGGGCCTATCCCTTTCCGCACAGACCACCTTTGCCACTGCTGTATCAGAAGTTTCCCGTACCACCATTGATACTGGTAAAAAAGGTTGCCTGGTTTTAAGTGTTGACAATGACCAACGCGACAAATACATCGTTGCCTGTTTAATCAATGAGAATGCCATCGATGACAGGGCTAAGGAGGGTTTGGAATATGCCCGCAAGCTGGTGAACAAATACAATGTATCCACCAGGGGCGCTGAAACCTCCATAGAATTATTCTTTTATATTTTACCACCATTTCGGATCGATATTTTCAAACTTGATGAATGGAGACAGCTATTCAGGAATGAGCCACCCATATCTCCTTACGAGGAATTAAAAAGAAAGAACGAGCAGCTCCAGGACCTCTCTGATAAAGTTCAAAAAAGCGAGGCGCAGTATAAGGTATTGACCAATGCATTACCCCTGATTATTTTTTCATTGGATCCCCGGGGAGAATTGATCTACGCCAACGAATGGCTGACCCGTTTTTCGGGAGAGACAGTAGAAAGCCTGAATAAAAGCAAGTGGAAGAACGTGATCCATAAAGAAGATTATGATTCATTTGCCTTACTGCTCCAGAAAGGTATTAGCAGCGATGCGGTAACTGTCAGAACACAGACACGTATAAAAAGCAAGCAGACTGGTGACTATCTCTGGCACCAGGTATCCCTTTCACCGCTTAAATCTGATGCCGGCGAAGTGCAGTACTGGATCGGCTATATCGTTGATATACATGCGCAGAAGGTCTATGAGCAAACCCTGATGGATAATATTGAATTAAAACAAACCCAGGAGCAGCTAAAAGAAAACCAGCTGATGCTGGAGAAATATATAGATGAACTGAATAGAAGCAACCGGGAGCTTACCCAGTTTGCCTTCATAGCTTCACACGATCTGCAGGAACCTGTACGAAAGCTATTGTTTTACAGCGATTACCTTTTACAGAAATACACCGGTAATATTGATGGTAAGGGTGTGGAATACCTGAAGAATATGCATGCGGCTTCACAACGGATGCGCAACCTTATCCAGGACCTCCTGTTGTTTTCCCAGATACACAAGCAGAAGATGGAATTCAGGGACACTGACCTGAATGGTATCGCTAACGAAATGCACCAGGACCTGGAAATGGCCATTGAAGAAAAGAAAGCAGTGCTCACTATTGATCCGCTGCCTACTATACAGGCAGACGAAGTGATGATGCGGCAGTTATTTACCAATATCATAGGCAATTCGCTGAAATATTCTAAGAATGGTCAGCCCCCAAAAATTTCTGTTACCAATCGGCAGGAAGATGGTTTTCTTGAAATAGCATTTGCAGATAATGGCATTGGCTTCGATGAAAAATACAACTCACAGATCTTTACTCTTTTCCAACGTTTGCATACCAGGGAAGTATATGAGGGAACCGGCCTGGGCCTTGCCATCTGCCGTAAGATCGTGGAGTTGCACAACGGTAAGATCAGGGCTGAGGCAAAAGAAGGGTTGGGTGCCACATTTTATGTTTCTTTGCCCCTCAACCCGAGGTAATTATGGCTGCTGTGGCATTAAAAATTCTATTGGTGGATGACGACCCTGAAGACAGGGCCATTATGCAGGAGGCAATTGAATTAGCTCCCGGTAAAGACACTTTCTGGTTTGCCGAGAATGGCGAGGATGCCTTGTCCAAGCTGGAAGCTTTTTATGTTTCCGGCCACCTTCCCTGCCTTATTGTTCTCGACCTGAATATGCCCCGCATGAATGGCACGCAAACACTTTCCTACCTCAAGGCCGACGAACGTTTTCAAAATATCCCCGTTATTATTTATTCCACTTCCGTCAACCTGCTTGAAAAGGAAAAATGCATGCGCCTTGGCGCACACTCCTACATTGCCAAGCCGGTTTCCTTCAAGGAAAGCCTGGAGACAGCTACGTTGTTTAACCAGTTCTGCACCCAGGTGGAGAATTAGTCGGTAGGCTGGAGTCTGGAAGGAACAACATGGACACGGAGGCACATAGGGTCACGAGGATAATTGTATGTTGACAAGTTATAAAGTTGACAGGTTGAAAAGGAAAGCCGATGAAAAATAGAACAAGAATGTCGTATGTCTAAGGAAAGGAGGAACTACGGGTCAGGGAGACATATAGACGCACAAAGAAAAGTCAAGAATAAAATCAATTGCCAATAATAATACTCACAGCTCAGGATTTTGAGACAACTGGCACTTATCCTCCTCAATAATCCCTTATAATCCTTCCAATCTTAGTTCTATTCTCACTTGAAAATTGAGCATTGAGCGTTGCTCATTGAGCATTTCTACGTGCCTGAATAAGGTTGACTTTTTTAAAGTACTAATATTTATAACTCAGAACTTGTTTACCTACTTCTATTATTTGTTTCTCAACGTGTTTATAAATCTTAAGCTTAGGTCTATCAGAGGCATTCATATTATTAATTTCCATTTCAAAAGCTACAGGACTTTTCTTACAAAGGCTTGAGTGGCTTCTTTTATGGTTATAATGATATACAGCCTGCTTAAGCCTTTTAGTTAAGCTATTATAGCTATTAATTTCCCAACCATTAAGATATTCTTCCTTTATGGTTCTGTTGATCCTTTCTGTATAGGCATTCTCCCAGGCT
>NZ_JCANTR010000023.1:0-70295 GCF_059568575.1 Flavisolibacter ginsengiterrae DSM 18136
AATAATAAACGCTCAACCCAACATCTCCTGCATTCAGACAACCCTTCAATCCAAGGCCACAATTATCAATCGACAATTGACAATAAGCCCTATTCCATCTGTACCCATTCATCCAAAATCTTTTCCTTTGGTTTTACTAATACTGTTTTTAGTCCCCTGAAACGTTCTTTTACACGCAGGGCCATGGCAATCGGTATCTCGTAGTCTTTTGGAAAAGATCCTGAAAACACCACATTCCAGTCAAAGTCATATTCTTCATGCGTGAGTAATTCCTTATCATCTGCTGTTGGTGGCTCACTCATAATGAAGGTCACGCTTTCCTTTTTCTCCTTCTGAGGCTTTTTGAGTTTACTATTAGCCCTGGCATCAGCCTCTTTAACCAGCATGGGTATACATAACTCAAAATCTGCTGCACTTATCGCCATGCAGCGGAGGGAGTCTAAAAAGCTGTATATCCTGCGTAACACTTCTTCATCGCCTATCCGTTCATGGGCAAAGGCAATACCTTTTTTCCTGCAAACATTGGCAAGGCTCCTTCGCTTATAACCAGGCAGCACATAACGGTACACCAGTGACCATAGGGTATTGCCTCTTCCAAAGCGATTGGAACTGGCCCTGGAGCCTGCAAAGGCATCATCCTTGTAGAAGCGTTTGGTATCCACACCTGGCTTTTCCCTTGCCAGGTAATCACCTTCTTCCTGGTAGAAGTTAATACCGTCAACGGTGCCTATTGCCTTAATGGAGCTTATTTGTCTTGGCATAAGATATCGGATTTAGAAAAGCAAAATACTAAAATAATTAGTATTGTAAAAGCCCTCCCGGTGCAATATTTATCCACAGTCATCCCTATGCGCTTCCAGGATTCAGCCATAGCTACAGCATAGCAACGGTATAGCAACTCCCTATCTACAGTATGGATACTCCGTGCGGGTACGGAGTATGGTGGGCTTAGGTAGGGCGTTGCCAGGGCTTTGATAGGGAGTAGCTATAAGGTACGTAGGAAGGAAACAGGTAGAACTAAGATTGACAGGATTGGGAGGATTAGTCGGGAGTCGGGAGTCTGCAGTCTGGAGTCGAGCCCGTTCAGGATGGAGAACCTTTATGTGGTTCAGGCATATTGTTCCTATTAAAAGGAAAAGGATATTTGCTAATAATATATAATAAGATTTTTGTTGAAACATGGAACAACGAGCAGAGCAGCAAGTGCCAGGACCATTACAATCTATAGCAGGAGGTACCGTTTTCCCGGTATTATTAAGCATCAGCTTTTCGCATTTGTTGAATGATACCATACAGTCACTGATACCTTCCATCTATCCACTGGTAAAAGCTTCGTTTCATTTGAGTTTTAGCCAGGTAGGCCTTATCACATTGACATTTCAATTAGCGGCATCCCTTCTTCAGCCTTTTGTAGGTTATTATACAGATAAAAAACCGCAGCCGTTTTCACTGGCTGCAGGAATGAGCTTTACATTGGCCGGGTTAATCCTTTTATCATTGGCACAAAGCTTTCCCTGGCTGCTGGTTTCCGTTGCCATGATTGGGATAGGTTCTTCGGTATTTCACCCCGAAGCTTCCAAAGTAGCGTATATGGCTTCAGGTGGCCGGCGGGGACTGGCACAATCCATCTTCCAGGTGGGTGGAAATGCCGGAAGTTCAATGGGACCGCTGCTGGCTGCACTTATTGTAGTACGTTATGGACAATCCAATATTGCCTGGTTTTCTATACTGGCGCTTTTGGCCATTATGATTCTGGTCAGGATCGGCAAGTGGTACCAACAGAATATGCACCGGATCAGGCCAAGGTCTCAGGCAGCCATGACGGCCTACCATCCTGGTATACCACGCAAAACTGTTGGAATTTCTATCATGATCCTTTTGATACTGATATTTTCCAAATATTTCTACCTGGCCTGTATGAGTTCCTATTTCACCTTTTTCCTGATAGATAAATTACATCTTTCCATCCAAAGCTCACAGGTACACCTTTTTTTCTTTTTATTTTCCACTGCTGCCGGCACCTTCCTTGGGGGTCCCCTGGGCGACCGCTTTGGACGTAAGTATGTAATCTGGTTCTCTATCCTGGGGGTAGCACCCTTCACCATACTGCTCCCCTATATGGACCTGTTTTGGACCACCTTATTTTCTATTTGCATTGGCTTCATTCTTTCATCTGCCTTTTCAGCCATCCTCGTATATGCCCAGGAATTATTGCCAGGCAAAATAGGCATGGTCTCAGGACTGTTTTTTGGATTTGCCTTTGGAATGGGTGGACTTGGATCTGCACTATTGGGCGCATTGGCAGACCATACCAGCATTCATTATATATTTCACGTCTGCGGATTTTTGCCTTTAATAGGTTTACTGACAGGTTTCCTTCCTGATCTTAAAAAGAAGAAGTTCCAGGTTGCTCCATAGCATACAATCTATTGCCCTTACTTTTACGGCTCTTTAATAAAACCCTTATGCGTAAAACCCTTATCGTACTCTTGTTCATATCAGCCCGGGCTATTGCACAGAATGACGAGCCGTCCCAATTTGTAAACCCTTTGATAGGCACACAGAAAATGGGACATACCTATCCCGGGGCCACTGTTCCTTTTGGCTCCGTACAATTAAGCCCCGACACAGACACCATTGCCATGTTCTCCAATGGGAAGTATAATCCTGACATGTACAAATACTGCGCTGGATATAATTATGATGACAAGACAATAGTAGGATTTTCGCATACGCATTTCAGTGGCACGGGACACTCCGATTTGGGTGATTTTCTCATTATGCCTACCACCGGAGCTTTACAATTGAATCCCGGCACAAAAGATCACCCTGAAAATGGGTTCCGTTCAGTTTTTTCGCACAGCACGGAGGTGGCAAAACCCGATTATTATAAAGTGCGCCTGGAGGATCATGGTATCCTGGCTGAACTTACTACTACTACAAGGGTTGGCTTTCATAAATACACTTTTCCTAAATCAGACAGTGCCCACATTATCCTGGACCTGATGCATGGCATCTATAATTATGATGACAAGAATACCTGGACCTTCCTCAGGATCGAGAACGATACACTGGTGACGGGGTACAGGCAAACTTCCGGCTGGGCGCGCACCCGTACGGTATATTTTGCATTAAGTTTTTCCAAACCATTTACCAGTTATGGAAATAAGAACTTCAGGAACCCGCAGTACAGCGGATTCTGGAGGCGCTTTAACCAGTCACGCAATTTCCCCGAAATTGCAGGCGAGCAAATAAGAGCCTATTTTGATTTTACAACAAGCGAGGGTGAGGCTATCATGCTCAAGTTTGCCCTGTCGCCTGTTAGTACAGCCAATGCTCTTGAAAATTTAAGAACCGAAACACCCGGATGGAATTTTGAAGAAGTGTATCATAAAGGAAATGACCAATGGAACAAAGAACTGAATAAAATAGCAATCACAACCAAAGACCCAAATGAGAAGATAAACTTTTATACTGCTTTGTACCATGCCTTTATCAGTCCAACAGTTTACATGGATGTTGACGGCAGCTATAAAGGTCTTGATCAGAACGTTCACCAGGCTGATGGCTTTACCAACTATACTACTTTTTCCCTGTGGGATACCTACAGGGCACTGCATCCTTTATTTACCATAGTGCAGCCAAAACGGAACAACGATATGGTGGGTTCGATGCTGGCCCATTATGATCAAAGTGCGGAAGGCATGTTGCCTGTCTGGAGTCATTATGCCAATGAGAACTGGTGCATGAGCGGGTATCACAGTGTGGCTGTTATTGCGGATGCTATTATTAAGGGTGATACGGGTATCAATGCAAGGAAAGCATTGGATGCTTGTGTGCAATCGGCACATAAAGGATTTTATGATGGCCTGGACTACTATATGAAACTGGGCTATGTACCAGAAGATAAAAAAGGCGGCACCTCTGTTTCCACTACACTTGAATATGCATTTGATGACTGGTGCATTGCCCAACTGGCGAAGAAGCTGAGCGATCAGAAAGTCTATGAGGAATTCAACAAAAGATCACAAAACTGGCGTAATGTTTATGACAGCTCCATTGGCTTTATGCGTCCCCGACTGAGTGATGGAAGTTTCCGTAAGAATTTTGATGTGCTCTCCACCAATAACCAGGGCTTTATTGAGGGTAATGCCTGGAACTTCAGCCTTTTTGTTCCACAAGATCCCGCAGGCATGATCAAAAGCATGGGTGGCAATCAAAAATTTGTATCCCACCTGGATTCCCTTTTCACCATGCACCTCCCCGATCATTTCTTTGAAGAAACAGAAGACATTACCCGCGAAGGGATCATTGGTGGTTACGTGCACGGTAATGAACCATCGCACCATGTTGCCTATCTCTACAATTATACCAACCAGCCATGGAAGACACAGGAAAGGATCCGGATGATATTAAAAAAACAATACGGAGCCACACCCGACGGATTGGGTGGCAATGATGATTGTGGCCAGATGAGTGCCTGGTATATATTTTCATCCATAGGATTCTACCCGGTTACGCCAGCCTCAGGTGAATACCAGTTGGGTAGTCCTTCAGTAGATAAAGCAGTTATTCAATTGGAAAATGGAAACAGCCTTACTATTGAAGCCCGGAATCAATCTGATAAAAATGTCTATGTACAAAAAGCAGTATTAAATGGGGTGGAATTGAAAAGATTGTATATCACCCAGGAAGATATTCTGAAAGGCGGAACACTGCAGTTTTTTATGGGCGCAAAACCAAATAAGAAAAGAGTATTTTAAATGATAAGGTATCGCCGGATTTTTGCATGAAGTTTGTTTTAGTTCTCTAAAATAAATGGTTATGATACGTAAGCTTAAATCCGGTGAGTATCGCCTCTATTCACGCAAGTTGGACCCAAAAACGCATAAACGCAGGAACCTGGGAACCTTTGATTCGCTGGAGGCTGCCAAAAAGCATGAAAGGGAAGTGCAATATTTTAAGAAGCATTAAATTATGTCTCACACCGGGCTTTTGATCTCTGTGCTGATGATGTGAAGTTCGGAGTTTCCCACATTTTGCAAAGAATGAGGGGCCAGGGCGGAGATCCATAAACCAGAAAATGGGGCTGGCGTTTTAGGCAGTGTTCTCGAATCAAGCACAACATTTCCCTGGGCATCATATCGAATAAAGTCAGACCAGCTTATAACATATAGCGCTGCAGGAAAACGATGTGTATGTACATGGGTAGTTTCGCCAGGTAATATGCAGGTATCTAAAATTCGAACATGCTCATTTTCAAATAACAATTTATGATGCAGTGGGTCTGCAGTTAATGCATCCAGTTCCTCCGGGAAGGGCCAGGGCGTTTTATTTTCTTCTTGCTTGATTGAAATATTAGTATCCATATATCTAACTTGTTGAATCGGTGTGTAGTTTTTCCTGTAATTCCTTATGCACTTTCCTTCCAGTTTTCACAATTATATCCACGACCTGTTCTATATCTTCTTTAGAGGTTCTGAAATTGACAATACAGGCACGCAGGCAGTACTTATTTTGAATGACCGCATTCGATAAAAACACTTCACCACCCTTTTGTAATGCATTCAACAAGGATTCATTCAAACGATTCAGATAGTCCTCCCTGTTTTCAACATCTTTACTATCAACAGGCACGTACCTGAAAGTGGCAATGCTTAAATTTTGTGTCACCGCTTCCAGTTCATTATGTGCTTCAGCCAGGTCATACATGAGCCTCGAAAGTGCAATATCTTCCCTGATCATTTGTTCATAACCTTTTCTTCCGACCTGTTGCAATGCCATCCACACTTTCAATGCCCGGAAGCCTCTTGAATTCTGAAAACCGTATTCATAAAAGTTATGCGTTCTTTCCTCTGTGGAAGAAAAGTTGTAATACACAGGATGTGAACTATAGGTTTCAACCAGGTGATTGGGATCTTTCACCAATGTGCAACCAGCTTCCAGTGGACTATACAACCATTTATGCGGATCCAGCGCAATGGAATCTGCACTGTCTGTTCCCCTGAACATTTCTTTCAGTTCAGGTAATACCGCTGCAGGGATACCGTAAGCGCCATCTATATGAAACCAGAGATCATAGGCTTTACTTATAGAAGCAATAGCCTGCAGATCATCAACAGCACCCGTGCTTACATCGCCGGCATTGCCTATGACCATGATGGGTTTATAGCCCTGCTGCAGATCGTGCTGTATCATAGATTCAAGCACATCTACCTTCATTTTGTTATCAGCTCCTATTTCCACCCAGTGGATCGATTTAGAACCCATTCCAAACAACACTGCAGCTTTTTCAATCCAAGTATGCGTGGCCCTAGAACAATAGACCACTAATTTATCTGCAGCTGAAATTCCTTCTTCTTTAATATTCTTTGGAGCCTTAACGGTTCGGGCCGCCACAAAGGCGGTGAAATTGGCCATATTACCACCACTCACCAAAATACCTCCATAACCGGATGGCACACCAATAAATTCTGAAAGCCATTGAATAGTCTGCAACTCGATTTGGGTCGCCATAGGACTTAAAACCTGTGCGCCCACATTGGGATTTACGGTTGCAGCCAGCAGGTCCGCCAGGGCTCCAATTGGTGCAGGCGAGGAAGTGATATATCCAAAGAATTTAGGATGCCCGTTCAACAGCGAATGATCCAGTAATAATGCTGAGGCCATTGCAATAATATCAGCCGTCGATGCACCCTCGGAAGGAAGCGATGCCTGTCCCAACAATGCCTGCAATTGTCTTGATGATTCACCAGTAGTTACCGGCTTCTGTTGTATAGTATCATAAAACGCTGCTATAGTATCTATCAACCGATGACCGGCTGTTTTGAATTCCTCTTTATTGATCTCAATGGGAGCAGTGCGTTTATTAGTCATGAACGAAAATTTAAAACTTAGAGCTCACGGAACCAAACATCTTATAAAGGATCAATAACACTTATACTTTTTTACACGTAGACTGGCATACATGAGATGATGCTCACGCAATACTAATAAGCACTAATTAAACCTTCCACTACCTTCAATTTTCCTGTAAGGCTTTGTAAAGAAATCGTTCACTGTGGTATTGAATTGATCCTTATAAAATATAGGTGTCGAATGTCCTGAGTTGGGTATGATCCATAAATAGGATTTCGGAATTGATTCTGCTATCAACATAGTGTGTTTGGGCAATAAAACATCATGGTCACCACCAATGACCAGTGTAGGGCATTGGATAGCATGCAATTGCTCTGTGCTGATATGTGGTTCATAGGATAATAAATGAGCCAGCTTTCTTGCATTTTTTATAGCCGGAGTCTGTTGCATTTTAGCCAAGGTATCATTATACTGGATGGCCCAGTTATACACAAATGGATCAACAGCACTGGTATCAGGCCAAAGGTTGGCACCTGTTACCGCTAACTTTTTCACCTTGTCAGGATGACGCATGGCCAATAACAGCCCATTGATACCACCATCACTCCAGCCAATAACATACGTGGAATCCAGGTGCAAGGAATCCAGTAGCGCATTCAGGTCGTCAGCCATCATTTCATAGCTCAAAGAATCACTGGCATCTACCGACTTTCCCTGGGCTCTGCTATCGGCAAGGATCACTTTATAGCGTTTGGAAAAATAAGGGATCTGGTAAAGAAAGTTATTAATGGACCCACCATTTCCATGAATGATGAGAAGCGGCACCCCCTTTCCATATACCTCATAATACATATTGAATCCACGGGTCTTCACAAACTTTCCGACCTTCTTATTCTTCCCATATATTGTAGTATCAAAAGGCGAAACTGCCGGTTGCTGTGCAGAAGCGTACAATCCCATTAAAGAGACAAGGAATAAAAAAAGAATGCGGTTGGCTTTATTCATTCTTTTAAGTTACTCCAATTGGAAAAAAGAAAAGCCGGAAAATTCCGGATCCTCACAACTGTTTAATCATCAGTACAGTTTTACCTTATACCGGAACCGGCCCTTGTAATATTCCTGCATTTTCACCACTTCCCTTGTTTGATCCGTTATCCAAAAAGTTGCATAGCTGCCGGGCGCATAATCTATACGCAACAACCAACAGGGCACCTGGGGACCACCGGGTAATACAATGTTTTCCTTACCCGTTACCGTAAGCTGATAGTAATCAGCCTTCCTTGTTCCCGGTTCATAAAATGCAATGGCAAATTGCTGTCCCTGCTTTTTAAAAGGCAGCAAAGGCAATATCTCAAGGTCCATAGGGAATTCAAAAGCCGGGTGATCAAGGAACACTTTAAAAGAACTATCCGCAGCCGTGCGTTGAACTTCTACAGGAACAGTGACTATATTATTGGTAAAAGCAAAAGATACTGAAGGCCGTCTCTGGTATTCGGCTTTATGGGTTAAAGGGTGTAAAGTGGTTCGTTCACCTGTGGCCACCACATGTGCTATCAAACTGTCCTTTCTGAACCAATCCCATTCAAATTGATAGATCGCCTGGCCTTGTGCCGCAGTAGAGAAATGAATGGACCTGTCCCATATATCCGCGCTTGATATACGCCTGCCCAGGCTGTCTTCAAAATACACAGCATAGGAAGTCTTCCCCTCCTTCATGATATTGGTATTCAAAGTATGGTTAGCCGTGTTAATTGTATCTACCTGTGCGTTCCCTGCTACATATACCAGTAATGCGAAAACAAATAAACAATATGACTTCATTATTTCTTTTTTCCGCAAAACTAAGTGTACACCCATACTGGCAGCTACCACTTATGTAATTACAATGCTGTTAAATAACAGTCCTGGCTAGCCGTTTTTAGTAAGAGGCGAATTGAAACAAGAGATTTAACCATTACACGCTACCTCCTAAACTCTAAACTATTTAAGATTTCTCCAGGTATCGTCATAAAAAAAGCCATCTCCTGGGGAGATGGCTTGATACTATATAACCAAATGATCAGAATGCCTTTTTTGACAACGTACTTTCAATATATTCTGCCAGCTCGGATTGACCATTGGCAGTTTTTTGTTTTTGAACGTTACGCAGCAACCCTTCCACAAAACCAGAAACCTGGTCACGGAAAGATTCCGGCACTTGCGCTACTAAGTTAAGGATATCATCAACACCTCTTTTAAAAGTAGCCGGAGACTTCACCTTGCCCAGGAAATCAGCAAGGGGCCTGATGGCTTCAAACTTGCCCTGGCCCAATGGCATATCTTCAAAATTCTTGAGTATCATTTCTGCGGAACTTTCATCACCATATTTGATCAATATTTTGGTGATAGCACTTCCCAGTTTGCCCTTAGCTGGTTGTGTCATCAGGCGCTTAGCTTCAGAGAAAGCTGTAACACTATCAATCTTCGCTAAAGCCTCAAGGCTATTGCCCGATACACTATAGGAGGAATCATTAAGGGATGCCTGGAAAAGACTTTTATAATTAGCAGATCTCAAATCTCCTAATTTGGAAATAGCAGCGGCTCTTACCGGGCGGCTTTTATCTTTTTGGGCAATCTCTGCCAATAACTTTTCAGCCATGGTACGCACCTGCTCCTTCTGCATATCCAGCTTGCTGATGGCATAGCTGCGCAATCCTGCAAAAGGATCCTTCATACCCATTTCCAATATCTGGGCGGCTGTTCTTTCAGCTGCATTTTTTGCAGCCATGTCAATAGCTTCTCTCCTGTCAATATAGTTGCCGGCATGAGCATACTGGAAAGCATATTCATCAAGCGATTTATTTTCTGTGCGTTGGGCAACCAGTATTTTGTCGGCATCAAAATTCACCCACTGTGGTTGAACAGCAGAAGCGAAAGCAAATGTATCTGCCTTATCCTTTATCCAAACCATATAACGTGTGGGCTTATTTCCATTCCATACATCTACACTTACCGGAAGTGTAAATAAATTATTGCTGTCCTGTGTTTGCTGCACCACCATGCGCACCTGCTTCGCTGTAGCATCGTAGTTAGTTGCCACATTAAGCTTCGGATGCCCACTGCCATAATACCACTGGTTAAAGAACCAGTTCAGGTCCTTACCAGTTACTTCTTCAAAAGCTAAACGCAGTTGTTGCGCTTCCCCGTTCTTGTATTTATTGGTGTTCAGGTAAAGATTTAATGATTTGAAGAAAGCGCTGTCGCCCACATAATTACGCAGCATTTGCAAAATGCCTCCTCCTTTATTATAACTAACACCATCAAATACATCTTCCTGGTTGTTGTAATGAAAACGCACTAAATTCTTCTTTTCATTATTGCCATTGTAGTATCCCTGCAACGATCCATAACGCTCTGCATATGCTGCGTCCTTGCCATATTTGAATTCATTCCACAACTGCGATCCCAGTGTAGCAAAAGATTCATTCAGGGTAATATTGCTCCAGCTTTCTGTGGTCACATAATCACCAAACCACTGGTGGAATAATTCATGGGCGATAACCTCTTCCCAACGGTTGCCATCAGTAAGCTCACGGGCGTCCTGCTGTGCCGATTCCTGGTGTAAAGTGGCCGTTGTATTTTCCATGGCACCACTCACATATTCGCGGCCAACGATCTGGGAATATTTCACCCATGGATAGTCCACACCTGTCAGGCGAGAGAACAAAGCGATCATCTCAGGCGTCAAACCAAATATCTTGCGGGCTACAGGAGCATATTCCTTTTCTACGTAGTAACTAACTTCCTTATCCTTGTATTTATCTTTTATCACCGCATAGTCGCCTACACCCATAAAGAACAGGTAGGGCGAATGAGGCTGGTCCATTTTCCAGTCATCTGTGCGGGTGCCATCGCTGTTGGTCTTCTGGCTAACGAGTTTACCATTGCTCAGTGTCACATATTTTGCCGGCACGGTCATGATGATCTCGTCTGTGGTCTTTTGATTGGGCTTATCTATAGTAGGTACCCATACAGATGTTGCTTCAGTTTCTCCCTGTGTCCAGATCTGTGTAGGTTTATCTTTTTCTTTACCCAATGGATTAATGAAGTAGAGTCCCTTGGCATCTGTGATGGCTGAACTTCCCTTGCCTGTAAATTCATTAGGCTTTGCAGTGTAATCAATATAGACAGTGTATGGCTCACCGCCTTTATACATCTTGTCAAGCTTTATATTCAGTACCCATCCGTTGTACGTGAATTTTAAAGGGCTGTTCTTTGTGCCTTTTACTATTGCAACAGACTTAATGTCCATTGCCTTGGCGTCCAGCGCCAGTGAATCGGTTGCATAGAAATGAGGCTTCAGTGTGATCCATACCTTGCCGTTCAATTGTGATTTGGAATAATCAAAATGAGCATCCAGTTTGGTATGAACCAGGTCATTGATCTTTTCAGGCGTTGCCCGGTATTCCTTCGAAACCTCTTTAGGCGCCTCCTGTGAAAAAGCCAATGAAAAACTTAAAAAACAAAAACTTAGCAGGGCATATCGTTTCATGATACAATTTTAGTGTCGCAAATCTAAGGTTTATGGTTGGCCATGCCTGCATTTTTGATAAGTGGCGCCTGCCGGATTTGAAAGGTTTTAACAAAAGCAATCCGGGTCAGGATATTACCTGGAATCTCCTGGACTACTATTCAATGACTATTTCTTTTCACCAAGGGAGAACCAATTGCCTGAATCGTCAAGAAACAGAGCCTCATAACCATAAAACTCTTTGGTGGGCGGCTTTTTAAAAACAACCCCTTTTGCCTGCAGTTCTTCATAGGTTGCCTTCAGGTCATCACATTCAAAAACACCGAAGCCAAAAGTCCCTTTCTTTACCAATTCACGCATTTGAGCTGCAGCATCCCCCTTGAACATCATACCTTCATCAATGGCCATAAGCGTTATCTCCAGGTCGGGCTGGCCTGGGGGACAAACAGTCAGCCAACGCATTCCCGGGCCCATGGAAGCATCCGTATGCACTTTGAATCCAAGCTTATTCACATAAAAATCATAAGCGCTATCCTGGTTCAGCACAAAAATGCTTACGTGATTCATTCTTGTGATCATATTAATTGGTTTAAAGTTGAAACTGCAAATTGGGATACTTACCAGGCTTTCACTTCTTCAAAATTGCTATTCTTCCAACCTTTCTGCTCTGCAAAACAACCTGGAATAAAATGTAGAGGGTCCTGCTTTATGGCTTTGCCCCTTTCCATCATTTGCCTGCGGTATAAGGAAGGGTTTTGACCAGTTCTTCTTTTGAACAGTGAAGTAAAGGAGCCGAGGCTTTCAAAGCCTACAGTAAAACAGGCATCGCGAACGGTTTCACCTGCACGCAACAAGTCCTTTGCTTTTTCAATACGCAGGCTGGTGCGGTATTGGTGAGGCGTCTGACCATAAATAGAATTGAAAAGCCTGATAAAATGAAATTTGGAGAACAAAGCTTCATCTGCAATATTATCCAGGTCAATTGCCTCAGCATAATGACTGTCAATAAAAATCTTTGCCTGAACGATCCTTTTGTATAGATACATCCCCGGGTACATTACCTGGTATTTATTTTAATTTTCAAATACACTTTATGAAGTTACAATTTTGAATAAAGGATTCTGACCTAACAATTCATAGTTAAATACATCATCCTGTGGTGCGGGAACAACCAGGGATAGCAAGCCTTTTACTCCTGCCAATTAATAATCCTTAATAATTCCTTCACTTTTTCCGGCTTCAGCTTTGCTGAAGAGGGCGCACTGAACTATGAAAAATACCACCACCTTATTACTGCTCCTGGCTGTTATGGCCTTTGCCTGCAGTTCACCTATCAAGGGCATTTTTGGAAAAAAGACACCCCACGAACAATACGCTGAAAAACTGGATGACAGGGACCTTGATAAAACAACTGAAGGCCGCCAATGGCTGGCAGCTTCTCAAAAAGCCCTTTCCAACCCACTCTCCATTGAACTTCCTTACAGGCAACAGGGCTATTTTCATGGTGATAAGCCCCGGGCATTGGGCCTGCAGTTTACGGCTCATGCCGGTGAGCGCATTAGCTTTACGCTTACACCTAAAGATCCCTCGCTTGTGGTTTATGCTGACCTTTTTAAAACCGGCACCCAAACAGGCGCCATACTTTCTGCCGATACTGCCAGCACCCAATTCAGTTTTGACATTGAAGAAAACGGAAATTATATAGTCAGGCTGCAACCCGAATTATTCCGCAGTGGCGAATACAATCTATCCATTTCCATCAATCCTTCCCTGGGATTTCCCGTCACGGATGTTAAAGCCCGCGTTGAAAGCATCTGGGGAGACAGGCGTGATGGCGGCAGGCGAAAACATGAGGGCATTGATATTTTCGCCAAAAAAGGCTCCCCGGCCATAGTTGCTGCTGATGGTGTTGTGACAGGCGTAAAAGAAGGAGGATTAGGCGGTAAGTCCGTATGGATGAAGGCCAACGACAAGAATTATTATCTCTATTATGCCCACCTTGACAAACAACTAGTGGAACAAGGCCAGGTGGTTAAAAAAGGGGATATACTGGGATTGGTAGGAAATACCGGCAATGCCAGGCATACGCCCTCGCATCTCCATTTCGGCATTTACACTTCCAATGGGCCCATTAATCCTTTGCCTTTTGTAAACAAAGAGATACAGTCTGCACCCGACCTGGCATACAGGTCTTTGTTGGGATATTTAAAGGTGATTAAGATGGACAAAGCCAGTGATGGTAGCATTTTAATAGCAAATACATTACTGGTGCCTCTAGGCCTACAGGCTAAGGGATATATTGCCGAACTTCCGGATGGCCAACAGGTGGTTGTGCCTTTGAATGTGGTGCAGCTTATTAAAGGTCCCGTAAGATCTTCTAATGCTATTGCCCGTTCCAAAGATGTTGGATCAAAAAGATCTTGACGATTGTCGCTACCATCTAAACCTACTTGCAATGAAATACCTGCCTGAATATCGATCTTTAAAAAGACTGCATATAATCATTGCTCTTAGACCTAAAGAACCAGCAATTAAAAACAAAAAACCAGAAACCATGTTTATTGCCCATATGCCTGTTATTTGTTTTTAACCGGCAGATCTTTGTACCCAATCAATTCTATGCCTTTCTTTTTGATATACGCTTTTACCTTTTTGCTCGTAAAAAGGTCTGTTACTCCCTGCCTGTCCATAGACACTTTTTCATAGCCAATATGATACACTGCCTTTAATTCCTCGTTATCAAATCCGGGATGATCTATGAACCAATAGGTTTTACCTGGCTGTAGTTTTTCTAATCCTTTCAGGAAGCTTGCTATCTTTTCTTCACTGGTGCCCGAAGGACCATCATACCCTGTATAGGCCACTGCATTTTCCTCAAGGTCTATATCAATCTTATATTCTTTGGCCAGCTTACGGGTCATGGCAGCTACCTCAGGGGATAGTTCTGTGCACCACATATGCGAAGACACATGGCTGATGCGCGGTATAAGTTTTAAAGCCAGTTCTATCTGGGCGCGAAACTCCTTTTCAATATCCCTGATGTCCCATTTGTTTTCTTTCAATGATTGGCCTGGGTAATTTTTATTAGGATTCACCATAGGAAAGAAATACCCATTACTGTCTTTAATGGAAGCCGCACCAGTCAATGGGCGCCACTTGATATTCTCCCATTCGCTGGTGATAGCCAGGTGCACACCCACATCCACACCGGGATTTTCTCTTAAAAGCTTCACCGCTTCTGGAAACCATGGTGATGGAACAATAACCTCAATAGATCTTTCTATGCCTTCCTTATACGATTTGATCAGTGCCTCATTCCCTGAATGCGTATAACCCATATCATCACCTCTAACCAACAGGCGAATTTTATTTGGTTGCGCACTAACCATAAAGGCTATTGATAAAAAAACAGTAGCAAATAGTAATCTTTTCATGAAACGGAATTAACTGGTATTAATACTTATCATTTGGTGCATGGCCATTGAAAAAAGCCTGTAATGCTGCCTTATAGCAAGATACGGGATCTATGTGTCAGTAAGGATGATCTTAATAAAGACTGCATTAAGTAATAATCAAATTAATTTTGATGAAACAAACCAACCATATGGCAGAAAACTGGACAAGCAAATGGGATGATAGATATCGGGACAAGGAATTTGCTTATGGTGAACAACCTAATGAGTACTTGAAAGAACAACTGGAAAGACTAGCACCGGGAAAAATTCTTTTCCCGGCTGAAGGCGAAGGACGAAATGCTGTTTTTGCCGCTCAACTCGGCTGGTCTGTCTCGGCATATGACATCAGCATTGAAGGTCAAAAGAAAGCACTGCAACTCGCCCAAAAAAAGAATGTATCAATTGACTATCAAATTGGAGAATTAGAATCCTTACACTATCATGAAGAACAATTTGACGCCATTGCATTGATCTATGCACATTTTCCGGCTGCTATCAAATCAGCCACTCACAGGTCGCTTGATACATATTTGCGCAAAGGCGGAACCATAATTTTTGAGGCGTTCAGTAAAAATCATATTGACTATATAGCGAAAAATGAAAATGTTGGAGGACCAAGAGACATAGCATCCTTATTTTCTGTTGAAGAAATCAAATCTGATTTTGTGAACTATGATTTTATAGAATTGAAAGAAACTGAAATTTCTCTCAATGAAGGAATGTACCATAACGGGCAAGCCTCTGTGATCAGGTTCCTGGGCCGGAAGCTATAAGGGGTAAACTTCAGGTTTACGCAATTCGAAATAAAAGTTTGACTGCTGTGAAAAAAAAATAATTCCACCTAAAGAACAAAAAACAATAAACCATAAACAAGAAACGGTCTAAAATAGTTTTTCAATCACCAGGTTCACCACTTCAAACAGAATCAGTATGATCACTATCCACTCCAGCATGCTGCTGTAGCGATGCTGCATCAATGTCCTGAATAATTCCAGGTTGTCTTTGATAATGCTTAAACCTTCATGAATGGTTCGCACCCGTACCTGCAGATCGAATGTCCGCTTCAACTCCCCATCTATCCTGTTCAGGCTTTCATTTTCCCATGTCTCCGGCGGCGAATCAAACACATAGATATTCTCGGCTATGCGGTTACGTAGCAGCAATGTTTTACCAATAAACACTTTCAGGTATTTACCTGATAATCCCAGTCGTCCTTTATTCACCAGCGTTTGTGTATGTGTATTGGTCTCAGCCAGCAATTTACTGGTTTGCTCTTCGTAATAATCCAGGGCCACAGATTGAGATACATTCATCATCACCAACCGCAGCACTTCAATATTGGCCGACGGGATCTCAATCTGGTTGAAGCCCACCTTCACTTCTCTTGCTTCTGTCTGCACCAGGAATTCATCGGTCAGGCTGTTCTCGAAAAGATTTTTGCAATAAGGATAGATGAGTTTCAGAAAGGACTCTATTTCCCTGACCCCATAATTTAAAAAACAAACAGCTCCATACTTAAACACATATACATACTGTTCTGTGCCCGTCCTGTAAAACAATTCTGATTGATCATGGTACACCAGTTCACCGGTGAACCCGGTACTGAACCGTTTTACATCAATTGAATCGGCAACCTGGTATGAAACCACTTTTTGCAACATGGCCGGAGTTTCCTCCATTAAAATTAACCAATCTTAACCAGCCGCATTCAACGGTCATGTATAATTGTAAGGTAGTGGTAGTGATTTGTACTAAGCAATAACTACAGTTTGTTCTGCATCCAAATATTGACGGGTTGTCCTCACCGTAGAATAAAAATAATCCAGGGCGGCTAAAAAGCTTTTTTGCACTTGTTCTGCTTTTACCTTTTCTCCCTGAATCTCCAGGTCCCTGGTTGCACAGGCATCCCCTATTACCGTACAATCAAACCCAAGGTCCTTTGCAGCCCTGGTAGTTGCATCTACGCACATATGCGTCATCATGCCACAAATTACCAGTCCTGTTACATCCAATGCTTTTAAATATTCCAATAATTCAGTTTCCCTGAAACTGTTTGGGTAATGCTTGATGATGACCTTTTCAGTTTCCAGTGGTTGCACAAGATCATGAATGGCGGCACCCATTGTGCCGGGCAGGAAAAAAGTAGCACCAGGTCTGGATGCCAAATGCTGTATATGTATCACAGGCCGATCCATTGCCCGGAAGCTTTCAATCAACAGCTTTGCATTTGCAGCAGCTGTTTCAGCACCGTTCAATGTCATTGTTCCCCCGTCGAAATAATCGTTTTGAATATCTATGATCAGTAAGGCTGTTTTCATTGTAGTAAGAATGTTCTGTTTAGTGAAGCTTTATAGTTCACCGCAAATTTAATAGTGAAAAAATATGTTGGAGATGACAATGAAAACAATTTGGACTCAAAAATTGCAGGCACTATTTTAAGGATTAGTATGCCCATTTTTATTGACACCAATTTTAAGCACCAGGTTCCATGAGACTTCCTTCACTGATAAAGGATCACCCCAGGCTGGCGAAAGCTTTGAGATAAAGTCTTCGGTTGGATCATAATGGTTGGTATTTATAAACCTTTGAACAGCCGACCAGGTACAGAGGTATTCCCTGAAATCATATAGGGTCATTTCTTTTTTAGATTGAAATGCCGGTGCCTGTATTTCCGGAAAGGGGAAAGGAATTGTTTTGTATCCAGCTTCAGCGTACCTGTTTTCAGCGATCCAGTAATCATCCAGCTCCACATCATGAAAATGATGAATGAACGGGTCGATCTCCGGAGATATAGATGGCGGCACATAGGCCCAGGCCGCGATGATACCACCTGGCTTTAATATTCTTTTCACTTCAGGGTAGAATTGATCAAAATCGAACCAGTGCAAGGCATTGGCAATAGTTACCAGGTCTGCAGAGGAATCCAACAGGGAAGTTTGCTCTGCTTTCTCCACCCTGTATTCCACATTGTCCTGTATAAAGGCATAATTGATTTGCTCACTGCTTGGATCTGTGCCAATTACTTTTTTAAAATGTGCAGCTAAGCCTATGGCTGCCTGCCCGTTTCCTGTTCCACAATCCCAGGCTAGTTCATGGCTTGTTGCCAGTGATGATAAGAAACTATAAAGCTCCTGAGGATACCCGGGACGGTATTTGGAATAAATATTCGCCTGCTTTGAAAAATGATCCTTGAATTGCATAAATTTTTCTTGCGTTTAAAAGGGGTTGACATCTATTGCACAAAGGAATGAAGCGGGGATCCGATGACGACTATTTAGTCAGCTCTTTCAATAGATCCTCAAGATCCAATGGTTTGGTGAACATGTCTAAAGAACCATCGGGTTTGACTGGCCATTGTTCCTTTGGCCTGTCCCAATACAATTCCACGCCGTTCTTATCCGGGTCATCAAGGTAGAGTGCTTCCGACACACCATGATCTGAAGCGCCGATCAGGGGATAGCGATGCTGGTGCAGCCGTTGTAATATCGCAGCCAGGTCTTTCCGTGAAGGATACAATATGGCAGTATGAAACAAACCAGGTGAATTTCCTGGTGCAGGAGGAGCATCCTTACTATACCAGGTATTCAGGCCAATATGGTGGTGATAACCTCCGGCGGAAATGAAAGCTGCATCTTTACCGTAGGTAGTGGTCAGCTCAAAGCCTAAAATCCCACAGTAAAAGTCCAGCGATCGTTGCAGGTTTGAAACTTTCAGGTGCACGTGCCCGATGCGGGTTTGCCCCGGAATGGTATAATCGGGATGTATGTCCATATGATAAAGGTAAGACCTGTAAAAAAATCACACTCTCAGTGCCCCGCGAAATCCCCTGGCTGCATAATAAGAAGATGCGCCATTATGGTAAATAAAGACATGATCATAACGGAAATCAGCAAAGATGGCACCACCGAGTTTCCTGATCGCCGAAGGTGTTTGTATCCAGCTGGAAGTTTTCATATCAAACTTTCCCAATTGCTGCAACTCCCGGTACTGTGCCTCGGTTAACAGTTCAATACCCATGGCAGCGGCCATCTCTACCGCGCTATTTTCAGGTTTAAATTCTTTTCTTGAATCCAGTGCTTCCCTGTCGTAACACAGACTTCGCCTGCCTTTGGGACTTTCTGCAGCACAATCATAAAAAAGGTATTCGCCGGTTCTTTTATCCTGTCCTACCACATCAGGCTCACCACCCGATGCTTCCATTTCCTGGAGCGACCATAGCTTTTCACTATTAGCATCCAGCCTGGCCTGCACATCCGCCCATTCAATACCCTTATGCCGGTTCATGTGTTTCTCAAAACGGCTTTTCAATACCTTTAAAAGCTCAGCGCCTTCTTTTTCAGATATGTTCTTTTTACTGGCCATGATTATGGTTTTTATCTGTATTGCTTATACTCTTGCTATCCTGCTTTACAACTACATCATTCTGCAAGGTTGTAAAAGTTGAAATTATGCAGTGAAATATGGCAATAGTGAAGCATCATAAAGTTAATGATCACTTTATTTCAAAAACCCTGCTTGCATAATACCATTATTTCACAATAGTCCTTTTTGCTATTTATTCCGTTCGTAAACTTTTAACCGGGTTGGCAATAGCAGCCTTGATAGATTGAAAACTCACAGTCATTAATGAAATGATTATGATGGCGATGAATGGTAAGGCCAGGTAGGTCCAATGAATGGAAGTACGGAAAGCATAACCCTGTAACCATTTCGACACACTGATCACTGCAATAGGAGTTGCTACCAGGAAGGCTATCAGCACCAGCAGTGCAAACTCCCGGTACAACAACCTGAGTATATCAGTTACAGAAGCTCCCAAAACTTTCCTAATCCCTATTTCCTTGGTTCGTTGCAGGGTAGTAAAAGAGGCCAATCCAAATAAGCCCATACATGCCACTAAAATGGCCAGCAAAGTAAATAGCAGGAAGGTCTGGCCAAAACGTTGATCTGCCTTATACTGCTGATCAAAATGATCATCGAGGAAGAAATAATCAAAGGTGTTGCCGGGGAAAAATTCCTGCCACAGGGATTTAATTGCTGCAATGGATTGTGAAGAACTCTGAACCGTAGTTTTTATGGAAGTATACCCCGAAACATCTGGTATAAGCCGGAGGATCAGCGGTTCATACGCTTCACGTAAAGATTGCTGGTGAAAGTCTTCAACTACTCCACTGATCGTATATTGTTCCCCCCAGAAATCTATTCTTTTACCTATAGCTTCCTCAGGTTGATGAAATCCTAATAATGCCACGGCACTCCTGTTGTAGATCACATTATGGGCATCATCCCCATAATCTTTTGAAAAAGCACGCCCGGCGATCAGCTTCAATCCATATATCTTTAAAAAATCATAATCCACCCCAATTACCCTGTATTGTTTTTGTGTTGACTCATCGGCTCCTACCAGTTTGATGCCTCCTGCATTCCAATCCACCGGCTCCCCGGGAATACTTGTAGAAACCGTTGCATTTGTAATTCCTGTTTGACTGACCAGTCGCTGTTTGAAAGCTGCCATTCGCTGCATATAGGTAGAATCCCGTCCCACCAATGGTTTATTGATCACAAGCGTTTGGTCAATATTGATGCCCAGGGATTGCTTGCGCATGAACTGGATCTGCTTATATACCACCAGGGTACCTATCAATAAAAAAAGTGAAGCGGCGAACTGAAATACTACCAGGGACTTTCGTAACACATTACCTGATGTGGTGCTCACCATTTTACCTTTTAATACCATGATAGATTTAAAACCAGATAGAACAAATGCCGGGTACAAACCTGAAAGGAAAACACCAATACAGTATAAACCTATTAATCCCAGCCAAAAATCCCCTTTAAGAAATAAGGAGAAAGAAAGATCCTGTCCCGATAGTGCATTAAACCCGGGAATGCTTACCACAACAATTATTATAGAAAGTATAACTGCAGCGGCATTCAGTAAAGCAGATTCAGACAGGAATTGAAAGATCAGTTGCTTCCTGCTGGAACCAATAGCCTTACGTATGCCCACTTCCTTGGCCCTGTTGATGGCCCTGGCAGTGGCCAGGTTGATGTAATTGACCCAGGCGATGATGACAATAAAAAAAGCGATCGCCAATAAAAGGTACACCGTTTTGCCATCCCCATTGGGCGCAGGTTCGCCCATATAATTGGAATAAAGGTGAATGTCTTTTAATGGTTGCAATGTATACGTAACAGTTGCATTATATTTTTTCAGGTCAGCACCTACCGCCTTTTCTACGATCTGCGGAAACTTTGATTGTACCACCGAGGGATCAGCACCATGACGAAGCAATAAATAGGTCAGGCATCCATCCCATAACCAGGCGGTCTCCGGGTTGTTTTCAGGCCCCATCATTTTAATATAGCTGGAATAGGAAAGCAGTATGTCAGGGCGTACCTGTGTATTCACAGGCGCATCTTTATACACTGAAGTAACGGTATAATTTTGCTCCTTGTTTACACGGAATGTTTTGCCAATGACATCCGTAGTGCCGAAAATATTTTTTGCTGTCGTTTCTGAAACTGCTGCAGTAAAAGGCTCCTGCAAAGCGGTTGCTGCCTGGCCTGATATAAGTGGAAACGTAAAAACTTTAAAAAAAGAAGCACTGGCGAAAAATGGCTTTTCAATTTTTAATGGCTGGTTACCCAATTCTGTCAGCAGCGGACCGCGGCCAACCAGTTTTACATAATCTTCAATTTCAGGTATGGCATCCTTAAATGAATTCCCCGCAGCATAAGCGCCCCCAGCCCATCGGGTACTTAAAATCCCTTTGTCATACCTGTCCTGCTGCACCCTGTAGATACGGTCCTTTTGCACCTGGAAGTTTTCATAACTTAATTCGAAGGAAACGTATTGCAAAATCAACAGGCAGGAAGCCATACCGATAGCCAGGCCAAGTATATTAATACCTGCATATCCCCTCTGGCGAATAGCATTTCGCCAGGCCATTTTAAAATAGTTCTGAAGCATAGTAAAGATGTTTCTTATAAGTAAGATTAATAGCCTTTGCCGGTATTACCACGAACAGTTTCGTAATTGGCAAATATTAATGATGACTGGTAAAGTAATTAGGCTTTAAGTAAGGGGAAATGCTTCCTTACCATCAGTAACTATCATCACTGAAAAGGAAAGGCCTTAAATAGAAAAGATGCTACAGGAAATCAATTATTCCGTAACGTTTTAATCGTTTACCACCTTCCTGCGATACTTTGCTACAATTGTCAGTTTGATCAGCAGTTTTTATAAATGATCATTTGGTCGTTTTGGCGCCCATTTGCTGCCCCAGCTTTTCATATTGTAAATCGTCCGGTTCCCACAGCTCTATTTTATTGTTTTCCACATCAAGGATATGTACAAACTTTCCATATTCGAATGTTTGTATGGTGTCTGTCAATACTACATTCTCCTTTTTTAATTGTGTCACCAGAGCTTCCAGGTTATCAACCCTGTAATTGATCATAAACTCTTTGGTGGAGGGGGCAAAATATTTGGTTGTTTCTGCAAATGGGCTCCATTGGGTAAATCCTTTCTTAGTGGTATCGGCCCCTTGTCGCCATTCAAACACTGCCCCATATGGGTTTGTATTGAGGCCAAGATGGATTTTGTACCATTCCCGAACCTTCTTTGGATCCTTGCACTTGAAAAATACACCACCAATACCTGTTACCCTCTTTAATTCCGCACTATCATTTTTGGTTGTTGTGATTGACTTGAATGCATATCCAAGACAAAAAGTTGAAACAAGTACCAGGATAGATAATAGCCTCTTTTTCATTGTCATCAGTGTTTAGTTACCAAAGGTCTGTTATGTAAAATAGGTTAAAGTATTATACGCTGCATGATCATCAGCCCGGAACTACCCAATAAATGTACAAAGATGCCAACAGGTTAAAATGATTTAAGGGTTCAAGAAAATGCTAAGCCATACTAACCCTTTAGTCCTGGGCACATTGGTGCAACACTTTGTCCCTGATATTCATGAACGGCCTTTCTACTAATTTATGTAACAGCCAGGCACCGGTCAAAACAATCAAAACACAAGATATAAACATCAAATTTCCTTCCCTGTCAACATCAAGCTTTATCAATTGCCCCTGTGTGATGTGAATAATAAATTTATGAATAAGGTAAACTCCATAGGATAAAGAAGCAATGGTAGTTGTCACTCCCGACCTGTAATTATATAATAAACTGCCTGGGCTGAGGGCACCTAATACCAAAACTCCATAACCTATACTTACAACTGGAAATCCAAATATGGAAGCCGCAAAACTTTGCTCTTCTAAGCATAAAAAATAAGCGCCTGCCAAAATCATGCAACCCAAAAGCAATAACATATTACCATACCTCAAAACCCGCTTGCCCAGTGCAGGCATAAATTGCAATAAAGCCGCTATTGCTACACCCACCAATAGTCCGTCAAGGCGGCAAAAGGTCGGGTAATAGATCCATTTATACCATAAAACTCCAAAATCCCCGCTTTCGGAATGGGGCTGCAATACTACCTG
The DNA here is from genome assembly GCF_059568575.1 of Flavisolibacter ginsengiterrae DSM 18136. Classification (NCBI taxonomy): domain Bacteria; kingdom Pseudomonadati; phylum Bacteroidota; class Chitinophagia; order Chitinophagales; family Chitinophagaceae; genus Flavisolibacter; species Flavisolibacter ginsengiterrae. The sequence goes on from NZ_JCANTR010000023.1 coordinate 23,335, forward strand.
GTAACAATAAAGACGGACCAGGAACCCTGACAGGAATAAGGCTATGAGAAACCAGTACCCCTTCTTTATTGCATTGAAGTAAATAAGGCCTGACAATAGCAGGGGCAATACCATGTAGAATTGTTCTTCAATGCATAGTGACCAGGCATGTGAAAATGTTCCCTGTGTCCGCAGGTCAAGCCCCAGGTTTTGTGTAAAGCTCATGTATTTCCATAACGGCGCCAGGGCTTCACGTTCGTGTACATATGGAAATAAAAAATAGATGCTTACGACAACCAGGTAGGGAGGAATAATTCTAAAAAAACGCCTGATAAAGAATTGTTGTAATGAAATGCTTTTGTACAATGAAATTCGTGTAAAAAGTTGCGAAGCTATCAGGTAACCACTCAATACAAAAAACAGGTCAACACCCGTCCAGCCAAATTTGCCAAATGTAGTCGTCCATTCAGGATGGTAGAAAATACTGTAATGGTAAATAAATACAAAACAGATAGCCAAGGCCCGCAGATGGTCTAAACCATAAAGTTTGTTTTTAGATCCCGAAGGCAAAACAGCAGTTAATTGGTTTTTCAAATTGGTAATAGATTTTATTGCCAGGGGCTAACCAGCATCAACCAGCGAAACTATTTATTGTTGACACTTGTAAATATAACGACCCTAAACATATTGTTTAACGTTAGGCAATTATCAACTGAACCTGCTTATGCCATTCATAATAAAAGTCAGCAGTAACTTTTCACATTCCCTAACCCTGAGATAATAATTTTTCCAGGACTTTTACAAAAGAATACGAATACTAATTGATTATAAAGGTTTGAATGGTAATCAAATAAGTCCATTTAGCAGTAATTATCCGGCAGCACGCCTTTTAGAATAAGTATTTGAACCGGTATAAGTCAATCTTTTCTTTCTATCCACAAGGCCACTTATTGTAATCAGGTCTCATTTTTGTGGCTTTATCTGCAAAGAACTATTATGAGAAGAAACCAATCCGGTAGGCAACTGCTGTATGTAATTATTTTCACTTTGCTTGCCAATGTTACTGCTTTTCACCTACATGCTCAAAGCGTAAAAAAAACAACTTATGATGTGACTTTGCAGGGCAGTTCTAACATACACGACTGGACAATGAAATCAAGTGGCAGCGGACCGGAAGCAAACGTGACCCAAAATAGTACCACACGGTTAATAGAAAGCATTCAGCCCCTGACTTTCAACCTTACGGTAAAAAGCCTTAAAAGCAAGGAAAATTTACTAAATACAAGGGCATATAAAGCGCTTAATTCCGATAAATATCCAACCATCAGTTACCACCTAACCCATGCCAAAGCAACAGGGAATCAACTTACCCTCACAGGTCAACTGACCATTGCCGGTACTACAAAGGACATGACATTAACAGGAACCCAGCAGAAGAATGCCGATGGTACTGTTACGTTCAGCGGGGCAAAAAAATTTAAGATGTCCGAGTTTAAAATCCCACCCCCCAAATACATGATGGGTGTGATGAAAGTTTATGATGATGTAACGGTTAATTATTCTGTTCGCTTTTGACTTCTCTACACTTATAAACAATACGGATATGAAAAGATCTACACTCCTGATCGCGCTCCTGGTGGCGTTGATGCCTATTTTGGTAAAGGCTCAGAACGAGGACAGGGAATTTTACCTGCGCCCATCCTACTGGCGACCCTATGATCAACGGGGCATTAATATATTTGAGACAACCAAGGTGCCGGACTCTATTCCATTTGAAGGACAACGTGTAAGGCTGGGAGCCGGATTTACCCAGCAGTTTCAAAACCTTAAGCATGAAAACTCAGCATTGAATAATGGGGGAACAACCGTCCAAACGGCAGGTCCCACCAAATTGTATCCCTTGCAGTCTGGATTTATGACGGCAATGGCTAACCTGTTTCTGGATATTCAATTGTCTGATGGCATCCGCCTAAACGTGACCACCTATTTGTCAACCCGGCACCATAATGAAGCCTGGGTAAAAGGCGGATACATTCAGTTTGACAAGCTGCCATTCAAAGGGCAGTTCTGGACAAACCTTATGAAGATTGCTACGATCAAAGTTGGCCATATGGAGATCAATTACGGCGATCAGCATTTCCGCCGGAGCGATGGTGGACAGACCCTGTATAATCCATTCATGGACAATTATATTGCTGATGCTTTTGCCACAGAGATAGGTGGAGAAGTTTATTTACAGAAAAATGGCTTGTTCGGCATGGTAGGCTTAACCAATGGCATGATCAAAGGAAACATAGATACTGTTTACACAACTGAACAGGACCCGAACACCCGGAGAGATCCATCCGTTTATGTGAAAGCTGGGGTGGACAAACAACTGGCTGATAAATTACGGGTGCGTGTATCAGGTAGTTTTTACCACAACTCCAGCAATGCCGGCAGTGGCTTAACGCTTTATGGCGGGGATCGTTCAGGTTCCAATTATCAGAATGTAATGGAAAGATGGGTGACAGGCGCCGGTACGGCATCCGCGGCAGCCCAGGCTTCTACAGCCATTGCTTTCTCAGGGCGTTTAAATCCCGGTTTCTCGAAAAAAGTTGATGCTATGATGCTGAACGGATTCCTGAAAGCCGGGGGCCTGGAACTGTTTGGTACATATGAACATGCATCTGGCCGTACCAGGACTGAAACCAGTACCAGGAAAATGAATCAATGGGCAGGTGACCTGGTTTACCGCTTTGGAAAGGCCGAAAACTTTTATGTGGGCTTTCGCTATAACACCCTGAAAACAAGGTTGCAAAACTTCGCGAATGATATCACTGTTGACCGCATAGCAGGTGCAGCGGGTTGGTTTTTGACACGCAATGTTTTGCTGAAAGCTGAATATGTAGATCAGAAATACAAAGACTTCCCTGTAAACGATTACCGCAATGGTGGTAAGTTCAACGGTGTTGTTGTTGAAGCAGTTGTTGGCTTCTAGCCTGCAAGGAAAAGGCAATACAAAAAGAGCGGGTGTGACCTGCTCTTTTTGTATCATTCCATTGTAAACAATAGGATCAAGGTAGTACCAGCAAAATTCAAACGATCATTGGTCATTTAATCCCTTACCATTAAGAATGGCTTCAATAGATTTTTCAACCCTTGCTTCGCGGGTCTTCGTTTGCTTGGGTGCTGAAAAATGAAGAAGGTATGCCCTTTGCCTTCCCGGGGTCAAGGCTTTGAAAGCAGCTTTCAATTTAGGAAGTTCATCCAGCTTATTTTGAAACTCAACAGGGATGGCGTATTGTTCGGTTTTTTTCAAAGGCACTTTCAGGCCAGCTTTTTCAACCTCAATGGCTTCATAGATATAGGCTTTCAGGATGGATTCATTCTTCTTTATTTCCTGTACATTGGTGAACCGCACCTGCCGTGCTGCCTGTACATTTTTGGACTGCTGTACCAGGATACCATGGGTATCTTTTAATAATGCACCCTTGAAAAATAAGACGGCACAATATTCCTTAAAATCATGAATCAAAACAATGTTCGTGTTTTGAAAAGTGTAACAGGGCACACCCCATTTTAATTCTTCTGCCAGGCCACATTTCAAAATGATCTTTCTTAATTGTTCCAGTTCCTGCTGCCATTTATTAGCCCTGGCAAAATAAAAATCGACCTTAGGATTCATTGTATTCATCTATTGACATTATTTGATAAACTTTCCCTGGTAAATAGAACTGTATATAATACATAAGATTCTCATTTCAGGTATCCTGTTCCTTATCAAGTTCAGGTGTAGCCACAACCCTTGAAACGAAATGGATAGTTCCTTTTGTTTTATAAACTTTTGTCGCCAAAACGATTCCAACTACTATTCCAATAAGCAAAACTACAATCGCAAAAAGAAATCTTACTGTTGTTGGATGTGAAAAATATATCAATGCGGAAATTAATACTGCAGCAAGAAAGGGAGAAGCAAAAATTTGCAACCACCCTATAAATTCAAATACATAGTCAAACAAAGAATATTTATGAGCTTCACCTTGATACCTAATTACTTTACGATGCATTTGATAAATTTTCATTTATAATTCTCTAGAGGCCTTATACAAACCAGCGCCAAATAGACTTCAAATCTAACCATGAAAATTTCCATCTCTTGGTGTATCTGCCCGTACGTTTTTTCGGAAGGCAACACCCTCCCTTACTCTATCCCGCCCTTTCAGGGCTGGTACATCATGCCTAAATTAAAAACTGTTTTTATTATTTCATAACCCGTTAGTACCTACATAACAAGATGCTATTCCAAAGGCACTCCTGCTTTAAAAAACCTGATCAAAAGGAAAAATTTGTTCCCAGCTATCAATGCCCTACCTGAGAGGTACTAAAAGCCAACCAAAGGAGACGATATACTGAGGATGTCCCGAAGACATCTATGGAATATCCTTGCTTTTGGTTGGCATTTACATTACCCTGAGAAGAGCACCTGGATGTTGGTGATTGAAAGGAATGTTGATAGGAATAGAATGTATGATTAGCTTTCCGGGATACCGGTAAAAAGGGCTGGGCAACTTTAGTAGCCAGATCTTAAGGCGACTACAGAAAATATTAAATCTTAGATAGTAAATCGGTCACAGGTAGATCCCGAATTTTATGGAGGCTTCAGGATTCAACAAGGAAGGCTTAAATATTTTATTGTCTACAGCTACATTTTTGTCGCCACCTATCTTGATGTGTAAACCTGCCCAGGGACTGACATAAAGCTTTTTAGAAAGTTTATAATTATAGCCTATACTCCCGTTGAGCAACCAGTCCTTGTAATGGGCAGTATTGATCTTTTGGTCAGTTTGAATGCTATTTCTCCAATACACCAATCCTGCTCCGGCCCACCAACCCTTCCATTCCGTTTTTGGAAAATAATCGAGGAGTAAAGCAAAGGCTTTTACTTTATTATTGGTGAACCCATCCTTGATGATGAAATCCGGCTTATTGACCTTAGCCGTTACCAGCCGCGCCCGAACATGGTCTTTTCCCGCCCATATGCCTGCGAAATAACCGCCTGTGATGTAAGGCAACACATCCTGCTCTATGCCAACATTGATCTTGTGAGAAGGATCCTGCTGACCAAATAGGTTCAGGGATAAAAAGCTAAATATCAGGAAGAGTAAATGCTTGTACATACCTTGTTTAAAGCAAATATTGCCCTTCAATTGTACTCATTGGCTGACATGCATCACTTGCGTTCATGATGTTTTACAGAACTGGGCTAACTAGTTGGTTTTAAGGATTCACCAGGATAATAAACCAACAGGTATTTAAATTATCCCGATACCCTTTTCAAAATACTATTTCAAAAATATATTTGTAATTGAAAATCCGGGGCCATGCATAAAAATATTTTACTGTTCCTTCTTTGCAGTGTTTTTCTTTTTGCCTGTTCTAAAGATTCTTCCAACAATGAACAAACCAATGGAAATAATTTAAACACCTGGACATTCAAAGAGGGAACTACCGTTTATAATGGATCACTACTCCTGGGCGGAGCTTTGTTAAATACCCACCTTCAGTCCAATAAAAGCTATACATTCAGCATGATTGGCCCTGAAAAAACTTCTGGTTTTTTGTTCAACCTCACTCTTTCCCTGCTTGATCTGAACTTTACCCAGAAACAATATAAGTCAGGCATAGATGGTAATGATTACCTGAATGCATTCTACTATATGGAGTCGCCTGCCAGTGTTGACAATATTTATAAATCTTCCAACCTTGATCCTGGCCCTGTCATGAACTATACCGTCACAGCCTATGATGCCAGTAAGGATATAGTTACCATTGAATTCAGCGGGCAGGCACAACGTGCTGATGGATCCCTGGTTGCTATTACCAATGGAAAAGTAACGGCCCAGGTTCAACGCTGATCAACAGGTGTATAAAAACGATCAAAAATTGTACGAACCTGGAAACAGATCGTTCAGGTTATTAATATTTCCCTGTAAAAACAATTAATACGGACCTTTAATGCATTAAAAAACCAACACTAACGTGACAGGTGTGGAGGTATAGGTCTTACTCATCAACCGGGAAATAATATTATGGGACCGGAACTTACATTAAAGGTTCAGCATATCCTGCTTATCATAGGTATGGGATTGTTATTTGGTCTGTTGTATAACTTCCTGTACTATCCTCACACATTCACTGAATACTTCGAGGCGGGCAGCATAAGCCTTTTAATTGGATTGATGGTGGGCATTCTTGAGGAGTTTGTTTTTAAAAAATTATTCCAGTCCATCCGTTTTCTTTTTGTTTTGCTCATCCGCACGCTTATCTATTCACTGCTGACAAGTGTGATACTGAGTTTTGTGCTATCCTTTGAAACTGCCTCTGTTGAAAACATCAGCTACATGGGTGCAGTAAAGGAATACCTGGCCGGACCCTTATTTGAAAGAGATTTTCTTTTCAGCTTTTCCTTTATCCTATTGATGCTGTTTATTACGGAGATCATTTTATTGATCGGGAGAGCCAATTTTCTTCGGCTCATACTGGGACTATACCACCAGCCCCGGGAAATATCCCGGATATTCATGTTCCTGGATCTGAAAGGTTCTACCACTATCGCAGAAAAGTTGTCCAACAAAACATTCAGCGCTTTTATCAGGGATTATTTTTTTGATATCTCGGATGCCATCATGATGTTCAAGGGAGAAATATACCAATATGCAGGTGACGGGGTAATTGTGGTATGGCCGCTGGGAAGTAATAATGACAACTGCATTCGAAGCTTTTATAAAATGGTGGAGATCATAGAAAGGAAAAGAAAAACATACCTGGTGAAGTATGGAGTGGTACCTCAATTTAAAGCGGGAATTCATACCGGCAAGGTAATAGTGACCTCTGTGGGCAAATTAAAAAAAGAGATTGTTTATCATGGTGATGTATTGAACACTACCTCCAGGATTGAGGGTAAATGCAATGAATTGAACCAGGACCTGCTGGTATCGGGGGATATGCTAAGTTGCATTAAGCATGTAGATAACCTGGTAGTGGAAGAAAAAGGAGAAATAGAATTAAAAGGGAAAAGGAATAAACTGCTATTATACGGGATCAAGCTGGTTAGTCAGCATAGGCAAGCCCCAATAGCGTCAGAAATGTTATAACTAATACATTGAGCACCTGGTCTTCTTGGTATATCAACATAACCTGAACATTTACAAAAAACTTTAGCTTTAGAAGCAGGAAGGATTAACCATTTCCTAAACCCTATTGGTGAGGTCATATTTTCATTGTGTAATTAATGGATTCTCTTATGAAGCGACGTGATTTTTTACATGTTACTGTTGGTGCTGCTATACTTTCCCCACTGGTGGGCTCAGCCACTGGTCATGCTGCTGCTCCTATCGATCCGCCTCCCCCACTTATTCCTACACCGGTAGGTGAAGCGGGTAAATGGTTTATGAATGAACCTACCAGGATCGGTTGGTTTACCTTACGGTATAGCGATGCATTGAAACCTGCAGCCAGGTTTGTGGAGGAAGTTGCGGATGCCAAAATGAACCTGCTTTGCCTGACAGTTGGCGGTAGTTTTGCTTTTTATCCATCAGCCATTCCTTTTCATGAATGGGCTCCCGGCATTTCCCCATCAAACGATTTTCTAGGAAAGATTGCCAGCGCATCAAAATCAAGAAACATACGACTGGTCGCCCGCTTTGATTTTAGCAAGCAATCAGCCGAATCGGTAAAGGCCAATCCGGGCTGGTTTTTTACACTGGCAGATGGTACGCATCCTGTAGATGCATCGGGGAGAACACCACCCTGCATCAATGGTGATTTTTTTCGCAAGCAGGCAGTGTTGATCATGAAGGAAGTAGTGAGCCGTTACAACCCTGCCCTGGTGTACCTGAATAATTTCGGCAATAACCTTGGAGGTCAAAATTTACCGGATCCATGCCAGTGTGCCAACTGCAGGAAAAAATTTCTTCAGAAAACGGGCAAGCATCTTCCCCAAATCATGACTGATGAAGTGCGGATATTTCTCAGGCATTGTACCTATGAAACCGGCAGCATTTTCTTTGATGAATTAATGAAATTATCTCCTCAAACAATCTTTATCAATGCCGATACGACTCCCACACATGGATGGCATAGCGAAACCAGGATGGTAATAGCTCCCTCACGCCTGTGGCTGTATATCACCAGTGAAGCAGTGAACCGGCAGCGAACTTCCTATCCTGCTTCAGTTACCTGTAACAATGTTACCAGCTATTCCTCCAATTCATCGCGACTGGTGTTAATGCCGGCGCATGAAACGCGCATGCGGTTGTTCCAGGCAATGGCGCATGGTTCTCCTCCCACCTATGTAGCAACCGGGACCTTGCAACAGGATGATCAGCGTGACCTTGAAGCGGCCAGGCAGGTGTTTCAATGGCATGCAAGAAACGAAGATATCTTTGGCAACACCATTAACCCGGCAAAGGTGTTGATCCTTGCAAAACCAGAGTCCGCCACCAGGGGCCGCGATATTGTAATGCAACAATCACTACGCGGTATCTACCGCATACTTACTGAAAACCACATACCTGTAGTAGTTTCAGAAACTATTGAAACAATTACCCAACAGCCAGGACGGTTTGACCTGGTGATCGTAACCCCTGGCGCACCTGTACAAGGGCTCGAAAAATTTGTAAGTATGGGAGGCAGGGTATTATATATTGGAGAAGAACCAGCATTTGCTATTCCTGCTTCTGTTCGGGTACACGACCTTACTAATGTGTCGTATGTAGAAGTCAAAGACCAGCATTTATTTCCTTCGTTGAAAGGTCTGACCTATTTGATGGCAACATCCATGTGCCCCTACATGGTGATTGATATATTTAGTAAAGCAGAAGTAAAAACGATGCGTTTTATTGAATACCCTGAAGAAAATGGAACAAGCCTGAGCTTTGTACCACCTATGATTGAAAATCCGGCAGAGGTTTCTCAAACCGATTTGAAGCACACGGAAATCCCGGCAGTGCTTCTCCGCGATCATGGTACTGGTCGCATCGCCTACCTGCCCTGGGACCTGGGCGCATTGTATGACCGCATGTCGATACCTTCTCATGCGAATCTATTGACAGACCTGGTTGACCATTTATTACCTGCAGGCAGGCAATTGCAAAGCGACGCGCACAGTTCTGTGGAAATGGTCCTTGCCTACCAGCAAAGTACAGGAAGACATTTATTGCACCTGATCAACCTTTCCGGCCAGACACAGAATAATTATATGGATGCTATTGCAATGGGGCCTATCCATATTTCAATCATTGGAAAATTCAAATCTGCGAAAGCAAGGGAAGGTAATACAGGATTACCTGTATCCTACAATAATGGCCGTTCAGCATTTACACTACCCCTTCTTAAAGAATATGAGGTTGTCGTCCTGGAATAATTGCTTTGGAAGGTTTTTCAATAGAGGTTATAGGTTATTGGCAATTAAACCACATTCGCCTTGGCTATCTGGTTGATCATGCCCTTGAATATAAAACCATGGAATGGCCATACAGCATACCAATACAACCTTCCCCACAGACCCAGAGGCCTGAAGGTCGCTATCTGTTCCAGTGTATTATCACAGATCCGGAATTCCAGCCAGGCTTCCCCGGGCAACTTCATCTCTGCATACAGCAACAAACGCTTTTGCTCCTTGCTGGCCAGCAGCACCCGCCAGAAATCCAATGAATCACCTGCCCGGATCAAAGTGGGGCTTCTTCGTCCCCTTCTCAATCCCACTCCGCCAACCATTTTATCCAGCAAGCCGCGTATGCCCCACAACCAATTACCATAATACCAGCCTGTACTCCCTCCTATAGCCCAAATCTTATTAATAGCACTGTCAGGATTTGTGAGGGACACTTTGCGGACATCTTTAAAACAACCATTCACCGGCACTTCGATGTATTGCGCCAGGCCTTTGTTGAGAACATTGCTGCTAAGTGCATCCTTCCAGCTTGATACCACTTCATTCTGTTCTATCTTGTCAAAAGCCATTGCAATGGCTTTTTTATAAGGGATCAACGCTATACCCAGCAATTCCGACAGATTATTGGGCCTGCACACCACTTCCACCTTCATGCTATCAACAAGATTCTTGGCTAACACAAAGGAAGTGGATGTAACAAAATACAACCAATAGGACGATAGCCTTGGCGTCATTACCGGTACTACATACACCCGTCGCTTCAGTCTCCTTACTTCTGCAAACTGTAACAACATTTGCTTATAGGACAGGATGTCCGGCCCACCTATGTCATAACTCTGTTTATATGTTTCTTTTCTACCCAATACGCCTGCCAGGAACTCTATCACATTACGGATGGCGATGGGCTGGCATTTGGTATTCAGCCAACGGGGGGCGATCATGACGGGGAGCTTTTCCACCAGGTCCCTGATGATTTCGAAAGAAGCGCTGCCTGAACCCACAATGATCCCTGCCCGCAAAGTGGTAAGGGGAATGCTTCCGGATGACAGGATGTTTTCCACATTCTGCCTGGAGCGCAGGTGTTTGGACAATTGCTTTTCGTTGACAATGCCGCTCAGGTAAATGATCTGCCTGGCATTGGTGCCACCTATGCCCTGGATAAAGTTTTCCGCCGCCTGTGCTTCCATAGCTGTAAAATCGCCGGTGGTTGTTGACATGGAATGTATCAGGTAATACGCCACCTCTATATCCTTGGGAATATTTTCCAGCGTTTCAGGCTTTAGGAAATCCACTTCAATGACCGAAAGTTTGGAAGAAGGATAAGAATCCATGTTAAAACGGCTCTTATCCCTTAAGCAACAGATTACCTCATGCCCCTGCTCGAGCAATACCGGCAGTAAACGTTGCGCTATATAACCAGTGGCCCCTGTTAAAAGAATCCTCATGATCCTAACTGTTTTTCTTAGCTAATAAAGCCGGGCGAAAGCTTGAATACCCCGCCAGTTATAAGTTAAACAATTAATCCATAGCATTGGTTGATTCCTTTAAACCTCCACTACGAATCCCGCGATATACAGCAAAACCAGGCAATCAAAAAGGACGTGAAAAGGATAAGAAATTAAACAGTCCTATTTATCTTTAAATCACCGGTACGCATTTCCAGGTTGAACTAACCAAAATGACTAGACGAAGCCTCCCATTGTGACCTACAGAAGCAAGTGGGTGAGCGATGGTTAACGCAACTACTAATCAAAAAGATCTGTAATAACATGTCAATTGCCACTGAAGCCAGATCCATAAAATGGATAAAGCCAATGAAACTGTTATTTAGCATCAGCTTGCTGCTATTATTTCAAAAGATGATGGCACAGGACTGCAGTTGTGCCGCTCAATTGAACTTTGTGACTAATTATTTTGAACAAAACAATCCTGCATTCCAGAAGATCAAAAATGACCCTGCCAGCTATACCCGTTATAAAGCCGATCTAAAACAGCTACGAAACCTTGCCAATAAAGAAAAGGATACAGATCTCTGCATCCGCATATTGGATAAATATGTGACTTTATTAAAAGACCACCACAGCGGCATTGGATTTAACCTGAACCGAAAGGACCTTGGAGATTCTAGCAGGGTAGCAGCGTTTAAAAGTTCTTCAGCTTACCGTAAGTTCAAAAAAATCCAGGTGGATACTACAGCTTTATATAAAAGGCTCGGCAAAAAAGACATTACTGCTATTGAAGGCATATACAGTGATGGACGATCCATTGTTTTTGGCATAATGCAAAAAGAAAAAAATCCCAATCAATACATCGGGGTGGTATTGAAAACCAATAAGCTCCTGGATGCTGGTCATATATTGCTGGAGTTGACGAGACAACGGGATAGTAGTTTTGATGTGTACTATAACATTGGCCTGCTCGGTTTTAATTTTCAACGGATTATTAAAAACATGAGGATTGAGCATGGACAAATACCTTTCCTTGGCTTTTCAAAAGGATCTGTTCCTGCATCCCTGGGTAAAAATTATGAGTTCAAAGAATTAAATGACAGTACCAATTACCTCCGGTTATTATCATTTGATGCGCGCCTCACCCGGGAACTTGATTCATTCTATCGTTCCATCGACCAGGTCATCAGGAGCAAGCCTTATTTGATCATAGACATCAGGAATAATGGTGGTGGCAGCGAATCATCTTATTTCAACCTATTGCCCTATGCCTACACCAGGCCTTTGCATATTGATACGGCCTCCGTGTGGGTAACTCCCGAAAATATCAAACGTTATGAAGAAGCGACCACAGGAGATTATAAGGATTTGGTTGCACGTATGAAAAAAGCAGTTCCCTACAGATTTATTCCCCAGGCTGAAACTGCACAATACACCTGGGCAATGGACAGCGTGACGGTGTATCCTAATAAAATTGCCTTACTATTCAACAGAGGTACAGCGAGTGCAGGAGAAGGCATGATCCAGTATTTCATTCAAAGTGATAAAGTAATGACTATTGGTGAAAACTCAGGTGGTTATATCGGGTATGGTAATGTTATGAATGCGCCTGTTCCCTGCGGAAAATTTACAGTACAATCTACAACAACGCGCTACCTGCAAAAGTCAAAGTATGAATTTGTGGGCATCGCACCTATGTATAGGGTGAAGCAATCAGATGATTGGATTTCGTTTGCGCAAGAAGTATTAAGTCGCGAGTCAGGAGTCAGGAGTAAATAAGTTTGTAATTTGTAGTTTGTAGTTTGACAAGCCATCGATCCCAACTTTACTTGTCATAAAATTATACGGGTAAAATAGGTTTGACCTTTAATTATCATTACTTCTGGCGGGTCGCATTTGCTATTGTTAATTCCCTCTTATTCTATACTCCATTCTGATTATATTTAAGGAACATGAAGCCGGAACTAACAAGCACAAAACCACATTACGCCATCCTGGATGGCCTTCGGGGCGTGGCCGCCCTCATGGTAGTGGCCTTTCATATTTTTGAAGCCAATGCCACGAGCCACCTTGACCAGGTCATCAACCATGGTTACCTGGCGGTAGATTTTTTCTTTTTGCTTTCAGGCTTTGTCATTGGTTATGCCTACGATGACCGCTGGTATAAAATGTCTACCAAAGAATTTTTACTGCGCCGGCTGGTGCGGCTGCAGCCTATGGTCATCATGGGAATGATCGTTGGAGCCATAGGTTTTTATTTCCAGGATTCCATTTTGTGGCCAAATATTCATGATGTACCAGCATGGAAAACTTTACTGGTAATGTGCATTGGTTTCACTATGATACCATTGCCCTTATCTATGGATATCAGGGGATGGACCGAGATGTACCCATTGAACGGCCCTGCATGGTCCCTGTTCTATGAATATATGGTCAATATACTTTACGGTATAGGGTTGAGAAAGCTATCCAATAAAGCATTGGGTGTGTTGGTGGTCCTGGCGGCAGCTGCCCTTGTACATTTTGCTGTAACAATTCCCGGCGGGGATGTGATCGGTGGCTGGTCGCTGGAGCCTGTCCAGATGCGCACAGGTATTACCAGGGTGCTGTTTCCATTTTTTGCAGGACTGTTATTATCCCGCACCGTTCAACTTTCAAAGATCAAAAATGCATTTCTCTTGTGCAGCTTGTTGGTCATCACTGTACTATCCATACCAAGGATCGGGGGGAGTGAACATTTATGGATGAACGGACTGTATGATTCTTTAAGCATCGTTTTGATTTTTCCATTGATCGTGTATTTGGGTGCCAGCGGTGAAGTAAAAGGAAAGTACGGTTCCCTGATCTGCAAGTTCTTTGGGGATATTTCTTATCCATTATACATTACGCATTATCCCCTCATTTACATCTACACTGCCTGGGTAGCCAGCCATAAAGTTCCTTTAAGTGAGGCCTGGCCAACAGGCATAATCGTTTTTCTTTCTTCCATAACATTGAGCTATGCCTGCCTGAAGCTATACGATGAACCAGTAAGAAAATGGCTGACAAGGAAACTACTGGTAAAAAGCACTAAACTGGCAGCTGTACAACTAAATCCCCAAATATGATTTACAGGTCATAAAATTCTATTTGACCTCTTGCCCTAATGATAGCTTGACTATCTTGTGGTAGCATTATTTAATTAACCATACAACTGATTTTACAATGAATAACCCGATCTATCCCTGCCTTTGGTTTGATGGTAAGGCAAAAGAAGCCGCTGAATTCTATTGTTCCGTTTTCAAAGATTCAAAAATTATTACTGACACACCCATGGTTGTACAATTTGAATTGAAGGGATCAAGGTTTATGGGATTGAACGGCGGTCCTCATTTTAAATTTAATGAAGCAGTATCACTTGTTGTTAACTGTGAAAACCAGGAAGAGATAGATTACTATTGGGAAAAACTAACGGGAGATGGCGGACAGGAAAGCATGTGTGGCTGGCTAAAAGATAAGTATGGCCTTTCCTGGCAGATCGTTCCTTCTAACCTGGGTAAACTAATGACAGACCCTGCCAGGGCGCAACGCGTGATGCCGGTACTCATGCAAATGAAAAAACTGGATATCCGCAAACTGGAAGAAGCGTGATGCTATTAAACCCGGGCCTTCACCAGCTTCCTGGAATGGGCTTTGAACAAACCCTGGTTTAACAAAAGGACAAGGGGGATAAGCAGGTAACAAATACCGGCCAGCCATTCCAGCCTGACCCAGGCCAGTATCAGTGCAAGTAAACCGATACCTGCATTCATCAACGCTCCTCTTGTTTCCTTGCGGGTGAACTCCAGTTCAAACCTGTTGAAGTCAAATTGGGCTGACAGCCTCAATACATGGTAATGCATCAATGCGATGATCAGCCAGATAAGGAAATAGCCTATACTGAAAAGGATGATCAGCTGGGGGAAATCCTCCCGTGATAATACAGCCAGTCCTTTTTCCGAAGCTGAAGGAAACAGGTCAAGCCCGCTCCATGAAGCGATGAGCAGCGAGAATAAAAATTTAAGGGGATAGACATAGAACAGGATGATGGCCAGGTAAAACAGGTTGAGCAGCACCGTAATAAAATCATGTAAGCCATACCTACGGAAGAATTGATATTGCTGGTACCAGAAAAGGAAGATCATGGCCACAGTAGCAAAAAAAGGAATAGCGCCTTTGGCGATAGTCTTCAATTCATCAAATGTCTGCGGTACTTCCAGCGATGCTACAAGCAGGGAAACAGAAAAAGCAAATACAGCATCACTTAACCCTTCCACTCTTTGAATCTCTTTCCCGCGGCACCGGAAGTTGCCATCAACCAAGGATGGGAATAGTTTTTTGCGGATCATGCGACCTTTTTGTTCAAGGTAGCCCCTATGACCAATATGAGAAATGACCGCCATCAGTAAATGTCATGAAGATGATATCTCTGGACGCAGTTTAAAAAAATAGCGCATCTGCTTATGTAATTCTTTTGTCCTGTTCATCCTATAGCTAAAACCCTTAGGCTATGAGACTGCAATACGTTATTCTTTCCGGATTGATCCTGCTATGCTTTTTATATGGTATTCAACCGGTGTTATTAAAAGGTCGGGTTACAGACCATGGAGGCAAGGCAATATTAAGCGCAACAATAATTGTAAAAGGTAGTAAGACAGGAACAACAGCTGATAGTGCCGGAAGATTTTCATTAGGTGTTACAAAGATTCCGGTTACGCTGCAAGTGACAGCCGCAGGCTATGAAAGCAAAGAGCTTACAGTTACTGAAAAAATGGCTGGAGACGAATTGAATATCAGCTTGAAACCTAACCCCGAAGCACTGGAAGAGGTAGTGATCACAGGTTATGATGTATCAATGACGAAAAAGGAAGTTGCTTTTTCTGCACCAATAGCTGCACCTGGACTGCGAGGCCGGGTAGCTGGCATTTCTGTTTCAAGAGGAAGAAGGGAAAGAATCGTAGCCGATAAAGAAATGGCCTCGGGTAAAGTCATAAAACTTCCCGATAGCGGCGACATCGAACCGCATTCCAATTTATTGACTGCGGGTGAGTTGAGCGATTTTAAAAAATGGAAGCTCTGGGGTGACTATTCTGAAAAAGAATTCAAGGAGTATGGTAAGCATTGGAAGCTATTTCCCAGGCAACGCTATTGCGTTCAGGTACAGAATGGGTCAAGACAGGCCATAGCCGGGGAAAAGGTGTACCTGGTGAATACAGATACAAAAGATACCGTATGGCAAAGCTTTACCGATAATACCGGGAAGGCAGAATTATGGGCCGCTATACAGGAAGGGGAAGATCAACAGGGCAGGTACAGCATTTACTGTAACAACCAGTTAGTCCCTTTGGCCCAGGTGTTTGATAAAGGTATCAACCGTATCACCATCAACCAACCTTGTCATGCCTCCAATAATGTTGATATAGCCTTTGTAGTGGACGCCACTGGTAGCATGGGTGACGAGATCCGTTACCTGCAGGTCGAGTTGGCAGATATCATCAGCCACGTGTCGGAGAAGTATAAAGAAGTAAACCTGAGGCTGGGCTCAGTATTCTACCGCGATCACGGCGATGAATACCTTACCCGCCCATTCGATTTTCAAACAGACCCGGCTGCCTTGCTTAAGTTTATCAAGAATCAGTCAGCCATGGGTGGAGGTGATACGCCGGAAGCCGTGGATGCAGCATTGACATCAGCTTTGAACGACCTACATTGGAAAGAAGATGCCAGGTCAAAAATCCTGTTCCTGGTGTTGGACGCGCCTCCGCATGATGATGCCCGTGACCAGGTTGACAAGCAAATACTTCTGGCAGCACAACAGGGCATTCGCATTGTTCCCATTGTCTGCAGCGGTATAGACAAATCAACAGAGTACCTGATGCGCAGCATGGCACTGGCCACCAATGGCAGCTATGTGTTTTTAACTGACGATAGTGGCATTGGCAATAAACATATCAAGCCAACAACAGATGAATTTAAAGTAGAACTACTGAATGCCCTCGTGCAAAGGCTGATTGGTGAAATGATATACATGCCTGCATGCAATGGCAAGGACCGTAAAGAGCCTGTTAATGACCTCGTGAAAAATACAGGTAAGGTAATAGTGTTTCCCAATCCTTCCACAGGAAGGATCAGCATTGAAGCCCCCGAACCAATTAAGGAAATATATTTAACTGATTTTGCAGGCAAGATGCTGAAGCGCATGGAGGTTTCCAACAAACAAAGCAAATGGCAACTGGATCTCGGGAACCACCCTGCCGGAACCTACCTGGTGAAATATTATATGGAGGATAAAGGATGGGGTACGGAGAAGGTGGTTTTAGTAAGAAACTAAAGAGTTTATGGTTTATGGTTTTTTGTTTCTGGTTTGTTAGGTTATACCTAACTGTTATGTGCAATCATTTTGTAGGTCAATTCACCTAAGAAACTACAAACGACGAACTACAAACGACGAACCAGTCGCGGCTACTGACTTACTATATTTGCCTGATGGACTATTTCAAAAGGCTGCTCCATTTACTGAGGGTGGAGAAGGAAGAGGATAAGGTCTCTTACCAGCAATTGATAGAAAATCAACCGGTGACGGACCGCAGGGAGAATGGAATGACCTGGTATCCTGTGGCCATAAAAGATACTGAGTTAGGTCATGGAGATTACCTGAGCGTAGAAGTGGAGCGGACTACACATACTGATATTATTCACCAGTTTCGCTTCGGTATGTCGGTAGCCCTGTTTTCTAATCATGATCCGCGCCAGGACCGAATTGAAGGGACTGTCACCTATATCAGCGGCAACCGGATGAAGTTCAGCCTGCGGACAGATGAATTGCCCGAATGGTCTCGCAATGGTAAGCTGGGAGTGGATGTGGTTTTTGATGCCAACAGTTATGCCGAAATGGAGAATGCGCTAAAACAGGCCCCATTAATTGCAGAAAAGCATGAAGAAGGTTTGTTGGTCAGAATACTTACAGGAGACAAAAAGCCGGGTTTTCATCCAAAGATTGAAGCGCATGTACTGCTACCCTATTTACAACATTTAAACAGTACCCAGCAAAGAGCGGTAGAAAAGATCATTTCTGCGAATGAACTGGCCATTGTACACGGACCTCCCGGCACCGGCAAGACCACAACGCTGGTGCAGGCCATTAGATGCCTGGTGCAGCAGGAACATGAGCAGGTGCTGGTGGTGGCGCCCAGCAATGCAGCTGTGGACCTGCTCACAGAAAAGCTTTCAGATGAAGGCCTGAACGTGGTGCGTGTGGGCAACCCGGCCAGGGTATCAGAACGGCTCATGTCCATGACATTGGACAATAAAATAGCTTCCCACCCTTCTGCCAAAGAGATCAGGCGGTTGAAAAAACAGGCATCGGAGTACAGGGATCTGGCGCAGAAGTATAAGCGCAATTTTGGAAAGGAAGAACGTGAACAGCGCAAAGCATTATTTGCCGAAGCAAGGAACATCAATAAAGAAGTGGAACGCACGGAACAATACATCATTGATGATACGCTGGCTAAGGCGCAGGTGATCACCGCAACGCTGGTGGGGGCCAATCATTATACTGTCCGTAACAGGAAATACAAAACCGTGGTGATAGATGAGGCAGGACAGGCACTGGAACCCGCCTGCTGGATACCGATCCTGAAAGCAAAAAAGCTGGTGATGGCAGGGGATCATTTTCAATTGCCTCCTACTATCAAGTCTGATGAGGCAGCAAAGGAAGGCCTGGCTAATACCCTATTGGAAAAAGAAGTTGCCCTGCATCCGGAAGCCGTTGTATTACTGGAAGAGCAATATAGAATGCATGAGACCATCATGGGATTTTCTTCCCGGGAGTTTTACGAGGGGAGGTTGCAGGCGCATCCTTCTGTTGCCCGGCGGCTCCTTCTTGAAAATGATCAGCCACTATTATTTATTGATACTGCCGGATGTGGCTATGAAGAAAAATGGGAAGGCACCAGCATCAGCAATCCCGAGGAAGCAGGTTTTCTATTAAAACAACTGCTGCAATTGATGAAAAACCTTCAACAGCAAACGCATTTGGCTAACCATCCTTCCATAGGAGTGATATCACCTTATAAGCACCAGGTTGAATTGCTGCGCCATGCGATATTAGAAAATTCTGAATGGGATGGCTACCGCGACTACATAACCGTAAACACCATTGACAGCTTCCAGGGCCAGGAAAGGGATGCCATTTTCATCAGTATGACAAGGAGCAATGCAGACAATAATATTGGCTTTCTTTCAGAGATCAGGAGGATGAATGTGGCTATGACAAGAGCACGTAAAAAACTGGTCGTGGTAGGTGACAGTGCTACCCTGGCACAGGCAAAATTTTATGCAGACTTTATTGCCTATGCCCAACAAAATAATGCCTATACCAGCGCTTGGGAGCTAATGGATTGGTAGGGCTTATCATTTTAATGAAAGAGATAAGCTTGTGAATACATAAGCTTTGACTCCCGGCATTGATCATTCGATCTCTATTTGATCTTCTTAATAGGGTTGGTCCTGTTTCCCTGTATCAGTTTTGCTCCGGTAACCTTACCTGAAGCATCTTTTTCAAATATGAGTTGTGCATCTGCAACAGCAATATAGAAGGTATCCTCTGCTTCAGGCTGTAACTCGGTTTTGGGCTGCCCGGTGGGTTCAGCCTGGAGTATGCCGTTCACCAAACTTATCTTCAATATAAAATTGGGCCCTATCTCATATTCGCCTTCATAGGCCTTAAGCTTTTCTGCAGGCACCTGCACAAATTTGTGTTCTTTGGGCCATGCCACCGGCTGATTAAAAACGATGGCAGAAAGATTATTGGCGATATCACCGGTATGCTGGGAGCTGTTGTTGCTTAAAACGATAACCACTACATCATCGTCTGGAAAACGCCTGATCATAGAAGTATATCCAAAAATGCCTCCTCCATGTTGTGCCACCAGTTTTCCATAAGCACTATCCATACCCCAGCCCAGGGCATATTTTGACTGGAATGGCGTGTACACCTTTTGCCATGAGGCAGAAGATAACAACACATGTTTCTGCAATGCCTGGTGCCATGCGTACAGATCCTTCACACTACCATACAAAGAGCCAGCAGAATAGGCAACAGTCGAATCAACTATGCCTGCCGCTTCAAACTTATCATCCCTAATGAAATTATATCCAATGGTTCGTTCAGGAGAAGTATTGTGTGCGTAGTCAAAACCTGCCGTTTTTAATCCAAGTGGTTCCAGTATCACTTGTCGCATAAGCTTTTCATAAGGGACCCCACTGGCTTTTTCAATAATATAACCAAGGAGGGAATAACCCGAATTGCTGTAGCTGAATCGGGAACCGGGAGCAAATTCCAAGGGCTTGTTATTAAATAATGCAAATATCTTTTCCCTGCTTGCTGACTTGACAGCCTCTGTTTTCATGAAATCACCATTATTGGTATAATTAAAGATCCCCGAGGTATGAGTCAGCAGGTTATAGATGGTCACACTATCTGCAAAGGGCAATTCAGGAAAATATTTACTCAGCTTGTCATTGATGTTCAGTTTCCCTTTCTCCTGCAAATACATGACAAGAGCGGAAGTAAATTGTTTGGTTATAGATCCATACTGATACAGGCTGTTGGCATCAACCTTTGTTTTTTGCTCCACATTTTTATAGCCATACCCCTTCTCCAGTAATATTTTGCCTTTTTGAGCTACCAGTACAGAACCATTAAATCCTTTTTGACTGGCGTAAACATTTACCAGTGAATCCAGTGAAGGAGTAATGGACTGGGCAATGCAGGAAATAGTATAGGATACCAGGAGGGTGAAAATAAAGAGATGGCGGCGCATAGTTATATTTTAATAATGTATAAGACGTTAGGAAATGAATGAGGTTACAGGCGTTCTATTAAATATAATAAATACTATCCCGGTAGTGTAATCAGGCCATCATTTTTTGACCCGGTAATGTTGCTGCAACATTTGAATTGATGTTATCTGGAAATAATATAGTTATGGTTGATCCTTCGTCAATGCTGGAATTAGCTATGATCACACCTTTATGATTTTCTACGATCTTTTTACAGATGGCAAGCCCCATACCCGTTCCGGAATATTCAGGCCCCTGGTGCAGCTTTTTAAATACCCTGAATATGTTTTCTTTATGCTCTGCGTCAAAACCAATTCCATTATCTCTAAAACTTATTTCCCAGCAAGAGTCATAAATTTGCTTGGTACAAGTGACTTTTTCAGCGCTGATACTGATAATGGGTTGTACATCCTTTCGGGAAAAGACCAGTGAATTGCTTAGTAGGTTATGAAACAACTGCTCCATTTGATCAGGAATGGCAAAGAGCCTGGGAAGTTTTGAATATTCAATCAGTGCACCGTGCTTTTGTATATCTTCTTCTAAGGTTTTAAGCGTTTTTTCCAATACAGCATTCAAATCTGTCTCCCTGAATTTATCTGCAATATTCAAGGTTGTATAGGCATATACATCATGCAACAGCCTTTGCATGCGGGTAATGGATTCATTGATCTTTTTAAAATAGACTTTGGCAGTTGGTGAAAATTCTGATCCTTCAATTTCCTCTATCCTGTCATAAAATATACGGATCTTGCGCAGTGGTTCTTTCAGGTCATGGTTGACAATGAAATTAAACGATGAAAGTTCCTCATTTCTTTTTTCCAGTTCTTCATTCTGGTAATAGAGCACCCTGTTCTTGTGTTCCACTTCTTCAGTTCTTTCCTTTACTTTTTCTTCCAGTATGCCTGCTATATTTTCAGAACGATGCCTGTGATCACGTTCATTGAGCATGGTAATAAATGAAGCGATCAATACCACAAAAGAAAATACGGAAAGGAATAAGTTGATCTGTGATGCCTGCCATTCCTGCTTTTCCCAATTCCTGAAGCGGTCATTCAGCAACCTGTCTTCAAAGTTCTGCATATGCAACACCTGTGAGGTTACTATATCTGAAAGATATTTTCCCCTGATCAGCAATTGATTAAGTTCCTGGCTGGATATAGAATTATAGCTTTTAAATGCCAGGTTCAATTCACTGATCCTTCGTTCTACAAGCAGGCGAATGCTTTTGTAATAATCTTCTTCTTCCTTATGAGCAGGAATCATTGCTTGCAATGCTTCCAGCTCCCTGGGAATAGCAGTTACAGATGCAAGGTATTGCCTGGCGAACATGCTATCGGAAGTGAGAAAATAACCCCTTGCGTTGGATTCCGCATCCCTGATCCCGTTGAGAAGCAGTTGCAATTTGATCTTTACTTCGTAGGTATGTGTCACCCAGTTGGAAGAATTTTTCTGCACCTGGAACTGGTTGGAAGATAGCAGGCTTAATGCCAGCAAAAGACTGGCAGTAACAAAAAAGCTTAAAACCGGCCAATTATATTTATGCTTTTTTCTTGCCAGCATCTGGTGGTTGTTATAGCAGTGCCGGGAAAGGTTGTGTTGCGATGATCAATATTGGTTGCGACCCCTTACGTAACGTTCAATGCCCTTGACTGCAATTAATAAAGCAATTCTTATTTGGATTCAAAGGGAAAGGAATGAAAAATATAAGCAGTTAGTTAGTTTATTCAAATATAAAAGCGCCGTACAGCTTAACATATGATGGTTATCAGTTGTAGCAATAAAAAAACCTGTTGTAGAACATATAATAGGGGACTCTGATTAAAATCATAAGAGTGCCGAGATGGAATATGTAGTTTTGTTGATATGAGAACGTGGAAAAACATTATTAAAAAACCCACCTAAGCAGGCTCCCTCTTCCACCTTATTTCTATTATTCTTTCATTTAATTATTGATATGAGAACCATTATTGAACCGTTCCGGATCAAATCCGTTGAACCTATATATTTCACTACACCAGGAGAAAGAAAAAACATATTAGAAAAAGCTTTTTATAACCCCTTCCTGATCAGGTCAAAGGATGTGTTGATAGACCTGCTGACCGACAGCGGCACCAGCGCCATGAGCAGTAATCAATGGGCCGGCATCATGCAGGGAGATGAATCGT
This sequence comes from Flavisolibacter ginsengiterrae DSM 18136, assembly GCF_059568575.1. Lineage (NCBI taxonomy): Bacteria > Pseudomonadati > Bacteroidota > Chitinophagia > Chitinophagales > Chitinophagaceae > Flavisolibacter > Flavisolibacter ginsengiterrae. The sequence continues at coordinate 46,224 of NZ_JCANTR010000023.1, forward strand.
ATGCAGGAAGTCCCAGCTTTTTCCGCTTTGAAAAAACCATCAGTGAGCTTACCGGGATGCCTGTGGTAATTCCAACGCACCAGGGAAGGGCAGCTGAAAAGATCCTTTTCAGTGTAATGGGCGGAACCGGAAAGTATATTGTAAGCAATACTTTATTTGATACGACAAGAGCGAATATTGAATGTTCCGGGGCCACGGGCATCGATCTGTTGTGCGAAGAAGGAAAATATCCATCCATACCTGCACCCTTCAAAGGCAATATGGATGTGGAAGCTTTTGAAATGTTGATTGAGGAGAAGGGCGCCGTTGATATTGCCTTATGCATCCTTACTGTAACGAATAATTCCGGGGGAGGGCAACCTGTCAGTATGCAGAATATCAGGAAAGTAAAAGCTGTTTGCGAAAAGCATGGCATACCGATGTTCATTGACGCCTGCCGCTTTGCTGAAAATTCCTATTTTATAAAGATCAGGGAAGAAGGCTATGCGGACAGGAGCATTGAAAGCATTGCAGCTGAAATGTTTTCATATGCTGATGGTTGCACTATGAGTGCTAAAAAAGATGCTTTTGCTAATATCGGGGGCTTCATTGCCATGCATGACGAAACGTTGGCATTAGAATGCAGGAACCTTCTGATCATTACCGAAGGTTTCCCAACTTATGGCGGACTGGCCGGTCGCGACCTGGAAGCTATAGCTATAGGACTGGAGGAAGTGATGGATGAAAATTACCTGGCCTACCGGATACGCAGCATCGAATACCTGACGAACAAGTTGATTGATGCAGGTGTGCCGGTTATGCAGCCCGCAGGTGGCCATGCCGTTTACCTGGATGCAAAGGCTTTCCTGCCACATATACCCATAGACCAATACCCCGGGCAGGTGCTTGCATGTGCACTGTATGTAGAAGGAGGCATTCGCAGTGTTGAAATAGGATCACTGATGTTTGGTAAATATGATCAAGGTGGAAACCTGATTCCAGCTCCTATGGAGTTGGTAAGGTTGGCCATTCCCAGGAGAGTGTACACTCAAAGTCATATCGATTACGTGGCGGAGGTAATACTGGAAGTGTTTGAGAAAAGAACGGAGCTGCAAGGTTTACGCATCACAGAAGAAGCACCCGTATTAAGGCATTTTACAGCAAAGTTTGAATGGGCAGCACCCAGCAGTTGCTTTGCCTGAGAACTACAAGAGACAAGTCAAGTCACATCCATAAAAAAGGCGCAACCGGGGGTTGCGCCTTTTATTATTCATTTTATTATGATCAATGACGACCATCTTTTTTATCCATATCGTGACCAATTACAGCGCCTGCACCGGCACCAACTACACCACCTATAACTGCACCGGCACCACGGTTCTTTTTATTGATGACGGCACCTGCGCCTGCACCAACCACACCGCCAATGACGGCACCTTTAGCTGTTTTACTCCATCCTTTTTTAGCTGGGGCGGCTGTTCCGGTTGATCCAGAAGAACCTGATCCAGAGGAAGCAGTTCCTGATGATGATGTGCCTGAACCAGAGTTTCCGGAACTCCTGGTTGTAGATCTATGTGTTGACTCTTTAGCAGATGATACTGCAGCCGTGTTTACCTTTTCGTTTGGCTGGTCTTTGTTTACGCCTAATTCATGCTCTGCTTTCCAGGCCTGGTAGGCTGCTAAACCGGTAGTATCATTAACGAACTTCAGGGAATCAGAGAGGCTGTAAGTAGTGGCTGGTGTTTTAGGGCCGTTATTACAAGCTATCAAAAATGTGAAGGCACTCAAAACAATTAAACTGCGTTTCATGGGTTTTCCTTTAGGGTTATTATTAATATTTAACTAAGATACATGAATTCAAAAGACCATGCCAAAGTATTATTCCTTCTTCATGAGTAGTATATATACTAAAAGTTTCATAGATAGGTTGTACTCTATTCCCTTTATTATCAATTACATTGCCTTATTTTAATAACAAAATAAAAAAACAATGACAGAAGCTGAGCACATTATAGCACAAACCAATAAATGGATTGTGGATGTGGTGGTGGGTTGCAATTTTTGCCCTTTTGCCGCGCCGGTTGTTAAAGCCGGGACCATACATTTTGAAGTGCTGGCAAACGCAGATCCCCAATCAGTGCTTGTGGCATTGGCGAAAGCCTTCGATTTACTGGATGCTAATGAGCAAATAGAAACCATGTTCCTTATTTTCCCGGGTAGCTTTGCTCTATTTGATGATTACCTTGGATTGGTGGAACTGGCAGAATCATTTCTCGAAGACCAGGATAAAGAAGGTGTATATCAAATTGCAAGCTTTCATCCTGATTACCTGTTTGGAGGTTCCTCCAAAGATGACCCTTCTAATTATACCAACCGGTCACCCTACCCAATGCTGCATTTGTTACGTGAAGAGAGTGTGAGCCGTGCCATTGATTCTTTCCCCGGCACAGAGAAAATCCCCCAACGCAATATTCAATTTGCCAGGCAAAAAGGGATTATCTACATGCGTAGCCTATGGGAATCAACTTTCAAGGCATAGAATAAAAAAGCCCGGAGTAAAACCCCGGGCAAATATTTACAATAAGTATGATCATTTTACCAACCAGGCAAGCTTAACCGCTTCCGGTTCTTTCATTCTTTCGGCAATACGCTTGTAACGGTCTGCAAGTGTGGAAAGATAATCCTGGGCACGGGCAGCATAATCACTAAGCCCAGTGAGTGATTCCACCTTCCACAGATCGGTGAGGTGCTTTATGATTGAAGCATAGTCGAATGTAGTATAGATGCCTAATTTCTGGGTAATGGCAGAGAATCTTGTGAACAGGTTATCTGTAGTTGCATTATCCATCAAAATGGCTGGCATAACGATCTGCTTTTTCATCATTTTTTCAAAGGCCAGTAGTGCGCCATCAGGATCAATTTCAAAAATGTGTGACATGAAAGATTTATAAGCCTTTTCATGTCTGCCTTCATCGCCTGCGATCGTTTTGCAGATCCTTGAAAGCACTATATCTCCATTTCTATCTGCCAGCTTCCCGGTATTAACATGGGAGATGCGTGTAGCTCTTTCCTGGAAAGAAGTGTAGATCATGGCCTGGTAAGGGTCACCTTCGGTTTGTGGGTCAAATCCATTTCCTATAAGATTATGAATAGTGATCTCCACTTGTTTCATATCTGCACGACCAGAAAGATAGAGGTATTTATTCAGCAGATCACCATGGCGGTTCTCTTCAGCCGTCCAGGACCTAGACCAGCGAACCCAACCCTTATCACTGGCAATATTGCCTTCTTCATTAACACCTTTTACAAGGTTAAAAAATGTCTGATAGGTAGGAAGCGCTTCTTCGGTGATCATATTACCGACCAGTGAGGTAATGACCTCGGGAGGTAACCCGGAGGCACGCTGCTGCAAAGCTGCCACTTGCTCCAATGCACCATCAGTGCTCATATCCGGTAAAAAATCCGAGGGTTGCCAGCAGGTTTGGGGATCAACTAATATGGTGTCAACAGCGTGGGCAGCAATATCCTGCATGCCGCCGATCACTTCCATATTTTTTTCCAACTCATTCTTTGTGGATGTATAATGTAACATAGATCGTTTTAAGGTTGTTTCTTCAAAAACAATTGAAAGCGTGTGAGAACAAGAATAATGCCCGCCACTATCACTTTCAACTGGCTTCCTTCTTCTTCCAACTTATCCTTAGTGAACAACCTCTGAGAAGGTTTCGCTGCGAGATAAAAGATTAAGGCTAGCTTGCAAAGGTATTTTAGTTCAAGCTAATGTTTTGCCATTTTTAGCATTTTTATGCCAAAAAATTCCTTTAATTAGCCAGGTAAAATCATATAATTCCCTACATTTCCACGATGCATAAGCCTTTTCATTACTTTGTTTTGAATAAGCCAAAAGGAATGGAATCACAATTTGTAAGTCCATTTCCGGGCGACCTGTTGGGCGATCTTTCCTATTCATTCCCTGAAGGCACACATGCTATCGGCAGGCTGGATAAAAATTCTGAAGGTTTATTACTGCTGACCACCAATAAAAAAGTTACAGCCCTGTTATTTCAAAGTAATATACCGCACAAGCGTACCTACCTGGTGCAGGTGAAACATCGCATGAGCAACGAAAACCTGGAGCGCTTAAGTTCTGGTATAGATATCAGGATAAGAGCAGGTGCTATTTACCGGACTCCGCCCTGTGAGGTAGAACTGGTGAAATATGAGGAACTCAAATTCATTGCAGATGGTACACATAAGGCAAGCCTTACAACCACATGGCTTTTGATCACATTAACAGAAGGCAAGTTTCACCAGGTGCGTAAAATGGTATTGGCCGCCGGTCATCGTTGCCTGAGACTGATCAGGGTATCTATTGAAAATATGGAATTGGGAAATCTTCAGCCAGGGGAAATACGGGTGGTAGAACAAGATCAATTCTTCAATCAGTTAAAACTTGACACATCTTCACTGAAAGCTACAGCACATATCCAAGGTTAAATGTAAGCGGGATGGTTAGCCCTGGATTTTCCGTAAACAGGTTTCCATTGGAGTAATGGTTAATGTTCATTTCAAGATTCATTCTTTTATGTCTGCCCGCAAAGAAACCCATGCCCATAAAATCCTGGAAAGTAAAATGCTTACCTGTGAGTTCCTGGTCAATAGTGGTCCTGGAAATATAGCTGGGTCCTGCTACGGAATAATCTATATAAACATCTGCAGGCTTACTGTGTAACAGGTTGAACCTAAATACAGGAAAGGCCGAGAGTGTAAATATTTTCTGGGCTTCCTTACTGCTTTCCCAATATCCGGCACCACCTCCAAAAGCCAGGCTAAAAAACTTCCTAGTATGAAACACTTCTCTTTGCAAACGAAGCGCCCAACCTTTTTGTATATATACATCCCCGGCCCAAAAAAGCGGGAGTTTTTTTGAAACCATGTCATTTACTCCATAACCAACCAGGTTATTACAATAACCTGCTTGTAAAATTGCTTTAGGAAAATAATAGGGAGAACTGGCAATGCGCTCTGCTTTTTCATTAGAAAGAGGACGCATAATGAATCTGAATCCTGTGCCAAAATAACTCGTTGCAGGTTGATTCACTTCTTCTGCTTCTGGGGAAAATACTCCCTTAATAAATATTTCTGTTGTGGGAGAAAGTTGATAATTAAAACCACCCCCAAGTACTACAGAAGTAAAAGCAACGTCATTCAGTGCTTTAACTCCCGCTACTCCAAATCCTTTCCTCGTTACCAGCGCCACTCCTACTTCTCCATCAGCCGTCCACCTGCGGGAAATAGGCATGAAGGATTTTGCACTTAAAGTACCCACACTCATAAAAACAGAGTGTTTTTGCTGATCACCATTTACATTAATATATTGGGTCCATAAAACCGGGCGCAGGTAGCTTATTTCAGCAGCAAGGTAAGGATTGAAATAATGACCAAACAATCCCACCTGTACGGCCGGATGGCCAATAGATATAGATGCTGCGGTAAATCCTTTATTGAGATTTTCATCTGAAAATGCATACTGAACCGAGCCACTACTAACAGTGAAATAGGAATTTTTCAACATTGCAGGGTATTGTATGCCTTGAGACTGGGCAAAAACCATTACCTGCAATAATAATGTCACGCTCAGGGCAACGGATGTAACGATTTTACAACCCATTAAAAATCTGGTTTATAGAATTGAGCTTGAAGTTTTAATGAAGGCTTCCAGCGGTAAATAATTAGCATGGCAGGTATGGGACCAAAACCTTACACAAAATATACCTTGATCCGGCATCAAAAATAATAGAATCGGTTAAGATTATTGAATTGTTTAATCGACTGGTATTTTTTCTCCTTGCATTTAAACATGATGAGCAGAAAGTAGTTACCTGTAATTGGTGTAATAATTGAAACTATCCTGCTGATGAAAAAAATCAGCATCATCATCCTGGTTATTGGATTGATCGTATTATCAGCCTACGTGTACCTACGCCGTTCGGTTAGTACGCCTGGTTTTAAACCAGCTGCAGCTGCATCACCGCTCAATAAGCCCAAAAAAGCAGAAAGTATTGCTGACCTGAGGCCGATGTTCATTAGCAAACTGCAGCAATTAGTGAAATCAGGTTCAGGGGGGCTTTATAACTTGTCTATCAACGAAGTAGAACCAGATGTTCTTAATGCAACAGTAACTATTAACCATGCAGAATTGATACCTGATACGGCTGTCCTATTACAACTAAAGCAATCAGGGCAACTTCCTCCGCAAGTATTTCGGATCATGCTTGGAAAGTTGAAAATCGAAGGCCTGGGCTTGAAGGATTTCCTTGATACTAAAAACCTTGATCTGAAATCTATAAAGATCAGTGCACCTTCTATAGACATATATCCCGGGTCAACCTCTGAACCAGGGCAAAAACCACCCACTTTATACCAGGGTTTGAAAGAAAAACTGGAACACCTTGGCATAGACCGCATCCTGGTAGATGGAGGCAAATTAGTCATCCATAAACCTAATGGAAGCAAAGCATCCAGCCTTGAAGGTATCCAGGTGCGACTTGCTGATATTTTAATGGATTCAACAACACAATACGATAAGAAACGCTTCATGTTTGCAAAGACCGCTGAACTTTCCATGAAAAATTACAGGACCTCCACCAGGGATGGAATGTATGACATGGCCATAGATGAAATATCTGTAAATCCTACTCAGTCTTCCTTTGCTGCCAGCCATTTAAATCTTAAACCCCGATTGGGTAAAAAAGAATTCGCTAAAAAGCAGTGTGTGATGAAAGAGCGATACGAATTAACAATACCTGCCCTGCGTATGCAGGGAATTGATTGGTGGAACCTGGTCAACAGGGAAAAAATATTTGCAGAACAAGCCGAGATCAGTGATGCCCGGTTCGCTATTTATTTTGACAGGTCACTACCACCCGGAAAACCTAAGTTGAATTCCTTCCCATCGCAGTTGATCATGAAATTGCCAATGCTTGTTCATATTTCAGCCTTGAAATGTAAAAACCTGGATCTTCAATATGAGGAATACAATCCATTCTCAGAAAAAACTGGGATTGTACATATTAGCCACTTAAATGGAGAAGTATTGAATCTTACCAACCTACCCTCGGCTATACAAAAAAATAAAACCACTACCGTAAAGGCTAATGGAATCATATTAGGAAAGGTACCAGCCTCCCTTACGCTTCATTTTGATATGGCACGATATAAAACAGGGGCATTCACTGCAGATATAAATGTGAAAGGGTTTGATGGCAGTATGATCACCCCTGTTTCAGAACCTTTAGGTATGTTCCTATTGAAGAGTGGTACGGTGCAATCAATTAAGGCACAGGAACAGGGAGATCAGTCTAGTGCTACCGGGAAAACATTGATATTGTATAAAGACCTTAAGATCATTCCCCTGGAAAAGGACAAGGGAGGAGATGGCGGCTTAAACAAAAAACATATCACAGGATTTCTGGCCAATGCCTTCGTTATAAAAAATGACAACCCATCCGCTAATGAAGCGGCGCGTAACCCTGTTACTTCCTTTACCCGTGACCCTCATGCCAGCTTTTTTAATCTTATCTGGAAGACTTTGCTTACTGGCATATTAAAAACCACCGGGGCACCCGAAAAACTGGCAAAGCCCAAATATTACAAAACAGAATAAGCCAATTCATTAATCCTCCATCATGGTCCGGTAATTTTATCACTCACTATAAATAAACAGGCAGAAAAAACAATGGAGAAAAAAGAGAAAGGGATCATCCTGGCAGCTACAATTGCTACCACCCTTGCGGCTGTATTACATTATACTGAGGCCAATCCATTGATAGCCTTTATCACAACAGCAGCGGCATTATCATTACTGGCCATGATTGTAGGTGATGCCACAGAGCAATTAGGAAAGCGCCTGGGACCAGGCGCCACCGGCATCCTGCAATCAGCGCTGGGCAATCTCCCGGAATTGTTTGTTTGCATTTTCGCATTAAGGGCAGGCCTGTCTAAAGTAGTGCAGGCGGCATTGATCGGTTCTATATTGGGAAATTCCTTATTGGTTTTTGGGCTGGCTTTGTTTTTTGGAGGACTGAAGAACGGAACACAACATTTTAAATCCGGGCCGCCCAAAATGATCGCTACTTTAATGATCCTGGCATTTGGAGCATTAGCAATTCCAACCCTAACGCACATGATGCATACAAAAGCGGAAACCCATTTGAATGCACTGGATATATTCGTAGCCATCATATTATTGATACTCTTTGGCGCCAGCACTTATTTCTTTTTAAAACAGGATAAGGCAGTAGTCACACCGCATAAAGAAAATGGAACACCTCCCTGGCCACTCAGCCTGACCATAACTTTATTGAGCCTTGCTGGTGCCGGTGCAGCCTTTGTATCCGACTGGTTTGTAGTAGCCTTACAACCTGCCATGAGCACATTAGGCATCAATGAAACATTTGCAGGATTGGTGATCGTGGCTATTGCGGGCAATGCAGTTGAAAATCTTGTGGGCATTCAACTGGCCATCCGCAACCAGGCTGATTACGCTGTTAGTGTGATACTTACCAGTTCCCTGCAGATCGCTCTTGGATTGTTCCCACTTCTGGTTTTACTCTCATTCTTTTTAGGGGGAGCTATTCTTTCCTTTGTACTGTCGCCCATGTTGCTGGCAGTTCTGGCATTGGCAGTTATTGTAACAGCTTTCATCGTCTTTGACGGGGAATCTATCTGGATGGAAGGGTTGGCACTGATCGGCCTCTATTGCCTGATAGCGGCTGCTTTCTGGTGGGGATAGTTTGCCAATCATTTACTATATAATTAATTGAAATAAGTGCCAGTCATTATTGCTATTCTGTTGAATCAACCTTAGAAATATTACTTTTAAATAAATGATTGCAATGCCCAGATCTGTAATAGCCGGAATAGGAATGTATGTACCCGCACAAGTAGTTACCAATCAAGACCTCACCAAATATATGGATACCAGTGATGCCTGGATACAGGAGCGTACAGGAATTAAGGAAAGGAGGTTTGCCCACCGTACAGAAGAAACGACTACCACTATGGGTGTGGAAGCTGCAAAGATGGCCATGGAAAGAGCGGGGGTGAAACCGGAGGAAATTGACTTTGTTGTATTCGCTACCCTTTCCCCTGACTATTATTTTCCCGGCTGCGGCGTATTGTTGCAAAGGGCTATGAAAATGAAAGAAGTGGGTGCCCTGGATGTGCGTAACCAATGTAGTGGTTTTATTTATGCCCTTAGTGTAGCAGATCAGTTCATCAGGTCGGGCATGTACAAAAACATCCTTGTTGTGGGAAGTGAGAAACATTCCTTTGGTCTTGACCTTACCACAAGGGGCAGAAATGTCTCTGTAATTTTCGGTGACGGGGCAGGGGCTGTTGTTTTGCAGCCAACAGAAGAAGATCGGGGAATACTTAGCACCCATTTACACAGCGATGGATCAGAGGCTGAAGTGCTGGCTATGTACAATCCCGGCACACATGCTAATCACTGGAAGGAAGACCTGGCAGATTTTGATGATGCTCAAGTAGCAGAAATGTTTATGAGTCATGCCATGATTGATAAAGCACAGCTCTTCCCTAACATGGATGGACAAACGGTTTTTAAAAAAGCTGTTGTTAAATTTCCTGAAGTGATCATGGAAGCCCTTGATCAAAATGGCTACAAGCCATCAAACCTTAGCTTATTGGTGCCCCACCAGGCCAACCTGCGCATCAGCCAGTATGTGCAGCATAAATTAGGATTAACAGATGAACAGGTGTATAATAATATACAGCGATACGGAAATACTACAGCCGCCTCTATACCCATCGCTTTATGCGAAGCATGGCAGGAAGGCAGGATAAAAAAAGGCGACCTGGTTTGCCTTGCCGCCTTTGGAAGTGGATTTACCTGGGCAAGTGCCTTATTGAAATGGTAGGATTTTTACAATCACCTATATACAAAAGAAAAGCTCATGATCAAACATGAGCTTTTCTTTTACCATCAAATTGATACTGCTTGTTGCTATTTTGTTTTTTCTTTCAGCACGTTACCATTCGCATCTACTAAAACTTTCATTTTAGCATCACCCTTCGCAAGGTTCAATTCATATGCAACCTGGTCTTTCCATGATTCTCTTTGTGCAGATTCGATCGTATAGTCTTTATACTTGTCTTTTAACATGGTGTTCACAACATAAGGTAAGGTTGTGTAATCTGTGACTGCATAGGTTGTTCCTACCCAGGCGCCATTTGCAGTGTACCATGCATTGTATTTACGTCCACCCATATCAAAACTTACCGTATAATCGCTATTGGTTAATGGCGACCATCCATTTAATTCCCAATCAATGGGTGCGTTAGCCGCATCAAACTGGGTATAGGTAACATTTGTAGCATCTGGGTATTTAGCTATAAAACCTGTTCTGATATTTGCAGGAAGACCATAAGCGGCATTTGAAGTTGTGCTGTTATAAGTAGTGCCGCAAGAGAAAAAGAATACAGTTGCCAATACAAGGCTCAGGACTTGTAATTTCATACTATAGTATTTTATGTTAAACAATAGAATATCGCCTATTCCCGGGGATATAACCAAACACTTTGCCAGAAGTGAAATACACATGAGTTTGAGTTAGAAATAAAAATCTTTCTTTCACAATAGGAAAGCGGGGTCTGCCTTGAAAACTGAACAGTTTTTTGTTACTCCTCTTTAAAACATTTATTGAAAGAATTGTAGCTTTATTATTAATTATCACTCCCCTATTTAACACAGAAAGAGCTCTATTTAAATTTTATCCTGCGCTTTGATAGACATATATAATGTTCAGTTATCCGCACCTGTTTTTTCTTAAATCTTCCTTTTAAAAACCTTACGATACTAGTATACTTATGTAAGCAAGAATAATTGCGGATGAAGTAATTATCCATGATGGCGCTGTTTATACTATCCCAATTGCACCAATATTTCTGTGTTAGAAACTGCCGGCTCTATTGTCACTCCATTCATTCATCACTAAAACCAGAGTTACATGACAAAGTATTGCTTCCCTCGAATGGGCGCATTGCCCATGGCATTGAGCTGTATTCTGCTGCTTATCTTATTCAGCTGCAAAAAAGATCTGCCTTACCAGCCCACTGATGACAACCAATTATCAGTAAGTAAAGAAAAAACAAACAACAAAACAGAATCAGAATCTGCAGCAGTAGCCATTGATTGGTACAAACTGCAATTGCGTATGATCCTTTCTGCGAACCCCGCCACCAATGGTGCCATCAATGCTGAGAATTTTGCCTATATAGGCATAGGGCTCTATGAATCTGTACGACACGGTATTAAAAATTCTGTGAGTCTTTCTTCACGCCTATACCAGATGCCTGCAATGCCGGCAAAAGAAAATAATATGGGTTACTCCTGGTCCGTTGCAGCCAATGCCGCCATGGCCAGCCTGGTGCGTTCATTATACCCAGGCTTAACACAAGCCAACCTGGCAAGCATTGATTCGCTTGAAAACGCTTACAACCAGAAGCTGTCACCTGCACAGGGATCAACAAGCTTTGAAAGATCGCAAGCCTATGGCCGCGCCATTGCTACTGCCGTCTATAATTGGTCCAAGACAGACAATTTCAACGTTGGAAATACAGGATATGTGTACAAGACAGGCATCGGCTTTTGGGAACCTACACCACCTGCTTTTGCAAAAGGAGTTAATCCTTTCTTAGGTAATGCAAGGCCATTCCTAAGCATTCATGCTACAGGTGTGTCTCCAGCGCCTCCTTATCCCTATTCTGAAGTTGTGGGCTCTGATTTTTATAATATGGTAAAGGATGTTTATGATGTATCTAAAACATTAACCACCGATCAGCGCAACATGGCATTGTACTGGAATGACCTTGGTGTGAATATAGGCTATACACCACAGGGACATATTTTGAATATTGTTATCCAGGCATTGGAACAGTCAGGAGCCAGCCTTTCTGTAGCCGCGCAGGCTTTTGTAAAATCAAGCCTGGCTATGCGTGAATCCCAGCTGACAGTCTTTCGGTCCAAGTATGAATACAGCCAGGTTAGACCTGTAACCTACATTCGTAAAGTCATTGACCACGACTGGTTTCCCCTGATCCCTACCCCACCACACCCCGAATTTCCTGCTGCACATGCCTATGTTACAGGGGCAACCATGCAGGCATTGACGGATGTGCTTGGAGACAACTTTCCAGTGGTAGATCATACCTATGACTTCAGGGGATTTGCTCCAAGACCATTTTCTTCACTTAATAAAGTAGCAGATGAAAGTGGAGCATCCCGCAGGTATGGAGGCATACACTATGCTCCTTCAATAGTTGTAGGACTTTCAGAAGGCAGAGCTGTAGGTCATAGTTTTGGCAGCATTAGTCTTACAGAGTAACTGCTTTAGTTTTAAAGAGTAAAATACTCATCGAATTTCAGGCTCTTTACCCAACGGTAAAGAGCCTTTTAAGTAAACAACTGACGGCGAACATACATTCTGTTGATCACCCTCATTCGTTATAAATGTTTAGTGAAAGAAATTTAGGAGACAAAAATCTACATCACTAATTATTGAATTATGAATGGTTGGAACAATCCTGCTTATGTGCTGGCACTGATCATCTCCAATATAATAGCATTGATCATATTGTATTTCGCCTGGAGCAGGCCTGGTATTGCACGATTTTTACTTTTCCTTTTATTTGCCTGGGCCGCTTACACCAATTGGAATATGGCTATGCAGAGCCCGCAGGAGTATGTGAATTTTGCTGATCTTGCATTCATTGGCTTTTATAAAAACTTTATTCGTGGCTGGTTCAGCCAGCATGGCGCCTGGTTGATAGCTGCTATTGCTATTGGCCAATTACTGATAGCATTATCCATGTTATGGAAAGGATGGTTATTCAGGTTGGGTACAATTGGCGGTTTCATCTTTATGATCGCCATTATCCCCTTAGGTGTAGGATCCGCATTTCCATTCCCCATTATCACTGCCATTACCTTTTACTTATTGTATAGGAAAAAGAATATCGATATTCTATGGAAAAGCATAACGCACATACTAACGGGAGTGTATAAACGATGATGCAATATCGAATTATTTGCATTTTTGTCCATACCTGTCAACAAAATATGGTCATCTTTTGAAATCCTGCTAAAGCTCTTTTATGATTTTCATAATCGAAACATAATTACCCATTTTATTTTACAATAAATACAAGTCTAAATAGACCTGATTTGCTTTCGAAACTAATTTTTGGCACAGTTTTCAAAGTACAATAAGAAAATATGTGATCATGGAAATGCGTAAAGAATCCACAGAAAAAAGAAGAAGGAAAATAGTTCACAGAGGTGCAGAATTAGTGCGCTCCGTTAAACCAGGACAGGCTTCAGTGCAGGCATGGGAAAAAGAAACTACACGTTCATTCGACTTCACTAAGTTGTATCCCGCTGCTTAATATCTAACTATTGGCAGGTACATTTTTCTCCTCAGGCATATAATAAGTATGAAAGGCGACAGGTGGCGAATTGGTTACAATCCCATCGAATCCGCCCTGCCTTACATAAAGGTCTATCATGGCGGGGTCATCCAGTGACCACACAAAAACTTTTCGCCCTTGTGTTTGCATTAGTTGCACCTGCTCTGCCTGGAAGCCTCCAGTATATTGTGGTGCCCATGCATTGGCATTGATCGCTGTTGCCACTTCAGGATCAAGCTCCGTTAAGGAAAGTAGCTGTTGGTGATCTTCCAACGAACGGAAGCATTGCAGTATCATTTTATCCGGTATACCAATGTAAATATGTAATTGCCTGCCTGTCTCCCTGGCTTTTTGCATGTATTCTAATTGCAATGCACGTATGTCTTTTAGATCGCACTCCTTTTTAATATCCAGCCATATTATTTCAAGGGGCGTCTGGTAAAGAATGGTATGCAATGCCTCCTGCAATGTGGGAATATGTCCTCCTTTTCTTAATTCTTTAGCTTTTAATTCTGCCAGGGTCTGGTTGCTTACCAGTCCATCGTACAGCACATTGTTTATGGTATGGATGGATAAAAAGCTGTCGTGGATGATCACAGGTACTCCATCTTTAGTCAATCGCACATCTATTTCCACTCCATTGGCTCCAAGGCGCGCTGCCATCTTCATCATCTCAAGAGAATTCTCTGAGGTAGACAAAAAATCTACATTGCGTGCACCTCCTCTATGCGCCAGTATATCCAGCGGCTTTTTATTGGGTATTGGTTGTTGATATAAAAAACACAATGATTCCCGTGGTGGTTCTTCCTTCCTTCCATAATAACCCTCAATGGACAATTCTGTCTTGCCCAAACCATTCAAACTACTGCTCCTGATCACCAGTTGCACTGTTCCAATTTCTGAACCTGTCAGTTGCCTCCACGAGCCTTTTAACAGGATGTCATTTCCATCTCTGCGGCCCTCGCAAATAATGAATGCTCCTTCCTTTCCACCAAAAAAAGATAGATGGTTGACAGGTCCGTTTTTTTCAATAGTATAGGTCCATTTTACAATACAGGAATTGCCAAAGACTTCCTTTCCATCCGCAACCATATAAATACCCTGCAATTCATTGCAGGTGACGCTATCAAGCGGCACGGTCCCTTTTCTCCGGAAGCGCTCCCAATCCGTGTGCGGCACTGGTGTTCTTTTCGTCTTATAGGTAACGTATAAAATAAAGCCTGCAATAATTACAACTACCGGTATCATGAAAAAACTATTACAATAAGCAGACCGTGCATATATCTTTTCAGAAAGCTATATATACACTAAACAGCTACAGGTACCTTCAAACCAAGGACCCTGCTTGTATAGTTGCGTATTTCCTGAGATAATTGTGCATCCTGTCCAAGAGATTTACCATATGAAGGAATCATTTGCAAAAGTTTTTCCTTCCATACATCTTTTTCCATTTCTTTTGGAAAGCATTGTTGCAATAGCCCGATCATGATGGATACCGCAGTAGATGCACCTGGTGATGCGCCCAATAAAGCTGCAATCGTTCCATCAGCTGACCTGACCACTTCGGTACCAAACTCCAGTATTCCTCCCTCCTCTTCATCTTTTTTGATAACCTGGACCCGGTAGCCCGCTGTGGCGAGTTCCCAGTCATTCATCACAGCCCCGGGATAATATTCTTTCAATGCATCGATGCGTTCTCCAGGTGACAATTGTACCTGTTCAATCAGGTATTTGGTAAGGGGAAGATTATGTGCACCTGCTGAAAGCATTGGTTTCAGGTTGCTCAACTTAATTGATTTTATAAGATCAAACACAGAACCATGCTTTAAGAACTTTGTTGTGAATCCGGCAAAGGGCCCAAAGAGTAATTCTCTTTTTCCTTTGATATAGCGGGTATCCAAATGTGGTACGGACATGGGAGGTGATCCTACTGCTGCCAGTCCATATACCTTGGCATCATGCCTTGCAATAATGGATTCATTGGTACAACGCAACCACTGCCCGCTAACAGGAAAGCCTCCATATCCTTTGGCTTCGGGGATACCTGATTTTAATAGTAAGGGAAGAGATCCTCCACCTGCGCCAATAAAGACAAACCCTGCGTTAACCTTTCTTTTCTCACCTGTTTCTTCGTTTTTGATACTGATAGTCCATAGGTCTTCATCCCGGTCAATACCATATACTTCCTGTCCAAAATGGATAGTAGCACCTCTTTTTTCAAGGCTTTCAAACAGGCAACGGGTCAAAGACCCAAAATTGACATCCGTACCCAGGTCCATCCTCGTGGCCGCCACAGGCATTTCAGTATCTCTGCCTTCCATCACCAGTGGCATCCAATTTTCTATAGCCCGGGCATCGTCAGAAAATTGCATCTGGCGAAATAAATGACATGCCTGCAATGCTTCATAACGTTTATGCAGGTACTCCACATTTTCAGCGCCCCAAACAAAGCTCATATGCGGAATAGAATGGATAAAGCTGCCTGGTAAGGCAATCACTTTGTTCTCCACCAGGTTGGCCCAGAATTGCTTCGATACTTCAAATGACTCCGCGATCTTTATGGCTTTGCTGGTATCAATGGAACCATCACTACGTTGAGGCGTATAATTTAATTCGCAAAAAGCTGAATGTCCTGTACCGGCATTATTCCATGCATCCGAACTTTCGGCAGCTGCACTATCGAGGCGCTCGATTATTTCCATGGAAAGACCTGGATCCAGTTCTTTTAGTAACATCCCCAGTGTGCCACTCATGATGCCGGCACCAACCAGGCACACGTCAACCTTGGTAGTATCTGTCATGAAAAGAAGGCACTAAAATAACATGCCATTTGATAACGAACAGCTGGTATGAGGTAGAAGGAGAGAGGGATTGTAGAACTGTAGCCTTGCCCTGGCAAACATTTGAACTGCTTACCAGGGCCCGGAAAACTACAGGTTTGAACTACTTGATATGACTATTAACGATCTTGGCCAGGTCAAACATAGAGATCTGGTCTTTACCAAACAGTGGTCTTAATTTACCATCTGCATTGATCATCCTGCGGTTTGTCTTATCCTGCAGGTTGTTCTTTTTGATATAGTCCCATATCTTTTTAACCACTTCTGTTCTCGGAGCTGGTTTGCTTCCGATCACATTTGCCAACGTTTCGTCTGGCGTCAAAGGAGCCATGAAGGCTGCATTTGGCTTACGGGTTGATTTCTTTGGAGCTGCTTTTTTTGCTGCTGCTTTCTTAGGAGCTGCCTTTTTAGGTGCTGCTTTTTTTGGAGCTGCTTTCTTTGCAGTAGCTTTTTTAGGAGCTGCTTTTTTAGGGGCTGCTTTGGTAGCTGCCTTTTTAGGAGCTGCTTTCTTAGGAGCTGCTTTCTTAGAAGCTTTTGCCATAATACTTAGAATTTGAATTGGGTTTAGTAAAACACGAATTTAACGCATACTAATTTACAGTTATCCAATTAATACGCCCAAATAGTTTTTCCTTTTTCGGTGGATAAGTATACAATCTTCCGGCCATCTTCCAAAAAAGGGGCTTTCAGGGGAGAAAAAGGGTAAAAAACAGGTGGTTAAAGGACTTTTAACCTGGAGATATAAGCCGGATAAATGCCAGCAGGTTTCCATTGATAGTGCATTAAAATAGAAGAACTGGTATAAAAACATGCCTCCCGGGAGGGAGGCATGCTGAAACAAAATATGTCAATGCTATCAATTTAGAACGTAGCCCTGAGACTATCAGCCATGTTGAAATGCATTTGAATATGTGGCAAATACTTCGAGGCATAATCTTTTACCGCCTGGTTAGTACCTGTACTTACCTCTGACTGGAACAGGGTAACAGCGGACTGGTGGTCACGTACCTGGCTGTTGATATAAGCCGTGTCAAAAGACAAACCGTGTAATGTGTCAAGGCGGGCCAGTAATAACTGGTGCTGTGCATCTACGCTGTCCTTTACAGTAACATTGATACTGTTGGCAATGCTGCTCAATTCCGTTTGTGCCTGCCCGTGCTCGCTTACCATCAGTTGCGCAAATGTTTTGACTCCTGCATTCAAAGACTTACTTACTGCAAGTTGTCCCAACCGGACCTCAGCACTGTTACTCATATAAGCACTTGTAACAAAGGACTGGTCCTGCGCACTAGCATTCATATTGGTTTCATCATCTTTCTTGCATGCTGTTAACAATAGGGCCAGGGTACTTCCGATCAAAATGAATTTTTTCATTCACTATTTTTTTAAGGTTAAGGAATAATGCGCCTGCAGTTTCAAATAGCGTGCTAAGAGTTCATAATGAATTGAGATTATTGTATTTACACAGAAAAGAGACCATGGAATTTATTGACATTCCTGTTAATAAACTTTTTATAAGCGGCTTCAACCATTGAGTTCAAATAGAAGCTCATTAAAGTTTATACTCTTAATACAACATGAATTTTATAATGCTCACAGTTCTTTTTATAGTTTCGAATATGATCACTTCAGCAATTATGAAGCTTGCCCATGTATTATGGGACTATCATCATATGGGCCATGCGTTGCAAAAGGCTGATTGCATATTTGTACTGGGAAGCCACGACACCAGGGTAGCGGAAAGAGGAGCGGCATTATTCCTTGGGAGCTGGGCCCCATTGCTGGTATTTTCCGGGGGACTCGGACGCTTAACCAAAGGATCATGGGAAGTTGCGGAGGCAGATCTGTTTGCCAAAATAGCTATAGATATGGGCGTTCCTCCAGGATCAATCATCATTGAGAACCGGTCAACCAATACCGGGGAAAACATTTTATTTACCAAAGCACTCCTTGAAGAGAAAGGTATCCATCCCCACAGTTTCCTGTTAGTTCAAAAACCATATATGGAGAGGAGAAGCTATGCCACCTTTGAAAAATGCTGGCCTGGTCAAAACGTCTGTGTCACTTCTCCCCAATTGAGCCTGGAAAATTATACGACACCTGAACTACCTATGGAAAAGGTCATTAACATCATGGTGGGTGATTTGCAACGAATCAGGCTGTATCCTGCCAAAGGTTTCCAGGTACCCCAGCAAATACCAGGAGAAGTTTGGGAAGCTTATGAAAAACTGGTTTCGCTTGGTTTTGATAAACAATTGATCAGTGACTGAAATTCGGCTACACCTAACGCAATATCTTTTTTATCAAAAGATAGTAGGTTATGCATGGCGTCATAGTTGCATGTAAGAAGAGTAATATCGTTCATATTCTTCCCACTCTTTCTAAATACAATACTATGTTTGAAAAAAAAGACCTTAGCAGTAAAGCCAAACTTGTCCGCAAATGGTGCATGGTCTCTACTACCGAAGCTGGTTCAGGACATCCCAGTTCCTGTCTTTCCGCAGCAGACCTGGCTACGGTTCTGTTTGACCGTTACTTCACCTATGATCTGAAGCAGCCCCTCAACAATTATAATGACCGGTTTGTACTTTCCAAAGGACATGCGGCCCCCTTGCTGTATACCTTATTTGGAATGGCAGGTGCCTACCCGTTGGAGGAATTAAAAACATTACGAAAACTGGGAAGCAAATTCGAAGGACATCCTGTGCCCAGGTTTGCCTATGCCGAAGCCGCTACAGGCTCATTAGGACAAGGATTATCTGTTGGGGCTGGATTAGCCCTCCTCGGCAAAAGGGAAGGCTTACCTTTTAAAACTTTTGTTCTTACAGGTGATGGTGAATTAGCAGAAGGACAGGTTTGGGAAGCCGCCAATTTTGCCGCACACGAAAAGCTGGACAACCTCATCGCGATACTAGATATCAACAGGTTGGCGCAAAGCCAGGAGACCATGTTTGGTCACCATATTGATGAATATGTGAATCGCTTCAAGGCATTTGACTTTGAAGTGATCGCTATTGACGGGCATAATTACGAAGAGATCGATCATGCCTTACGACTGGCGACCAGTAATACTAACGGAAAACCATATGCGATAGTGGCGAAAACGGAAAAAGGCAAAGGCATATCATTCATTGAGAATAAGGATGGCTGGCATGGAAAAGCACTCAAAAAAGAAGAACTGGAAAAAGCGTTGGCAGAACTGGCACCCATTGATGACAATCTTCGCTTCCAGTTAAAGCAACCGGCCAAAATGCAGCTGGCAGAAAAAATAACTGGTCCTGGCAAAGTGGACCTCGCCTTTGAAAAAGGAAAAGAATATGCAACCCGCGAGGTATTTGGGGAAGTCCTGGTTAAGCTTGCTTCAGTCAATAAGAATATATACGCAATAGATGGAGATGTGATGAACTCCACCTTCACCGAAGACCTGAAGAAAACATTTCCTGAACATTTTGTGGAGGGCTATATTGCCGAGCAGAATATGGTTTCTGTGGCTGCAGGTTTATCCCGTTTAGGCAGGGTACCTTTTGTAGCCACCTTTGCTGCATTTCTAACCCGGGCTGCTGACCAAATACGCATGGCAAGAGTTTCAGAAGCCAATATCAAGTTCATTGGATCACATGTTGGTGTGAGCATCGGCGAGGATGGCCCATCACAAATGGGACTGGAAGATATCTCCCTATTCGGAACCATTCCTGATACCATTGTTTTACAACCTTGTGACGCTATATCTACCGCAGCGCTGCTGCCAAAAATGGTGGAACACCAGGGCTTTGCTTATATGCGCACCTTACGATCCAAAACACCACTGGTCTACCAGTCTACCGATGAATTTTCTATTGGTGGCTCTAAAGTATTACGCCAGTCAGCCAATGACGTACTTACTGTAGCGGCCACCGGCATCACTGTATTTGAAGCATTAAAAGCTGCCGATGAATTACAAAAGGAAAATATAGCGATCAGGGTGGTGGATTGTTATTCCATTCATCCTATAGACACCGCTACGCTTCAAAAATGCCTGGGCGAAACCAGTAATAAAATAATTATTACAGTGGAAGATCATTTTGAACATGGAGGCATGGGAGATTTTGTTCTGGCAGCCTTGTCATCAACTGCAGCCCAGGTGGTGAAGATGGCCGTAACCAAAATATCCCAATCGGGCACCAAGGATGAATTGCTTGATGATGCAGGCATCAATTTTACACATATTATCGATAAAGTAAGGCAATTGGCGGGAAGCAACAGAAGCAAGAACATTACATAAACATTATATTAGTTATCTGTAGACTTCACTCTAAATATTGAAACGGTATCCGGAGTTTGCTACTACAATAGTTCTTTATAAAACTCTTTTCTAATAATCCAACTTCTTTCATAAATAGTACTTACCTGCACTGCAGGGATGAAAATTAATAAAAGGTACGATTGTTTGGGACAATGAGTACCATACTTGATATCATAAAGTTTTAGCTACAGTTACTGGAACTGATGGGGGAAGGTGTCATAGAATGAGAGAAAGGTTAAGAAGCTAAAGCTACATCTTTCCAGTCCAGGCAATACAAACCGGTTAAAGTAGAAACATAGATCTTATTGTTGAAGAAAGTCACTGCTGTAATATGTGTATTCTCCAGTCCTTTATTTAATATTTGTTTTATCGTAAACCCTGTTGATGTAAATTCAAAAAGTCCTACACTGGAATAAGGAACAAATGCAAAAATTTTATCCCCATAGCTACGGAAGTAATAAACACTAAAGTCTGAATTATAGGTATTGCCGGAAAAAGACGACCCATTATCTGAAGAGTTCAGAATGGTAGAACCATGAATAAGATAAAGTTTGTTGTTGAACTGGAACATCTCTCCGCCCCAAAGCGGTGAAAGAGTGGCAACTACATTTCCATTTGCATCAATCTTGTACATGGAAGCCGATAAATAATCCACAATGAAGAAGTCGTTGTTTGAAGCATGTACTTCCGTTGGAGGATTTAATAAAGCAGGAATAGGCAACTTAACCACAGACTTTGGAGCATATTGAAACGCACCGTCATTTATGTTGAAAGTGATAAGGTAAAAATTATGATGATTGGGCCTGTCCATACCGGACACCAGCACCTGGCCGTTGTCATTAATAGCTATTTTATCCACTGCCGATAAATTTTCTGAATTGAAAGCTATCAGTTGTGGATCAACCACAGATACATGTACACGTGTGCCATAATTTCGAAGACTATCTTTGTAGGAATTAATAAACATTATTTTATTGTCCTCGCTGAAACTGATAGTGTACTTTGGATTGCGAGGCATTCTGTTAAGAGAAACAGCCCAGGACGTTACATAACTAACCCTACTGGTGCTATCTATTGTGGAATTGATGTAGGCCCCGGAACAATATAGTTTCTTGCCATCAGTAACTGTATTGAGAATAATATTGGCATCATGCACAAGAGCTAGCTTAGTCCATGAAATAACTACAGGTGCATCATTTCCATTTTTTTTACAAGAAGCAATGAAAAGTAAAATAATAACAACGAAAGGTAATGGCGTTTGCTTGTTCATTTGGTACCATCAATTATTATCAAACATAATTCACAGCTGATTTCATTATACTGACCTTCATCAGCTTAATGGATGACAATATTCCTCCCTTCCACCCCTTCCCCGATGAGTCACCGCAGCAGAACCTTGCGTCTTCAGACTCTACGGCGGGACTCATCGATTCTTTCCTTCCCGCTCCCTTTCCACTCCAGCAACACTCCCATGAACACGTGGTTATCCCGCATTATCGGATTGTTCTTCTGGCCCAATTCATAGAAAGCCACAGAATTATATTCATGGTCATAAGATTCTTGCATACCCCCCACCGTGCCACGCAGGAAGGTGATAAAATAAATGCCTGCTTTTACTACGGGTTTGTGTACTGCCATCAGGAGAAAAAATAGTAAAATGGAATAAAAGGTACAAGTAATTGGGACGATGAGTCCCGCGCTGGATATCAAAAAGCATTAGCTACTACTGCGGTGACTCATCGGGGAAGGAGAATTTGGTAATTCTGACAGTACCTCGCGGGGGAAGTAAAGATTTTAGAATAATGTTTTGAATGTCACTTTTTTCTATTTATGCCCTTTTTGTAATTCTTAATCATTTTCCCGAAGTCTTTGTCTTTTTTCCGTTTCTCTGCAATTGTTGATTCAAAATAGGCTTTCTCTTTTTCCATCTTAAGATAATTTTCGTAGAAGGCAACATCTATTTCTCCTTTTTCAACAGCTTCAATAACACGGCAGCCAATCTCATTAGTATGAGTGCAATCTTTAAACTTACAATCTTTAGAAAGTTTGATAATTTCCTCAAAAGTAATTTCAAGTCCGCTTGCTGTATCTGCAATACCTACCTCTCTCATTCCGGGGTTATCAATTAAGATACCACCATTTTCAAGTATAATTAATTCCCTGTGGCTTGTAATGTGTTTCCCTTTGTTTGTACTCGTGCTTATATTATCAGTTTTCATCAAGGTTTCACCAGAAAGATTATTCAACAGTGTGGATTTTCCAACACCCGAAGAACCAAGCATACAATAGGTTTTCCCCTTTTTTATAAATGAATTTATTGCTTCATATCCGTTCTGCGTTTCATTACTTACCTCAATAACAGGAACATGTTTAATCCGTGATTTTAGCCTGTTTAAAATTTCTGCAAGCTGGAGTTCAGTTATTAAATCAGTTTTGGTCAATATAATTACCGGACTGACTTTAGATGAATTACAGATGGTCAGATACCGTTCGAGTCTGTTGATATTAAAATCCCTGTCAACAGCTTGTACTAAAAATGCATAATCAATATTTGTTGCTATAATCTGAATCTCCCCAAATTGTCCCACAGCCTGTCTTTTAATAATCGACCATCTTGGTAGTATTGTATGTATTATGGCAAAATCAGGTGTATATGTTACCAGTGAAACCCAATCACCCACTGCCGGAAAATTTTCACGGCTTTTTGCAGCAAAACGCATATTACCAGTTACCTCGCTTTCAAATTCTCCTTTAATTGTTCTGACAATATATCGCTCCCTATGTTCCGAGATAACTCTTCCAACATCAAAATTGGATAAGTCGTTTTCAATTCTGAATGCATCAAGTTTGTCATTATATCCCAAATCTTCTAATGTCATGCCTGCGCAAAATTATTTAATGTTGGCTTGCAAGGTCATTTCTTATCACTCAGTTGGGTTTAGCAATGTCGATATAGACTGACCGTTAACGTTGACGGCTTGCTGCTGTGCTGGAATTATATTGTCAGCTTGGCGATTAATAAACCAAAGTACAAATTTTATTTTAACACTTACCTGCTTTCGGTCAGCCTGAACTGCTGATGATAAGCGAGCAAAAAGTGAATGCTGCGTTTGTTCAGCCGTCATAGCAGCAAGCATTCATGTAAAAGAGTAGCTTACCCTTCTAAAATTCGGAGGTAAGTTATGAAACAACTCTTTATTGGTTTAGACGTCCACAAAAAAACTTGGGCAGTAACCATTCAGGAAGATCATCTCATACTTAAACGGTTCACTATCGAAGCAGACGCTGACCTACTGATTGGCTACGTAACAAGGCATTTCCCGCATCACCAGGTACAGTGTTGTTATGAATGTTGCTGCTGCGGCTATCATATTTATCATTCCCTTACTGCTGCTGGTTGGCAGGTACTGGTGGTCAATCCAGGAGACATCGCCAGGGGTAATAAACAAGTAACCACAAAAACAGATAAGGTAGACAGTGCTC
>NZ_JCANTR010000024.1:0-64024 GCF_059568575.1 Flavisolibacter ginsengiterrae DSM 18136
CTTCTTTTAACCGGTACAAAGCGGTAGATGATGGAAGACATGATATTGCCTGTACCAAACCTCTCAGCGCTTCTGCGGCTTCCTTCAAAGGCAGGATCACTCCAGTAGCGCTTTGAGTCCACTCCGGGCAGCAGCCGTACCAGGTAGCCCCATTCAGGGTCATAATAAAAGTTTACGTTATCATCCACTGTACCTGTTGCCTTGATATAGCCTACTTGCTTTGCCATATGATATTGGTTTTAATTGTTATAGCACAAAGATTACATCAACCGAAACACTCACTTTCCCGTTTGGGAACATTCGGGCACGAAAAGGCACGAAATGGCACGTTTGGGAACGTTTGGGAATGGAGTTGACAGGTTAACAATGTATCGTCCTAAAAAAACCTTACAGATTATTAGATAGTCCTGACATTAGTTTACAGTAGTTTTTGTCAGTCCTGGTTTTAGTTTACATCCATGATAAGGGAAAGGCAATAGATGACTCCCTTTCTCCTCAATAATCCTTATTAATCCTATACATCTTAGTTCTTCTTCCTATTTACCATATAACAAAAGCCTATCATCTCCCTACCTACGCTATACTTAGTGCGTGATGATCACGCAGTATCTATACTGTAGCTATATGGTAAGTAGGGCGTAGGTAAGCTATAGATAGAGAGTATGTTTAAACATGATGCTTTAATATAGATTGTTTTCCAATTAATAACGCCAGGATTGGGCGGAAGTAAAGCAATGACCGTTTAAAAAATGCTGGGCTACACTTTACATTACTGCTTTCTTACCAATTATCTTTTACATGCAAGTACATCCTATTCATTGCTGAAATGGCCAAAATCATTGCAAATCCATTTGATTTTCGCTACCTTTTGACCAAAAGAAATTTATGCCGCAAAGCCGCAAGCGTCATGGACATCATGAATACCGCAAACCATCTGACATCCCTTCCCGGCAAAGAACCAAAGGAAGAATTACCTGGGCTATTTTATTTGGCGTATTTGGATTACTGGTTGCCTTTTTTGCAGCCGGCGCCAATTATACAGTACTCGTAGCAGGCGCCATCCTTGGAGCTGCCATAGGGTATGTTATTGGAAAAAATATGGAAAAAGAAGCAGCGCAGTAACCTGCAAAGCTTTTACTGATCTGTCAACAAGCCAACTCACCTTCTTTTATAATGCACCATGGGAGGATGCACGGTAGCATTATATTGCCTGCACTTTTCCTCTTACAAAGTATTTGGTTTTCATGCACACAAGCTGATTGTTGCCTTACATATAAAAGCTTAGCTGTATGAAATGCGCTTCTCTCCCTAATTTTACCGCAATCATTTATTATGAATATCCGGATCTTAATAACAGGCGGCACATTTGATAAAGAATATAATGAACTGACAGGGCAATTGTATTTCAACGATTCTCATTTACCAGAAATGCTGGACCTTGGACGAAACCTGGCACCAGTCGAAGTCAGGACGCTGATGATGGTGGACAGCCTGGAGATGACGGAGGATGACCGCAACCTGGTGGCAGAGCATTGTGTGAAAAGCCCGGAAGACAAGATCATTATCACCCACGGAACGGATACCATGGCGGAAACGGCACAATTGCTGGCGAAAAAGATCAAAAACAAAACCATTGTACTTACCGGTGCCATGATACCTTACAAGTTCGGATCTTCGGATGGATTGTTCAACCTGGGAAGTGCGCTGGCCTTTGTTCAAACACTGCCAACAGGTGTATATGTGGCCATGAATGGACGCTACTTCCATGCTGAGAATGTGCGTAAGAATAAACTTACCGGCGTTTTTGAAGAACTTAAATAGTTTGATCTACTATTTTTTAAATACCTGAACCAGGTATTTCGATCATATCAGATTCTAATTGTTTTTTAACATCCTGCTATTGAGAACATGGCAGCATTAATTTTTATGCCCCTATTTTTGAGGCAAAATTGACTATAGAGTTCGCTTTAGGTCTACAATTATTCAACTAAACATTATTTTATGAAACCTCGCCATCTCCTTTTGTTTTGCCTGCCTGTATTGGTTTTTACTTCCTGCGTTAGCCGTAAAACATTAAAAGCAGAACAAGATAAATACGCCAAGCTGAATACTTTTTACATGCAGGTGCAGGATGACCTGAGAAAATGCCGTGAAGATGAAGCGGAAGCTTCCCGCCGCAAATCTTTATTGGAAACCGAGTTAGCAGGCCTTAACAAGCAGGTGGATTTTCTGAAAGAAAACAACAACACCGTATTAAACCAGTTAAAGGATCTTTCCGTGATCTCCAGTTCACAAGCTGAAAGCATCAAAAAATCGCTGGATAATATTGGTGCCAAGGATAATTATATTCAAACGTTGCAAAGCGCCATTGCCCGTAAAGATTCATTGAACATGGCATTGGTGATGAACCTTAAAGGGGCATTGAGTGATATCAATGACACTGATGTTGAGATCAAAGTTGAAAAAGGAGTGGTATTTATTTCCATCTCTGATAAAATGCTTTTCAGAAGCGGCAGCTCCGATGTATCTGACAAAGCCATGAGCGTATTAGGTAAGGTGGCCCAGGTATTGAACAGCAAGCCTGAGATAGAATTTATGGTGGAAGGCCACACAGATAATGTTGCCATTAAGAACAATTGTATTACAGACAACTGGGACCTGAGTGTAAAGAGAGCCACTTCAGTGATCAGGATACTTCAGAATAAATTCAATATTGATCCCAAGCGTATGACTGCGGGTGGACGTGGTGAATACATTCCTTTAAAGACAAATGACACTGCAGAGGGCAAGGCAGCTAACAGGCGCACACGCATAGTGATACTGCCACAGCTTGACCAGTTCTTCCAGTTATTGGAAAAGCCACAAGGAACAAAACCTTAATTGATAAAAAGCCACCTGCAGGTGGCTTTTTTCATGCTAAATATCGAAACTTCAGTTTTAAAATAATCGCAACTGCACACCCTTCGAACGTTTGGGAGGCCTGGCATCTCCAAAAACTGTCTTACCTCCATACTTCCAGCTTTCACTGATCTCTTTTTCTATTACCTGCTGCAGGTTATCTACAGGGATAAAATCTTTTTCAGCCCTTGCTGCCAGCGCATGCAATTTCTTTAATGCGTCAGCTTTTTCCGTCTGGCCGATCTTAGCTTTATGCACAGCTTTTTGCAAAGTGCTAATCACTTCATCATAGGTTTTGGTGGGTACCGGGAAAGGATGGCCATCCTTGCCTCCATGTGCAAATGAAAAGCGTGCAGGATCTTTAAATCTTGAAGGTGTGCCATGTATCACTTCGCTAACCAATGCCAGTGATTGAACTGTCCTCGGACCTACACCTTCCAATAACAACAATTCTTCAAAATCTTTGGGCTGCGCTTCATGGGCCACCCATAATATGGAACCCAGCCTTCGCAGGTCAACATCCTTGCTCCTGACATCATGGTGCGATGGCATTACCAGTTGCTGTATTTCCTGCATCATTAGTTCGGGCTTTTCCTGCGATATGCTTAGAATACCACTACGAGAGCCACTGGCTTCCATAGCTGTCAGGTTGAGGATCTGTCCCTGGTTGGTGCCGCAAATGGCAGCATGTGGTTCTTCCACGAAGGAACGTACCAGCTCCGAATGCCAATGGTACCTGCGGGCCATAGAATCTCCTTCGCGCATGCCTTGTTGCACGACGCTCCAATCGCCCTCGTTGCTTACAATGAAATTATGCGTGTATAGCTGGAAGCCATCCTGGATAGCCGTGTTATCCACTTTTGCACTGAGCTTACTATGGCGTACCAGTTCATCCGCATTCAACCCGGTTTGTTCGCCAACACCTACCAGTTCCTGGGGTGCCTGTTTGGAGAATTTACCCTTTCCACCACAGATATAAATACCTAATACTTTGGAATGAGGATTCACAGCTCTTTTCAATGCACCCATTACTGAAGTTGTGATGCCCGACGAATGCCAGTCCATGCCCATTACTGCACCGAAACTCTGGAACCAGAATGGGTCGCTCATACGGCTTAAAAACTCTTTCCTGCCATACTCTCCTACTATGGATTCGGTAATAGCCAAACCCAGTTTGGCCATGCGCTCATAGAGCCATTTAGGAACATAACCATAGTGTAAGGGAAGATCGGCGGAGCCACTGCGCTTCATACATTAAAGGTACCAAATCGGGTTCTGCCAGTTGGCTATAAACTGTTAATACCCAAATAGTAAAATGTTGTTTAAATTACAAAATCAAAATAGAGAAGAATGAAAAATTTAACTGCATTTATTATCTGTTTACTAGCTACCTGTCATGTAGTATATTCACAATCATCACCTACCACTGTCAGTTATAATAAAAGCGATCAGCCGGCCTTAATGATCGAATTGCCCTATACGGAAGATGTGTCGCAAGGCTTTATTGTAACAAACCTTAAAAAGACAGGGTACGAGCCAGAGACAAAGGGAAGTCTTTTCTGGAAAAACAACAAGATCAATGGATACTATACCTACAAAGGGGTGAGGCTGGAAGGAAGCGACGAGCCGGTGGATCTGTATTTTAAAGTGGAACCGAAAAGCAGGAAACAGAAAGACAAATCCATCATTTATTTATTAGTTAACAAGGGAAGTGAAGGATTTATAAACTCAGGCTCAGACTACAGTGCAGCCCAGCGATTCTTGAATGGATTTCTTGAACAATCAGCAGGGTACAAATTAGACCTGGATATAAAAGCGCAGGAAAGCACCCTGAAAGATGCACAAAAGAAATTGACCAAATTGCAGGATGATGAAAAATCACTTAACAAGAAAATAGAACAATTGCAGTCTGACCTGAAAAAGAACCGGCAAGACCAGGAAAACCAGCAAAAGACCATTGAATCAGAACAAAAGAAACTGGAGGATTTGAAAACAGGTAAGTCATCTTAAAGACACTACAAGCAAGTCTTCTTAAACACATTTTAATAAAAAGAGCTACTTACCTGTAGCTCTTTTTATTATATGAATATTTGGAGCATTAATAATGATCAGGCGCCAAATTGAGTGAGGTGATGATCCAGATGTTTGTAGGCAAATAGAGCCCATTCCTGCGAGCTCATTTTTCCAAAGAAAGGATGAATGGTTTCTGTGATCGTATAACCATCCGAAGAAAACCGCTTTATCAGTTGCACCAGTTTTGCCTTCTCGTGTAACATATCTCTGTGGTCTGCGATCTTAAACTCTTTAGCTGTGGGCAGGTTTTTGGGCCAGGGTTTATTGACAAATAATTTCCTTTTGGCAATCTTACCGAATAAAATACTGGTAAGGCCACGTTTTAATTTCTTCTCACCAAAATACACTTCAAAGGTTGCCTGGCAGTGAGCCATCATTTGAGCGGCATTCATTTTTCCCCAGCGTGGTTGTGATGAAGGCTGAATTTTGTCCAGGCGTGAAATGACAGCATCAGCAGCTGTTGGTTCAAATAAATTATCCATAGCAGGCAATTAAGAAATTAAGATACGAAAGAGCAGAAAATTGCCCAAGTAAGCTGGGGAGGAAAATTATCTATAATGGCCAGGCCTATGAAAAATAGTATCCTGTTATTTATAAAGTACCTGGCAGGTATTGCAGAAGAAAGTGCGTCGCTGGGTTTTACCCAGGTATTCCTTAACGATTATATCACCATCGCGCTGGCATTGCTTTTTAGTATGTGCCAGCCAGTGTTTACGAAGTGTATATTCTTTTTTCCATTCCAGGAAATCAAAACTGTATTTACGTGCCTCCTTAATCATTTCGGTTAACTTACGGGGTGGCAGGTCACCCACCTTGGTCTTTGGGTGAACTTTAATGCGGTACAAAACTTCATTTTTGATAATGTTCCCCACACCCGAGAATATCATTTGATCAAGCAAGGCATCTGTGACCATTATATGGGGCAACGCCTTCAATTTTTTCCTGGCTGATGCCGAGTCCCATTCATCGCTTAATACATCTGCAGACCAATCATATATTTCATCAAGCGGTTCTTCAATAAGCTTTACCGCGCAAGTGTAAAGATTCAGTTCACCTTTAGAAAACTGTAAATGAATGCGGGGCACGGTTTCTTTTTGTTCGTTGACAAGGTATTTGCCAAACATGAGGAAATGGATTCGAACGGTAAACCCATTAAAACATAATAAGAGATGCTTGCCCCAGGTTTTAATATCCAGTAGCTTTTTATTGAGCATCCGTTCTTTTTCTATTTTAGAATTGCCCGACACTGCCAATACCTTTTTACCGATAAACAGCTGCATTTCTTCTTTAGCTATAACCAGGGAGGGCCCTTCAGGCATAATGCGTTTTAGCTCATAATTAATCAAATACTAAGCCATCCAAAATGTTTAGTGCAATAGGTATTGGACAAATGTCCGTAACTTTAGGACAATATTCCCAGCATGGAAAAGAAGAAAAACACTCCAACCAGGTACACCTCACGGCAAGCCATAGCAGAAAGAAAGGAAGTGGCAGTCAGTTCAAAAAGCGGTTCCCTCCGTGCTATAGAATACCTGGGGGGAAGAGGAGTATTACAAGGAACGGTAGCAATTAAAGAAAGGGAAGATCTCATTCCATTAATCAAGAAAGGGATTCCCCGGAAATCGCTGGACAACTTGTTGATGGTAACCGGCATAAGTCCCGCAGAGATCGCAGAGATCATGCACACATCAGACAGAACATTAAGACGCTATAAGCCAAGTAAATTATTGAATCCCGAACAATCTGAAAAAGTTATAAAACTTGCATTGCTATATAGCCGTGGAGAAGAAGTTTTTGACAGCCTTGAAGCATTCAAAACCTGGATGGAAACTGCGGTAATACCCCTGGGAAATAAGCAGCCCAAAGAATTACTGGATACTTCTATAGGCATAGAAATATTGATGGATGAATTGGGCAGGATAGAACAAGGACTTTTTGCCTGATGAAAGTGTACCGTATCAGTAAATGCCAGTACATTGACGACCTTTCAGGAAAAGGGGCTGCCCTGTATGGTGGCAGGTGGAATAATAAAGGAACTTATGTATTATACACAGCTGCTACCCCGGCACTTGCCTTACTTGAAACTGTAGTACATGTAAATACCATCCCCGTTTCGGGTTATTGCATGGCCACAATTGAATTACCCGGTGCCGACATACTTGTATTGACCGAGAAGGATCTGCCACGAAACTGGCAACATAACCCTCCTCCCTCATCGCTTAAAAAGATTGGTGACAGGTTCATAAAAGAAGGGTTGGCATTGGCCCTGCAACTCCCTTCTGTCATCATTCCACAGGATCATAACATTCTTATCAATCCTAAACATCCCCAGTTTAAAACACTACGCCTGGTAGAAAAACGATTCATTCCATTTGATGACCGACTCAGAAAGAAATAGTCTTTCTCAATTTCATATGTTCACATGCCATGCATTAAAAACCGTGAATAGCAAAGGTGACAACACCCCAGATATAAACTTCACCCTGGTCAAGTACCAGGGGTGCTAACCGGTCGCCTAAGAGGTGCATACGTTTATCTATGATCAGCAATTTCCTAATTATGAGTTCACCTGCTACATGAGCAATGACCAACTTTCCATCACCAGGAACTAATGACCTGTCCACTATGACCACATCTCCTTTCTCAATACCAGAATCCTTAACGGCATTGCAATTGACCTTTAAAAAGAAAGTGGTTTGTTTGTTCTTTACCAGTGCTTCATTCAGGTCGATAATACCCCAGGAATTGTTATCTGTATTGTTATAACCGGCGCTTTGAGATTGATTTGGATTAGAAAGATAATGGTGAAAGGAAGCCTCATTGATGAAAATATTTTTATCCATTACTGTTGGTTTGACTAATTTATTTAGTAAATTTATACTAAATATTTTTGCATCACGAAGAAAGGAATCCACAAATGAGATACACAGGAGAATTTGCTGAGTTTACACCTAATTACGAATTGCTGGATTATGAGTTGGTAGTTGTTCCGGATGATAGCACTCATGATTGCATCAGGTCAGAGCAAGAATTTTTCCGGGAAACATTTATGAAAGAAGGCCATTGTAAAGAGAACCTTCACATCACCATAGCGCGGTTCCAGGCAAAGGAGATCATGGAAGAAACACTGGTACGCTGGATTCAAAACATTTGTATGTTGCACAATAGTTTCGATGTACGCCTGAACAATTTTAGCAGTTTTCCTCCACACACTATCTATTTGCGCATAATTGATCCCATGCCCTTCATACATATAGGCAACCAGTTGAAAATGATCAGCGGATTCATTGAAAGCAATAATTGCCCGCCATTGACATTGAGTCCAAGGCCACATTTAGCCCTGGTATCAGGATTGAGTGAAAGGATTTACAACCAGGCTGTGAGAGAATATGCCCAACGCTGTTTTAGTCACAACTTCCGGGTGGAAAAACTGGTGCTTTTAAAAAAAGAAGGCAACTATGGTAATTGCCAGGTGGTGCGTTCCTTCCGCCTGGCAACTTCACCCTCCGTCGAATAGTGTGACCCGGTTTTGTGCATATAAGGAAGCATCCCGCGTTTGCGGGATGCTTATTTTTTAAAAACTCTTATCAGAATGCGTAAACTGGCCTGTAGTGGCATGTTTGCCTTCGCCTAATTCCTCGATCATTTTCTTATTGAATGCTTCAAGGTCTTTAGGACTGCGGCTTGTGACCAGGCCATTATCCACCACCACTTCCTTATCTTCCCAATTGACCCCTGCATTTACAAGGTCTGTTTTTATGGAATGATAAGAGGTCATCGTTCTCCCATTGAGCATGCCTGTCTCAATTAAAGTTTGTGGTCCATGACAGATAGCTGCCAGTGGTTTGCCCTGCTCCAGGAAGTGCTGGGCAAAGGATATTGCATCTTTATTCAGTCGCAAGGTATCAGGGTTCAATACACCACCGGGTAAAACCAACATATCATATTCTTCG
Organism: Flavisolibacter ginsengiterrae DSM 18136; assembly: GCF_059568575.1. Classification (NCBI taxonomy): domain Bacteria; kingdom Pseudomonadati; phylum Bacteroidota; class Chitinophagia; order Chitinophagales; family Chitinophagaceae; genus Flavisolibacter; species Flavisolibacter ginsengiterrae. The sequence goes on from NZ_JCANTR010000024.1 coordinate 8,925, forward strand.
GGGTTGGCATCAGAAAGATTCTTATCAACCGGGAGTTCAATACTCCAATGGTCATGATCCCAGGCTTTTACTTTATCCTTTTGTGGTGACACTATATGAACAGTGGCGCCTGCCTGTTCCAATGCATTCATGGGACTGGTCAATTCCACTTCTTCAAATCCATTTTCTGTAAGAATGGCTACTTTTTTACCATTAACATCTCTTGCCATATTGAAATTTTTAAATGGTGAATGATAATGCCATTCAGGCCACAAAAACCAAACCACCAGCGCTTTTGTTTAAGCAATTAAAATCTTCTGTACTTTCAAACCCTAACAAATTCCACATGAATATTTTAAGAGGGGTTTTTTGTTTTACTATGTTAGGCTCTGCCATCATATATCTTGGATGTAATCGTGGTCCTTATGCCGCAACCAATAAATCTTATAAAAAACAGGCGAAGGAATATGCCAATATTCTGAAACAGGCACCACTAACTGATTCATTATCCTCGGGCGCATGGGTGGGTACTACCAATTTTAATTTGCGCAAGCCCAATTATGTGATCATTCACCACACAGCCCAGAACAGTTGCGATCAAACACTTCAAACTTTTACATTGCCCAGAACCCAGGTAAGTGCCCATTATGTTATCTGTAAGGATGGAACAGTTCATCATATGCTTAACGATTACCTGCGTGCCTGGCATGGTGGCCTGGCCAAATGGGGAAATAATACAGATATTAATTCCTCATCCATAGGAATTGAAATTGATAATAATGGGTTCGAGCCATTTACAGAACCTGAGATCACCAGTTTATTGAATATTTTATCAGGTTTGAAGAAAGCCTATAACATACCCGCGGCCAATTTCATTGGCCATGCAGACATCGCACCGACCAGGAAAAATGATCCAAATGTTAATTTTCCATGGAAAAGGCTGGCTGACAGTGGGTATGGGGTATGGTGGAAGGACACTACCGGGATCATAGTTCCCGACAATTTTAATCATCTCCAGGCGCTCCGTTTGATAGGGTATGACACCAGGGACAGTTTGGCAGTATTTCAAACATTTAAACGGAAATATGAGCAAATTGACTCCAGCAAAGTGTTTTTGCAGGAAGATAAAAAGGTGCTTTACTCGCTTTATAAAAATTTTGAATAAGCTCAGTGAGCGTAGTTTTTCATGGTTAAGCTCGTTCATTTACGATACGTTTCCGGCCTTTTATTTGTAACTTACTCAATGAAACCGTAAACGATTACCTATGAAATTATTTATACTCTCTATTATGTTTTCCTGTGTTGGTTTGGTAACAAAAGCACAGGTCAACAACCTACCTTCGGGGCGGTATGAAACCGTTATCAAGAACAATGGCAAATGGGATAAAGGTGATATCTTATTATTAGATGAAGGCCATTATAAAATTGGCAATGGCAATGATTCCGGTGAATACAGGTTCAGCGCCACGGCTCAAAGAGTTTTCTTCACTTCAGGGCCTTTAAAAGGCATATTTGCCAGGACGACAATGGCCAATAACTCCCCTGCCATTCTCATCCCGCTTTCTGAAAATCAGCAATTAGGTTTAAAGCTGGCAACCGGGGATATTGTGGGGTCGCTGAAAAATTAGCGTATTCATTAATGTACATTCCAATATAGGTTAACATGACCTGGTATTTCCGGGTTCCTGGTAACGTGGCAGTTGATTTGCAAATATCCCTTCAAAGGATATCTATGAATCTGAAAAGAACATTTGGCGTGATACTTACCGTTTTAGGAATTGGAGGTCTCATCTATTTTGCCACTATTTTTATGAACTCCAGCGGGGCTGAAAGACAGATCAAGGCCCTGATCGTATATGGTGTCTTAGGTGCCATATTCTTTTTTACAGGCATCAGTCTTATAAGGACTACCAGGGATGATTCCCGCCCACCCGTCAGTTAAAGATTGTTTTCTTATACAAATCAATTTAACCCATTCAAATAGTAACTTTCCGGCGTGAGTTATATATTGAATATTGATACTGCGGTGGTATCTGCCTCTCTTTGCCTGGCGAAAGACAGTGAAGTAATTGGTCTAAAGATCAATCCTTCCCAAAAAGATCATGCTTCCTGGTTGCATGTGGCTATTAAAGAAATGATGGAAGAAGCCGGACTCTCCCTGCAGGAACTTGCTGCTATAGCTGTCAGTTCCGGACCGGGGTCCTATACAGGGCTTAGGGTAAGCATGGCTACAGCCAAAGGTCTTTGTTATGCCTTGCAAAAACCATTGATCACAGTAGGAACACTAAAAATGATGGCAGTGGCGGCCCTGGACGCTCCCACCGCACTTTTATGCCCCATGATAGATGCCCGGAGGATGGAAGTATTTACCGCTGTTTATGATCATTCGCTATCCGAAATCTTGTCCCCGGTCAATATTATCCTTGAAAAGGAGAGCTTCCAGGAGATATTACATTCGGACTCTGTACTTTTTTTTGGCAATGGAAGTGAAAAATTCATGCACCTCACTTCCGACCCCAATGCCTACTTTAAAAAACTGGAACCAAACGCGCAACACATGACAGGCTTGAGTTTCAGCCAATTTGAGAACCAGGAATTTGCAGACCTGGCCTATTCAGAACCTTTTTATGGCAAAGCATTTTACACCCCGTTTGTTAAACATTCTTAGTAATAATTATTGATTTATATTAATTTGATTTGCATAAGCGTTAGGTATTTATAAATTTGTGATAACTGAACAAGAGTGAAATGTCTATGAACAATGAAATTCTGGAAACTGCTGTAGCCACTTCTTCGGAACTGAAGATCGATGTTCTTCAGCTGAAGAAAGCAGCACTTATTTTACGCGCTGTGAATCATAAGCTTCGACAGCAAATCTTAAAGCTGATTCATCAGAATGGTAAAATGACTGTTACGGAGATTTACGTTAAGCTCAGACTGGAGCAATCTGTTGCTTCACAACACCTGGCTATTTTACGTAAAGCAGGGTATGTAAATACCGTTCGTGATGGAAAGTTTATTTTCTATTCGGTGAATTATGATCGTTTAGATCAGGTACATGCCATTGTACAGGAATTGTTAAAATAAGACTGCCTAACAGTAACAAATTCCTTTGAGGGCAATCAAGTATTTTTGCGCTCAAAGGAATTTTTATGTTCATTAAGCAATTATATACGGGTTGTATCAGCGAGGCCGCCTATTATGTTGAAAGCAAGGGCGAGGCCGCTGTAATAGATCCTCTTCGTGATATTGATACTTATCTCCAGCTGGCTAAAGAGCGGAAGGCCACTATCAAATATATTTTTGAAACTCATTTCCATGCAGATTTTGTAAGTGGTCATCTTGATCTTGCAAAGGCCACAGGTGCTACTATAGTTTATGGACCTGGCACAGTGACAAAATTTGATGTTCATGTAGCCAAAGACGGTGAACAATTTCAACTGGGTGATATTCGCATCGAAGTATTGCACACACCAGGACATACCCTGGAGTCTTCCTGTTTTCTATTGAAAGATGAAAAAGGTGAAGATCATTGCATATTTACCGGCGATACCCTGTTTGTAGGCGATGTAGGGCGCCCGGACCTGGCGCAGAAAGGTGCTGAACTGACCATGCAGGACCTGGCAGGGATGCTTTATGAAAGCCTGCACAGCAAGATCATGCCTCTTTCAGACAAGGTGATCGTATATCCTGCTCATGGACCCGGCAGTGCCTGTGGCAAGAACCTGGGACCAAATACTTACAGCACCATAGGAGAAGAGAAGCAAAATAATTATGCGTTGAAAGCCCAAAATAAAAAAGAGTTCATTAATGCAGTAACGGATGGATTGGTAGCACCTCCCAACTATTTCCCCATCAATGCCCAGATCAACAAGGAGGGCTACGACAGCCTTGATGCCGTGGTAGAACAAAGCATGAAACCTTTATCCATAACTGACATAAAAAAGGCTGTAGAAGATCATGAGCTTTTACTGGATACCCGCAATGCGGAAGTTTTCAGCCTAGGATTTATTCCGGGGTCGGTGTTTATTGGCCTTGAGGGTCGATTTGCGGAATGGGCCGGCAGTTTGTTACCTTTTGATAAACCCATCATCCTGGTGACTGAACCAGGCATGGAAAAGGAAACGATCATCCGGTTAGCCAGGGTGGGTTTCAGCAATGTAAAAGGATACGTTGATGGAGGCTTTGAAGCCTGGAAAGCAGCAGGTGAAGAAACGGATATGATCATTAATATCGAAGCAGATGAACTGGCCATGGATATTCCATTTGATGATAAACTGGTGGTATTGGATGTAAGGAAGCCGGCAGAATTTGCAGAAGGGCATGTAAAAGATGCACTTAATATACCTGTTAATGACCTAACAGATCCATTGAATATTGCTTCATTCGAAGAAGATCAAAACATTTATGTGCACTGCCAGGGTGGTTACAGGAGTATGATCGCCACCTCATTGCTGAAACGTGAAGGCATACATAACCTGAGAAACATTGTGGGTGGCTTTAATAAAATAAAGGAAGAGCCGAAGATCAAAACTGAGAAGGAAAAGAGTGTATTGAATTAATAAAAACTGGTTAATAAAAGCAGGCATCCTTTCGGATGCCTGCTTTTATTTAATATACTGGTCCATATTCTTCTTTCCAATCCCACTTCCACCTACGGTGGCTCCATAACCAGTTTTCGGGTTGCTCTCTCATTTTTTCTTCCAGGAACTGTGCATACATTTTAGTCAATTCCCCTTTGGGCAATGATCCCGGATTTTCGACAGCCAGGTCAAAATAGCCCTTATAATGACCTCTTTTGATCTTTTTTACATGGCAGAAGACAACAGGAAGATTACCTATTCTTGCACCGTTTTCAGGTCCGCGGACAAAAGGTGTGGGGCGTCCAAAGAAGTTGACCCAGATCCCATTTTGAGGATAGGGAGGGCTTTGATCGGCAACGAGCAAAAGTGCGTAAGGTTCATTACGATAAGGCAATAAAGCATTTCGCATATTTGTCGCCGGCAACAGTATCCCTCCCTTACGGGTACGCAGCTTTACAAACAGGCGTTCAAAAACGGCACTGCTCAGAGGCATGTATACACCTAACACCGTGAGGTTGATCTGCGATACACAGGCCAGGTATCCCAGCTCCCAGTTGAAGTTGTGCCCCAGGTGAACCTGGCATTTCTTACCCTCTAGTTTTAAGCGCTCAAATACACGTAGGTCAGGGACAAAATGTTTATGTAAGAAAGCATCAGTGGCACTAAATATCTTAATGGTTTCTGCAAAGAAATCTGTAAAGTTTCTATAGAACTGCTTAGCGATCCTCTTTCTTTCTTCAATTGTTTTCTCAGGAAATGCGATGGCGAGGTTCTGCATTACCACTTCCTTTCTATATCCTGCTACATAATAAATAATAAGGTAGCAGAAATCCGTCAGGAGATATAATACTCTTAAAGGAAGCAGGGATAATAGATAGAAAATGCCATAAACTACGTAATACATAAAGCAGGCAAAGATAGATGCCCGTTTTAAGAAGAAAATAGAAAAGGCGTTAAAAGCAGGTCTTTCTCTTTTGCATCATTTCTCTAAGGCTTTTTCTTACAACACAATATTCTGAACAAGATCCGATTTATAAGGATAATCAGTATTGAAATGCAGGCCCCTGCTTTCCTTTCTAAAGCTGGCCGCCTTGGTGATCAAATATCCTACAGTGATCATATTTCGTAGTTCCAGTAATTGTGGTGAAACAGTGGTTGTTTGGTACAATCCTTCTGTTTCTTCGAAAAGAAGGTCAATTCGTTTAATAGCTCTTTGTAAACGAACATTATTACGCACGATACCCACGTAATCACTCATAACCTGCTGTAATTCCTTCAGGCTTTGAGTGATCAGGATCATTTCCTTTGGCTCGGAAGTACCACTGGCATTCCAGTCAGGAATATCAGGGAGGTTGTCTACCTGTTCAAAACTACCCACACTATCTGCATAGCATCGATGGGCAAATACCATAGCTTCCAGGAGGGAGTTTGACGCAAGCCGGTTGGCTCCATGCAGGCCTGTGCTGGAGCACTCGCCACATGCATAGAGGTGACGGATTGAACTATGTCCCCATTCGTCTGTTTTGATACCGCCACAACTATAATGAGCTGCAGGTGCTACAGGTATCATGTTTACCGCTACATCAATCCCTATGGACAAACACTTTTCATAAATATTGGGGAAGTGTTCTTTAAACTTCACCATATCCATATGCCGGCAATCAAGAAATACATTTTCAGTACCGGTAATCTTCATTTCGCTATCAATAGCCCTTGCAACAATATCTCTCGGCGCCAAATCTTTTCTTTCATCATAGCGTTCCATGAAAGCTTCACCATTAATATTTCTTAAAATACCCCCATCGCCTCTCACCGCCTCTGTGATCAGGAATGCCTGTCCTCTTTTACCTGCTTCATATAATGCGGTAGGATGAAACTGAATGAACTCCATATTTTCTATACGGCCCTTAGCCCTGTACACCATGGCTACACCATCGCCGGTGGCAATGGAAGGATTGGTGGTGGTGCGGTACACCTGGCCGTTACCACCGGTTGCCAGCAAGGTGATCTTTGATAATATCTTTTCTATCCGGTTATTTTTTGCATTCAGCACGTAAACACCATAACAGTTGATATCAGGTGTTGATTTAGTTACCAAATATCCCATGTGGTGCTGGGTAATAATATCTATGACAAAGCAATGCTTGATGAATTCGATGTTTGATGCTTTTTCAACCGCATCCAATAAAGCCCTTTCCATTTCCCTGCCCGTAACATCTTTATGGTGGAGGATGCGAAATTCCGAATGTCCCCCTTCCCTTCCCAGTTTGAAATCACCTTCTGCGTCTTTATCAAACTGAGCACCCCAGTCAATGATCTCCTGCACACGGGCAGGACCTTCCTTTACCACGATTTCAACAACTTCTTTATTGCACAACCCGTCGCCTGCTATCAGTGTGTCTTCAATATGTTTATCAAAACTGTCTTTCTCCAGGTCATTCACCACCGCAATACCACCCTGTGCATACTTGGTATTGGTTTCATCCGCCGCTGCCTTTGTTATAATAGTAACTTTCTTATCCGGAAAGTGCTGTGCTACTTTCAATGCATAAGTCAAACCAGCTATACCAGATCCAATTACCAAAAAGTCTGTTTGCATGGCTGCAAATTATATCAAAATAAAAAGAGTTACCGGGTGGCAACTCTTTTTATCTATAGTCAAAATAAGTACTAAGCTTAGTATTCTATCCTAAAACTCAATGACTTTGGATTATCAAAAAGGTCAGCCAGAGTGGATTTAATGGTAACTGTTTTCTTGTCATCAGATAGTTTTACTATTGTTCCCTCCACTTTAGTGGCCGGTTTTGGCAGGTGCAGGATACTTGTATAAGTAATGCTACCCAACATATCACCTGCACTCTTCATTTGGCTATATTTCTCATCATTCTTAAGGTCTTCCAGTTTAGCTTCATTAAACTTTCTCTCAATCAGGCCTTTTTTGTACGTGATGTCAAAGAAATTATTAATGGACGGCATGCTGCCCTTATCTTCCATTGAAGGAACAGAACCGTCCTTCTTTCCGCCCTTATTTAATATGTCTACACCCTTGCCTGATGCATTCAGTTCTATGATCTTCTGCACATCTTCCAGTTTTTTGAAAGGGTAGTTCATGGCCATTTTAAATACTTTGTCCTTTTGCTTCATGGTTAGGCTCATAGTGGCGTCTTTGTACAACTGGCGTTGATCTTCAGTAATACCTGCTGCTGTATCCATAAAAGAACGAAGGCTAAAAGTGCTGTCTATATCCTTCTCTGATAACTTTTTGAGCTGGCTGCTGGCACTGGTGTCCATGGCCGCCATCATCTCTATCATGTCGAACATGCCACTCATATCCATGGTAGTCTTATAGGTACCCGAACCATCTTTGGTGATGGTGAGTTCCTCCACGGTGTCAAGGCAACCAGAGAAAATAAAGGCAGAAAAAATAAGGAGAACAGCAGTTAGTTTTTTCATTGTTATATTTTTTGCATTACATGCTGGGGTTCTACCCAGGCTTCATTTTCTTTTAAAAGATTGACCAATTCTTCCACGGCGATTTCACTGGGAACATTGCGTTTCACCACTTCCTTACCCCTGTATAAGGTGATCTTTCCAGGTCCGCTGCCAACGTATCCGAAATCTGCATCTGCCATCTCTCCAGGGCCATTAACAATGCATCCCATTATGGCGATCTTAACTCCTTTAAGGTGGTTAGTTACAGAGCGAATCTTAGCTGTTGTTTCCTGCAAGTCAAATAAAGTTCTGCCACAGGAAGGACAGCTAATGTATTCCGTTTTAGAAATGCGGGTCCTGGTCGCCTGTAAAATGCTGAATGAAGTATTGTTGATAAATTGTTCTACGGTTTGCGCGTGGATATAATTGCGGCCGCTAACGGCTTCCTGGCTGGAAGCCTGGAGTTTATAGCTTTCACTGCTCATTCCAAAACAAACACCATCACCCATTCCATCCAAAAGCAATGCACCGCCTTCAGAAGCATAATGAATCAGGTGTTCATCCATTGTTTGCCAGTTACTGTCAACAGTAATTACCACCGGGTTTTGAATTCCCCTGTTCATCAGTTCAATAAACATTCTTCTTACTGCCGACATGGAATGAGGATTCCGGCTGCTCAGGCATATAACCACTGTAGTATCATTGGCTATGGCATCCAGGTATTCCCAATCTGTCAGGTCTGGAATCAGAGCAGCTTCATGAAAGCAATCGACCATTACGAAATTCAATTCATTGCTTTTATATTCAGCCTGGGTATAGCCAACATCATCGTAAATCGGGAAGTATTTTGACTTGTCCTCCACCATCATCCAGGTGGCAGGGTAAACAATAACCTTTAATGTGCCTGGTAAGGAGAAATCAAGGATATGATGGCCAGTAAATATATAATCAGCTGCAGTATCGGAGATAGTCCATTTATCTGTAACAGCATCATAACTATAACCTACCCCCTGGAGGTCTGCAGGTGTTATAGCTGTCAGTTTACTTAGGTCTGCAATGACTACGGGTGCCTGGTGCCCACCCATATTACTAACCTGGAACGTTGCTCTTCTTTTATATTCAAAAGGGTTATAAGGCAACTTATCCACTTTAGGAATGCTTAACGGATCAATTATATCCTTGCTCCTCCTGGCATAACGCTTTACAATATCCCTGCAAACAGGGATTTCAAATTCAGGATCTTCGGTTAAGGATACTCTGATGGTATCTCCTAAACCATCTTCCAGCAAAGTGCCAATGCCTGCGGCGCTTTTGATTCTTCCATCTTCACCATCCCCGGCCTCTGTAACCCCCAGGTGCAATGGATAACATTCATTGAATTCATCAAACATGGTCCTGACCAGTAATCGGTATGCCTGTACCATTACCTGTGGATTGCTGCTTTTCATGCTCAGGACAATGTTGTGATAGCTTTCGCTCCTGGCAATGCGCAGAAACTCCATCGCACTTTCCACCATACCCATAGGCGTATCGCCATAACGGCTCATGATGCGATCACTCAGGGAACCATGGTTAGTACCTATGCGCATGGCAGTACCATATTCCTTACAGATCTTTACCAAAGGTGTAAAGCGCTCCCTGATCCTGTCTATTTCTTCAGCATAATCGGCATCAGTATATTCTATCAATTCAAATTTCTTCTTATCGACATAGTTGCCCGGGTTCACCCTTACTTTCTCTATTATCCTGGCTGCAATTTCTGCGGCATTGGGAGTGAAATGAATATCTGCTACCAGGGGAGTTGTATATCCTCTCCTGCGTAATTCATTTTTGATCAGTAATAGATTTTCAGCTTCCTTTTTAGATGGAGCTGTAATGCGTACCAACTCTGCCCCGGCTTCAATACACCGGATCGTTTGTTCCACCGTGCCCATGGTATCCATGGTATCTGTAGTGGTCATGGTCTGGATACGGATAGGATTATAGTTACCCAGTAAAAGATCTCCCACTTTTACTTCTCTCGTTGCCAGCCGTTTATATTCAGTAAGACTTTCGCAATAAAACTGCATAAGACAATCTCCCAGGGGAGTATTTTATGAATAGCAAAAATATCGCTTCCTTATCCATAAAGAACTGACGGAAATCTTAGATAAGTCATAAAACGGCTGATTGATAGGGATCTTATGTAAAAATTACCAATCCTGGGCCTGTCCACCGCCTTTTTGCTTATTCTGGTTCTGTAGTTTCTGCTGTAATTGTTTTTCTTTTTCCTGTAAAAGCTTCAGCTTTTGCTCTGCTTCATTCTGGCTCATGCTGGAGGATGACTTTTGCTGGCTTTGTTTCTGTTCGTCCTGCTTTTTCTTTAATTCTGACAAGGCCTTTTGCAAATTTTCACGGGCATCTTTATCATTTGGATTCAACCTGAGGGCTTTTTTATAAGCTTCGATGCTTGGTTCCAGCTCCTTCTGCTTTGTATATGCCACTCCCTGGTTGTAGGCAGTTGCTGACCGCAGTTTGGTTTCAGGGCCGGCATTATACAATTTTTCCAATACCTGCACGGCTTCATCGTATTTCTTTTGCTTTTGCAGGGCATTGGCCAGGTTATATTGTGCCGTGGTGTTGCCCTCGTCTATTGACAAAGCTTTTTTGTACTGACCTTCCGCGAGGTCAAACTGTGTCTGTGTATAATATTTATTGCCCTTGATGATATAGCTGTTGGCGCTTTGCGCATGGCCAGCAACAGAAAATGATATCAATAGGGCTACAATCAGCTGCTTCATGCCTTTGCTTTTATGGGGTCCGGAATCTTTGCTTTTTTACGCTCTGGGGTATTCATTTTCCTTCGGTCAGGGATAAATAATTCTATTAATAAAAGGCCTAGCATAGGCACAACCAGCCAGGCATAAAAACTATGATACGTGTACAACGAGGTATCACCCAGTGCCTTTTTATCAATCTCTGTATATTGTGACATTACTGTCTTTACAGCCGCTTCTGCACTTTCCAGGTGTACATAGGTACCATTGGTAACTGTAGCTATCTGCTGCAATATCTGCTCATTCAATTTGGAAATGACTACCTGGCCCGCCTGGTCTTTTTTGGGTCCACCAGTTGCCGTGTCCAGTATGGTTGTTCCTTCAGGAGAACCGATACCTATGGTATTGATCATAACTCCTTTTCCCGCCAATTCTTTTGCTTTATCCAGGGCATCCTCGTCGTGTGTTTCACCATCCGTAATTAATACAATGGAACGAAAACGATCTGATTCCTCGCCAAAGGCTATTTCCGCTTTTTTCAGGGCATCTCCAATACTGGTACCCTGCGAGGGTATGGCCCCGGGATTGGCTGTTGAAACGTATAACCTGGCTGCTGATTGGTCAAAGGTCAGGGGCATTTGCAGATAAGCATTGCCGGCAAATTCCACAAGACCAATACGGTCATCTTTCAGGTTGTCGATCAGTTTGGAAATAAATTGTTTGGCTCTTGCCAACCTGTTCGGCGCAATATCTGAAGCCAGCATGCTGTTGCTCACATCCAGGGCAATGACAAGGTCAATGCCTTTGCGGGCTTCAGCAGAAGAAGCATCGGGCTTCCTTGGATTGGCAAGTGCAATGCAGCCTAAACCAAATGCTACCAGTGCCATGCAAAACTTCAGAAGGGTCTTGATACGGGAATGGTTGGTGATCAGTTTATTGACTACCACAGGGTCGCCGGTTTTCCTGATGCTGCGTTTCTTCCAGAACTGGTAAAATATGTACAGTAAAATAAATAAGACAAGCAGACCTAGTAAATAAAAGGCTTCTGGATATTGAAATTGAAGATTCAAGGATCAGGTTTTTCGGTTTAAGGCAAAGAATGTGCTAAAATACATATTTGGCCTGTTAACCCATAGTTTTCACAACAGCGCCATAAGCTTTCGCACTTTAGAGAACCTCTAAAGAATACTAATCCTATTTATTCCCTTTCATAAAACCAAGGTCTGACAATATTCCTTTCAGGATCTTCATACGTGTGCCTGGCATATCGAAATCTTTATTTGCAGATTCCATGTTAAGGACGAAAAAATATGGGTGGCGGTTTTCTTCGATCCAGCCTACGATCCAGCCTATTTGCTTTTTATGAATACTGTCCCATGGTGCCCAGCCGGTTTTATAACTGAGTTTGTATTCTGGCTTATCTTCCATCAGCATGGCTGTTTTAACAATCTCCTGGTTGCGCTGGTAAAATGGCAACTGGTTAAAATAAAGACGTTTTACCAGGCCCATTTCTTCGTCAGGCGTGATCTTCAGCGAGTTATCCAGCCAGAAAGTGTCTATCCTGGTGGTTATCTTTTTCGACCCATAGGACAGTGAATCCAGCCAGTGCTGCATGGTATCCTTTCCAATGCGGCGGGCAACTTCCTGGTAATAGGGTACAGCGGACAGCCTGAATGCCTGGTACATACTCAGGTCCCGGTTCCAGTCTGCAACAGGCCTGGTAATGCCATCCCATTTGATGACCATACTGTCATTGCTGATCACTCCTGTCTGGAGCCCGATCAATGAATTGACGATCTTAAATGTGGAAGCTGGCAAAAAAGCACTGTCGCGGTAACGCTCCAGGTTATATACTGTAAAATTGCCTGTGCTGTTATTCATAAGTGCAAAGCAGCCTTCAACTCCATTTTCCTTAAAATATTTCCCCAGTGAATTATCAACATCAACATTATTGGGGGAACAACCAACCAGCAGGAGGAATAGCGCAATACTTGAAAAAAATCTCATGGGATAGATTCAAAATTTGGGCAAAGGTAACCAGATGGGAAAACTGAAGTATCTAAAACTTAAACCTGATGATCATTAACAGGATAAAACATACAACCAAAATACCTCGCCGAAATACTAAAGTATTTCAGTAATAAGCTGGAAATCTACCAAACGTGAAAGACCAAAGAGAAAGATTATAGATAAATGCCATTCTTCAAGCGGGTATGCTTATTTCCCTGGCAATCTCTTTTCATGGAAGTGCATGAAGGAAAAGCAAACATTATGATCATCCAGGCTGACAAAAGGAGAAAGATCCTTTTCATTACGTACGTTTTATTGATAAATAGTAAAGGTAATTCTTAGAATATGGGTATAAAAACGGAGCCAGTCTTCTTCTAACGCCACATGACGAAAGTTATTGTTTTGGAGAGTAATTACAGGTAATTTTAAAGGAGTCATTCATTAAATTAACATATATGAAAAGAATTCTACCAATTTTTCTCTCCCTGGTTGTCCTTTTTGTTGCATGTAACCCCTCTGTAAAGACTGAACAAATCAGCGAAGCCAGTAATGAGGCCAAAGTAAAAACTGTGGCTACCCCGATAGATCCTTTGGCAGTTAAAATGCAGCAACTGGGTGCATTACAGCCCCTGGGCCTTGATGAACTGGCAGCTTTATTGCCCCAAACCCTGAATGGCATCAGGCGCAGTGGTTTAACCATGAATAATAATATGGGTTATGCCACCGCTCATGCTGATTACGAAAAAAACAACAGGACAGACATGAGGGTTACCCTTTATGATTGCAGCGGATCTTCCGGACTTGCCTGGTTTAGAGCAAATTATGCTTCAAAATTGAAAGACGGTTCAAAACTGATTGAACTTAATGGGGAAAAAGCCATTGAAGAATTTGATAACCAAACTAGGGTAACCTCTATAACTTACCTTACCAGGGGAAGGATACTAGTAAACATTTCTTCAAGGAACATGGATCCTGAAAAAGTAAAGGAAGCTGCAGGGCAAATTGGCCGGTAGCTTATCTAATTAAAAATGGCAGGATAGCCAAAAAGCTTTACCCTGCCATTTACCAGTTTTTGAAGATTTATTTAATGACGCCCAATTCTTTACCAATCCTGGTAAAGGCATTGATGGCTTTGTCAAGGTGCTCCTGCTCATGGGCTGCACTGATCTGAACCCTGATCCTAGCCTGGCCTTTAGGCACAACAGGGAAAAAGAATCCTATTACATATATCCCTTCTTGTAATAAGGCATCAGCGAATTTTGCCGCCAGCACGGAATCATAAAGCATTATGGGAACGATAGGATGTTCCCCTTTTTTAATATCGAAGCCTGCGTCCGTCATTTTATTGCGGAAATAGGTTGTATTGCTTTCCAGTTTGTCTCTTAAGGTTGTGGTCTCGCTTAACATATCCAGCACAGCGATGCTGGCCCCTGTAATGGATGGAGCTAGCGTATTGGAGAATAAGTACGGACGGCTGCGCTGGCGCAGAATGTCTATGATCTCTTTACGGCCACTGGTGAACCCACCAGAAGCACCACCCAATGCTTTTCCCAATGTACCTGTAATGATATCTATCCTCCCCATTACACCCCGGTATTCATGTGTGCCGCGGCCGGTTTTACCCATAAAACCCGAAGCATGACTTTCATCTACCATTACTATGGCATCGTATCTATCCGCCAGGTCACAGATCACATCCAGTTGGGCAATAGTTCCATCCATACTGAAAACCCCATCTGTAACAATGATGCGGCTGCGCAAATGAGCAGATTCTTTTAGTTTAGCCTCGAGGTCCTCCATATTATTGTGCTCATAGCGGTAGCGCTGGGCCTTGCACAGCCTGACGCCATCTATAATGGAAGCATGGTTCAATGCATCGGAAATGATGGCATCCTGCTCGTTAAATAAGGGCTCAAACACACCCCCATTGGCATCAAATGCAGCCACATATAGTATAGTATCTTCTGTTCCAAGGAAGGTGGCGAGCTTTTGTTCCAGCTCTTTGTGAATATCCTGGGTGCCGCAGATAAAACGCACTGAACTCATTCCATAACCCCTTGTGTCCAGGTAGTGATGTGCTGCCTCCAGTGTTTTTGGATGAGAGGATAAACCCAGGTAGTTGTTGGCACAAAAATTCAAAACCTGCCTGCCATTCACTGTTATCTCAGCCCCCTGTGGCGAGGCAATTATCCTTTCTGTTTTATACAAGCCGGACGTTTTGATTTCTTCCACTTCCTGGCGGATACGTTCTACAAATTTTTCGTTCATAACATTGGTTTGGAGCCGCAAATATAGTCACCTAAATATCATATTAGCCCCTTGTGAGTTCATGTGGGGACCTGGTAATACTCATCTGCTTAAAAGAGTAATAGGCTGTACAGTAAAATTATTTTTGACATTCCTGTAACATAAGCCCTGATACCTTCGTCAAACCATTCAAACCAACGCCATGAAAAAGGTATTAAAAAGCAGGAACCTGATACTTGCTCTCCTTTTTATCTTCGTTATTTCTGCTTTTTCCTTTATTGCTTATTCCAGGTCACACAACGTCACCCCCCAGGTGGAAGAATGTTGCCAGAAACCTGAATCCAATGGCAGCAGCGAAATGCTTTGGGATATCCTCTCCCGGCAAATAGTATCAGCGGTACATATGTGACAGGAAAAATTTCTTCCTTTGTTGTAACTTTTGATATACTGCAACGTATAACTGTAGAATCAAGCTGTTTTGTTTACTGTTTATGACTGAAAAAGAATATAATGACTGTGTGAGCCTGTATGCTGACAATGTATTCAGGTTCATTGTAAAAAACCTGCGTCACGAGGAAGATGCCCGTGATGTAGTGCAAACAGCATTCGAAAAGCTTTGGCGGAACCGGGAGGAGGTAGAACATGCAAAAAGCAAATCATACCTGTTTACTGTAGCCTACAACCAAATGATCGACCACCTGAGGAAATCGAAAAGGATTCATCTGAAAGAAGAATTTAAAGAAGATACAAGGGTTCACAGCAAGGAGTTCAATAATACAAAGGCTATTCTCAATGAAGCATTAGCTAAATTAGGCGAGACCCAACGGTCACTGGTAATGCTCAAGGATTATGAAGGATATAGTTACGAGGAAATTGGCAGGATCATGAACCTAAGCGAAAGCCAGGTAAAAGTTTACCTGCACAGGGCACGCCTGCAATTAAAAGAATACATTGTAAAAGTTGAAAATGTCATCTAATTCAAACGATATCAATAAAACCATTCACACCGGCAATTACGAGGAGTTCTTTATCCTGTACATGGATAATGAATTAACGCAGGAGCAAAGGAAGATGGTTGAATCTTTTTTGGAAAGCCACCCGGAATTGAGGGCTGAATTTGACCTTTTGCTTAGCACGCAACTGCCTGCTGAAGCTGTCAGCTTTGATAAGGGATCTCTTTTATCTTCTTCCATGAAGCTTAGTACGGCCGAAGAAGAACTCCTGCTGTACATCGACAATGAACTACCCGGCAACGAGAAAAACCGCCTTGAATTAGAACTGGCTTCCAACAGGGAATATCAACATCAGCATTCTATTCTTTTACAGACCAAACTGGATGCTACTGAACTCATTCCCTATCCCAATAAAGAAGAACTATACCATCGTTCTACAAGGGTTATAGCATATAAATTCTATTTACGCATTGCTGCAGCCGTATTATTAGTGGCGGGCATGGGGTCTTTATATTTTTTACAGCATGGAAATAAACCAGGAGTTGAACTTCCTGTAGCTGTAGTTTCCAAATCAACTGGATCCCCTGCTACAATTAAAAACTCAGAACAGGCAACAACTTCCCAGCATAGTGACCCTGCAATTACAAATCCCGTGGAAATTGCCGGAACCGTTACTAAAGAAAATACTGTAACAGAAAAAATAAATGATAACAGCAGGCATTTTGAAAATAATCCTGTTGCTTATGTTGCCGATCCTACGCCAGAAAAAATTATTGAGAATGTGAATGACCAGGCAGGTAAGCCTTTGGAAAGATCCACTGCTGCCCTTCATGTGAATAATGGAACTGAAGATCCTGCTGCTTCATTTGATCCATCTAAGCAAATCATTAACAACTCCCGTGTAACTTCTGCCTTAGCTCAACGTAATACTTCTATAAAGGCTACAGAATCTGAGGTACCAAAGAGTGATGTAGCTGACAAAGAAAACAAAGGATCATTCAAAAGCTTTTTGCGCAAAGCCACCCGGATGATCGAAAGGAAAACAGGGATAGACCCTACCAATGGCGATGATGAAGAACTATTGGTTGGTGCCCTTGCAGTAAAACTTAAATAATCATTTTTCAAATTGATATTATGAACCGAATACTACTTGCAATAATTGCATCAGGCATCACTATGTCTTCCTTTGCCCAGGTGGATAGTACCGAAGCCCAAAAGGCCGACACCATCAGGGTGGGAAGCATGATCATCATTAAAAAACAAGGCAAAGAGGAAAAAGAAACTAAAGAAGTCACCATATCCAACCGGTCACACAGGCGGAGTAATTCCAATGTAAGCACCAACTGGGGAATCGTTGACCTGGGCTTTTCCAACTGGAATGATCAAACCAATTACAGTTCTGCTGAAGCCATGGCATTTGCTCCTGGTTTTAACAAGGATGCACTGGAATTGAATACCACCAAATCCATTAACGTCAACATCTGGTTCTTTATGCAACGCCTGAATATGGTGCAGCATGTCTTGAATTTGAAATATGGATTAGGTCTTGAATTGAATAACTACAGGTTTGATGATAAAAGAGTGCATTTGCAAAAGAATCCAACACAAATAATGCTGGATCCGGACTATGCAACCTTAAAAAAGAATAAACTGGCGGCTGATTATATCACGGTACCCATGATGCTGAATGTAAACCTTACGCCCGGCCGCAATAAAGGTTTTGGATTCAGTGGAGGTGTTAGTGCAGGTTTCCTCTACTCCTCCCGCCAGAAAATCAAAGGCAGTGATGGTAAGCATAAGTTCCATGATGACTATGACCTGCGCAAATGGAAACTCTCCTACATTGGTGAATTAAACCTTGGGCCGGTGAAATTGTACGGTAGCTATGCTATGAAAAGTATGTGGGAAAAAGGCCTTGATCAAACTCCTTACAACGTAGGTATCCGTTTGAGCAACTGGTAAACTTACTTAACTGATAATTTAGTGGAAACCCTTTGTTTTACACAGAGGGTTTTTTTATTTTGCAAAGTCTCGTTAAAGATATCAACAACCCAAAATAAAAAGAATTTCAACAGCGTTAAGCCAAAGAGAAACGCTAAACCTCTGGAGTTATGAAAACCGCCATTTTTCTTTCGTGCCTTATTGCAGGGGGCAGCTTGTTGGTGAAAGACCACCATACAACTACAAGCCTTACCTTGCCGGCATATAAAGCCAATACCTCCAAACGATCTTCTTCTTCCATGCCCATTGCACCAGTTTCTATCGCCATCGACAAATCAAGCTATGAATTGTATGTCTATGATGCCAAGGGATGGTATGCCACCTATCCTGTAGTATTCGGCAACAGCTCGCTTGACGATAAAAAAATGGAAGGTGATCGCAATACGCCGGAAGGCACATTCCGGATCGTGAACAAAAGGGTACATGAAAAATGGGACAGGTACATGGGCCTGGATTACCCGACCCAGGAAAGTATTTATAAATTCAATGAACGCAAAAGACGTGGAGAGATACCATCTTCAGCCCGCCCAGGTGCCGGTATAGGCATTCATGGAGTATGGCCTCATGAGGACTTCGTAATAGACCGTTATAAGAACTGGACCAATGGATGTATCTCCCTGAAGAATTCAGATGTAGAAGAATTATACAGGATCATACCTGTGGGCACCCCGGTCACTATCCGCAAATGATTTTAACGCACCGTATTTAAAAAGCTGCCGACTTCTTTTTCCCAAAGTATAGGATCTGATTGTAGATAAGAATCATGATCTGCCTCTGCATACACAACCAGTTTCTTCCTGTTGCTGGCCAGGCATTGATAGATAGACTGGGTTTCCTTGCCAGTTACAAACCTGTCCCTTTCACCCCATTGCAATAAAATGGGGCAGGTTATCCCTTTTGCATAATTACATACGTCCAAACTAAACCCATTGAACCCGCCTTCAATCCCAATCCATAGTGTAGTAAAAAAAGCAAATGGTTCTGAAGCAAAGCCTGTCACCCTCGCCCGTGCTTTCAAATGATCATGAAGCGAACCAAAAGGCATATCAGCAATTACAGCTGCAGGAGCCACTACATGTTTTTCAACAGCTTTCATTACCAGCACAGCACCCATGGAGACACCATACAAAATAACAGTTTGATTACCCTTGGTTTTGGCAAAATCAAATGCCTTCGTTACCTCCTCCGTTTCTTTATATCCAAAGCTCGTGGCAGTTCCCTGGCTCTTGCCATGTGCCCGAAGATCTACCATCAGCACATTGTATCCCCAGCTCCTGTAGCGAAATGCTTCTGCATTCATAATGCTTTTATTCGAGCTATACCCATGAAACATGATGACGCATTTAGAAGATGATGGCACAACGCTATACCAGGCATCAATAGATACATCATCTTTTAATCTCAATTGCACTGATTGAAACGGGAAGGATGGCAAGGGCTCCTCCTCATTTTTGTAAAACGTTGGGCCAACAAAAAATTTCCAGGTGCGGTCCAATATATTGGAGCTATTTAATGCAGGCGGTAAACCTTCTTTGAAATGGGTGAATTTGAAGGCATAGGAAGCAGCAGATAGGTTCAATAATACCAATTGCACAAGAACCACCCATAGGATGGTCTTTAGGAAAGGAGGTAGTTTACGTTTTGTGGCTGAACTCATGCAGGAACAGGCAAATGTACTCGTACAGTCCAATAAATCATAATCATAAATTACGCCCTTCAGATTACAATTTTCCTCCTGCAATAACATCCACTACAGCCGGATCAAGCAAGGTGGTTGTATCTCCCAGGTTGCTGGTTTCACCTTCAGCTATCTTACGCAAGATGCGTCGCATGATCTTACCGCTTCTTGTTTTTGGCAAAGCCTGCACAAACTGTATCTTATCCGGCTTGGCTATGGGCCCAATGATCCGCGCCACAGTTTGAAGAATATCATTTCTCCTGCTGGCCTCATCACCATGTGTTCCCTGGAAGATCACGTAGGCATAAATGCCCTGTCCTTTCAGATCGTGATGATAACCAACAACAGCGCTTTCAACAACACCGGAGTGCATGTTGATGGCATTTTCCACTTCGGCAGTGCCAATGCGGTGCCCGCTTACATTCAACACATCATCAACCCTTCCCGTGATCCTGTAATTACCTTCTTCATCTCTTAAAGCCCCATCACCGGTAAAATACAGGTTGGGATACGCAGAAAAATAGGTCTGCCGACAACGTTCATGGTCACCATAGGTTGTTCTCAGGATAGCAGGCCAGGGCGCCTTGATGCAAAGATTGCCGGATGCAGGATTTCCCTTCACCTCCACTCCATTTTCATCTACCAATACCGGTTGTACCCCGGGTAAAGGCAAGGTTGCATATGTGGGTTTGGCAGGTGTAATGCCCGCCATATTAGAGATAAGCATCCCGCCTGTCTCTGTCTGCCACCATGTATCAACAACAGGGCAATTTCCCTTACCGACATGCTCATGATACCAATGCCATGCTTCTTCATTTATAGGCTCACCCACCGTTCCCAACACTCTTAATGAAGAAAGATCCTTGCCTTCCAGGGGCTGCAGGCCAAATCCCATTAATGAACGAATGGCAGTAGGAGCCGTGTACAGGATATTCACCTTGTGCCTGTCCACAATATCCCAAAAGCGACCGGCATCCGGCCAGGTGGGAATGCCTTCAAACATCACACTGGTACCCCCCGCAGCCAGCGGTCCATAAACAATATAGCTATGCCCGGTAATCCAGCCTATATCTGCTGTGCAGAAATGAACCTGACCCTCCTGGTACTGGAATACATTCACAAAACTGTACGCCGTAAAGACCATGTAACCTCCACTGGTATGCACCACCCCTTTCGGCTTTCCTGTTGATCCCGAAGTGTATAAAATAAATAAGGGATCCTCTGCATCCATTTCCTCGGCAGGAAAAGAAACAACATTGTCCTTCTCTATCTGTCCCTCTGCATGTTCCATCTCATCTTCCCACCACACATCACGTCCCTTGATCATTGAAACCGGTGTACGTGTACGTGTATAAACTATGACCCTTTTCACTGTTTTATTACCAATCAATGCATCATCGATCACATTCTTCAGTGGAATGACCTTTTCGCCACGATAGGCCCCATCGCAGGTAACGATATACTCTGCGTTGGCATCTTCCAACCTGTCTGCAATGCTTTGTGCTGAAAAACCTCCAAAGATCACGCTGTGAATAGCACCTATCCTTGCGCAACCCAGTACTGCATAGGCCAACTCAGGCACCATACCCATGTATATACATACCCTGTCTCCTTTCTTTACACCATTGTTCTTTAATACCTGTGCAAACTGGCAAACCCTTTTATGCAACCGGTTATAGGTAACCACCCTTACCCTGTCTTCAGGATTATTCGGTTCCCAGATAATTGCAGGCTTATCCCCCATCTCCTCTAAATGGCGGTCTATACAATTTTCAGTGATGTTCAATTTCCCACCTTCAAACCATTTTATGGAAGGCTCAGTAAAATTCCATTGCAGCACTTTGTCCCATTTCTTCCTCCACAGAAAGTTTTCAGCTATTTCACTCCAAAAACCCGCAGGATCTTCTATACTCTTTTTATATGCTTCTTTGTATTCGTCTAACGATTTAAGTTGGTAAGGATATGACATTCAACAAATGGTTTGAAAGTTTAAACTTAAAGAAAATGTAAGAAAATGAACTTCAATATTTGTTTACACTGCAGATGTTTAACTCATCTGTTCAAAATGACTATAGCTATTTTTATAATAATAGTATTTATATAACACGAAATAATAGGAATGCCTATTGATTCCTTTATTTTTGCGCACTGATGAAACAGGAAAGGAACAAAGTGAATGTATGGCAAAAGCTTTCCAGCCTAATGATGCTGGTTACACTTGCCTGGTTAACTGTCAGCCTTCCCTATGTCTACCAGGGTCAACAATCGGGCAAGGAACAAACGGAACAAAAGTCCCGGAACAATACAGACCAGACGAACAATCCACTGAGTAATACTACCGAAGAGAAAACGCATACCGTTACTAATACTCTATCTGAGTACCTGCATGAAACGCATCACACAGAAAATTACTTCACTTTAGTCACGGTACATCACAAATGCCATTCGTCGGCTTTGTATTTTGCATTTCATCCTGAACTGATTTCTCCCCCTCCGGAAGCCTAGCCTCATTTTATTAACCGATTTATTTTATTGGATCTATTTCTACCGGGATTCCTGTGCTCATGTATTTATTGAAGTAAGGAACTCCCTGGTGGTACATTTTACTCACTAAAAATTTATTGAAGATGAGGCGTTCAACCTTTTCCATAAAAAATTTGGGTGCAGATATACCTGCATCTATTGTAGTCTTTCTGGTGGCATTACCGCTTTGCCTGGGTGTGGCATTGGCATCAAACGCACCCTTATTCAGCGGATTGATCTCCGGCATTATTGGCGGGATCGTTATAGGATTTCTCAGTGGTTCACAGCTAAGTGTTAGCGGGCCTGCTGCGGGTCTGACAGCTATTGTAGCAGCAGCTATATTAAAGCTGCCTTCCTTTGAAACCTTTTTGCTGGCTGTAGTTATTTGTGGTGCCTTCCAGGTTATACTGGGCTTTATCAAAGCAGGTATTATTGGTGATTTTGTGCCCAATTGTGTCATCAAAGGTATGCTGGCTGCTATTGGATTGATCCTGATATTAAAACAGCTTCCGCACCTGGTTGGATATGACAGCAATTTTGAGGGCAATGAATCTTTTCAACAGCCAAATCACGAAAATACATTCAGCTCCATTGGCCGTGCTTTCAGGTACATAACACCGGTAGCAGTTATTATTGGAGTCATTTCACTGGCATTTCAATTTGGCTGGGAAAAATTTACCGCCAATAAAAAAGGCTTTATCAAAATGATACCAGCACCCCTGATCGTTGTGCTGATAGGAATAGGGATCCTGCAATTAGCAAGTGGCTCTGCTTATTCCCTTGACCCATCCCATATGGTTGCCATACCCCAGGCTTCCTCAGCTTCAGAATTTATTTCTTTTTTTACCCTGCCTGACTTTTCAGCGTTCAACAATAAAGAAGTTTGGATTGCAGGTATCACACTGGCGCTTGTGGCAAGTCTTGAAACCCTTCTTAGTATTGAAGCCGTTGACGACCTTGACCCTTACCAGCGTGTAACGAATAAGGAAAGGGAACTAAAGGCCCAGGGGATTGGCAATATGCTTTCCGGTCTTGTGGGAGGTTTGCCTGTAACATCGGTCATTGTGCGTTCATCAGCCAATGTGAATGCCGGGGCTAAAAGCAAAATGTCAACCATGATGCATGGTGGCTTGTTATTACTTTGCGTGGCACTCATTCCTTCCATATTAAATATGATCCCGAAGGCAGCACTGGCAGCCATCCTTATGTTTACCGGTTACAAACTGGCCAAGCCCTCATTGTTTAAAGCCTATTATAAAAAGGGTTGGGATCAATTCGTTCCGTTTGTATTAACCATTCTTGCCATATTGTTCACTGACTTATTAATTGGTGTATTGATAGGTATCGGTATGAGCATATTCTTTATCATAAGAAGCAATTTCAGGACCTCCGTTTTTATTGTGCATGATGATAACCGGTATTTATTCCGGCTGAGAAAAGATGTTTCCTTTCTAAATAAACCGTATATCAAGAATAAACTGGAGGAAGTACCGGAAAATTCATTTGTATTGATCGATGCCAGCCGGGCAGACTTTATTGATAAAGATGTAGTGGAGGTCATTGAAGATTTCACCAAACACGCACCGCTAAAAAGCATCAGGGTTCAGGTGAAGACAAGGCATGAGGACAGGTATGGTATTAAAACAAAAAATCATGCAGTTGTAGAAGTCAACGATAATAATATTGTTACAAACTGAGAAATAAGAACTGAAAGCAAGATAAATTTGAAAACCATAAAATAGTTAAAATGAAATCATACGAAAAATTGTTACTGGAAAATAAAGCCTGGGCCGCAGAAAAAGTGAATGATGATGCGGAATATTTTGAGCGCCTGGCTCATTTACAAACGCCCGAATTTTTATGGATCGGGTGCAGTGATAGCCGGGTACCGGCAAATGAAATTACAGGTACACAACCAGGTGAAATATTTGTACACCGTAACGTTGCCAATTTGGTCATTCACACAGATGTTAACCTGTTAAGTGTGCTCGATTATGCTGTTACACATTTAAAAGTGAGGCATATCATTGTTTGTGGCCATTATGGTTGCGGGGGTATTAAAGCAGCAATGACCAATCATGATTTTAAATACGTGCTTAATATGTGGCTTCGTAATATTAAGGATGTGTACCGTTTATATAGTGAAGAACTGGAAGCTATAGACAATGAAGAATCACGCGCTGACAGGTTGGTAGAATTAAACGTGAAGGAACAGGTCATCCACCTGGCCAAAACATCCATTGTGCAACGTGCGTGGAAAAACGAGAACAGGCCTCACCTGCATGGCTGGGTGTATGGTTTGAAAGACGGTATCATCAAACCGGTATTTGAAATGACTGCAGGTACGCCGCTGGATCCCATATACGAATATGATGATCTGTAAATATTATTTCTGGCAAACTCACTGAAAGTTACCTGGCATTGTTTGCAAACCTTGTTACAAACAGGTAGCATACTTTACACTAAAAAGGCTTTCTCCTAACCTGGGAAAGCCTTTTTGCTTTACCAATGCTAATTACAGCTTCTCCTCTATTGTTTATGTCACCAATAATTGATAAGTAATGTATTCACTCATTCAGAAACTCGTTGAATAGATACTTATCATCCATCTCCACCAGTACTAGCTCCCGGCTACTTTCATGCTGCAGTATAGTATCACCGAACATTCTCCATTTCATCTCCGTTATATCCCCGAAGCATGCCCGCTTGGGAACGGGTAAAGTACGGGGATACAACGGGGTTACTACGGGGATACAACGGGGTTATGTAGCCGTAGCTCAGCCTTAACATTACCTATCCTAAGACGCAGCTACCTATGAGCAATAACAGTTGAATGGCGTGGAGAAATAATTGGTAAGCAGATCTTTCCTTATATTTAAAATTAAACCTGAACCAATGGCGCAAACCCCTGCAAAGGGCATCTGGAAAATCATTACTGCTTCCTCTGTTGGCACCCTGATAGAATGGTATGACTTTTACATTTTCGGTAGCCTGTCCACCATCATTGCTGCAAAATTCTTTCCTGCAGGCAACCCAACCACAGCCTTGCTTGCCACACTGGCCACATTTGCTGCAGGCTTTATTGTAAGACCTTTCGGGGCACTGGTTTTTGGAAGACTGGGTGATCTTATTGGCCGCAAACACACCTTTTTACTTACCCTTATAATTATGGGTGGTTCCACCTTTTTCATCGGGCTTGTTCCTTCCTATGTAACCATAGGTTTCTGGGCACCTTTGATCGTGCTATTACTTCGGCTGCTGCAAGGGCTGGCATTGGGAGGAGAATATGGCGGGGCCGCTACCTACGTAGCAGAACATTCACCAGAGCACCGCAGGGGATTCTTTACCAGCTGGATACAGATCACGGCCACACTGGGCTTATTTGTTTCATTGGTGGTTATACTGGGCGTGAGAAGATTGGTAGGCATTGAAGAATTTACCAATGGCAATGGCTGGCGCTATCCATTTTTATTATCGATAGTATTGGTGCTCATTTCCATTTTCATCAGGCTGAAGATGAAGGAATCGCCATTATTTACTCAACTAAAAGAAGAAGGCAAAACTTCACTCAATCCAATAAAAGAAAGCTTTGGTCACAAGGAGAATTTTAAGATGGTGCTCCTGGCTCTCTTTGGTGCCACTATGGGCCAGGGAGTGATCTGGTATACCAGCCAGTTCTATGCACAGAGCTTTATTCTTACCAAATGCAATGTTGAATATGAACAGGCCAATGCCATTATTATGATCGCATTGTTGCTGGCGACGCCATTCTTTATTGTATTTGGTGCTTTATCTGATAAATGGGGAAGAAAGAACATCATGCTCATGGGAATGCTATTAGGTGTGCTGTTATACAGGCCCATATTCCACCAATTATATGCTCTTGCAGATACTTCAGGAAAAGAAGCGGTAACCAATACTGTCATAGAAGGGCAGGTTGGCAGCAATATGAAAGTTCCGGCAGTGCTGACCAATTATTCTGATGGCACCGTATTAAAAGTAGCAACAACAACATCTGCCACTGGTGTCAAAACTACCAGGGAAGTTATTTTGAATGGTGATACCAAATGGAAGATGATACTGCTGGTCACAGCCATGGTATTGTTTGTTACCATGGTATATGGACCCATAGCCGCTTTTTTAGTTGAAATGTTTCCCACCCGTATCCGGTACACTTCCATGTCACTGCCTTACCATATTGGTAATGGTGTTTTTGGAGGGCTGGTACCATTTATTGCTACGCTTATCACCACCATTCCAGGAACAAATTATCTATCTGGTTTATGGTACCCTATCGGTGTGGCAGCCCTTTGCCTCGTGGTGGGTGGCTTATACCTTTCCAATAAGATAGAAGAACATGTAACCGATGAAGTAGCAATTAAACCAGGTGAGGGCCAGATGGAACTTCCTGTCATATAATATAAACATATGGATAAGATCAAAAGAATACTGGGACTGTTGTGGATGATATTAGGACCCATTACGATTGGTGTTTTAATAACCAGCGCTGTTCAAAACATAAGTGCCGGCGGAACTGCGGACATACATAAACCCTTGCCCTGGCTGATCATCATTGGCATCTTCACTCCCATAGCCATAGGGCTTACCATTTTTGGCTGGTATGCATGGAAAGGCGCTTATGATGGTGAAATCAAAACCTGAAAGGGAAGCGCACTTGCCGACTTGATTTACTGCGTACATTTGAACCATGTCCATTGAAGTAAAGAACTTACTGAAACAATACGGCGAACAAAAAGCAGTAAACGAAATTTCTTTCACTGTGAAAAAGGGTGAGATCGTTGGCTTCCTGGGTCCAAACGGGGCAGGCAAATCCACTACCATGAAAATGATCACTGGTTACCTTCAACCGGATGCAGGTGATATAAAGGTGAGTGGCATAGATGTAACCAAAGATCCGCTTGCTGCCAAGAAGAAGATCGGGTACCTGCCGGAATCCAATGCACTTTATTATGATATGTACGTGCGGGAATACCTTGATTTTATTGCAGACGTTCACGAAATAACCGATAAGAAAAAAAGGATCGAAGATGTCATTCAACTGACAGGACTGATACCTGAAAGCAAAAAACGGGTGGGCCAGTTATCAAAGGGCTACAAGCAAAGAGTGGGACTGGCAGCTGCCCTGTTACATGATCCTGAAGTATTGATTCTGGATGAACCAACCAGTGGCCTTGACCCCAACCAGATACTTGAAATAAGAAATGTGATTAAGGAGCAGGGAAAGAATAAAATGGTCCTTTTTTCTTCTCATATTTTACAGGAGGTGGAGGCCATATGCGACAGGGTGATCATCATTAATAAAGGAAAACTGGTAGCCGACAATACACTACAGCAATTGCAACAACACTCTAACCTGAACCTGGTCAAGGTTAGCTTTAAAGAACCCCTGGAACCTGAATGGATAAAAAGACTACCAGGTATTAAATCGGTTTCCCAGTCAGACAGGTACAGTTTCACTATAGAAACCAGCGATCCCGACACTGTTAGAAGGGAATTAAAAAAGTTAGAGGCAGAAAATAATCTTGATATTGTTTCTTTGCAAAGTGAAAACCAGAGCCTGGAAGAAGTGTTTAGGATGCTGACAGGTAATATTACCAAGAGCAGTTAAGCATTAATTATCAAAGCTCCCTACTTTAAAAGAACTAAAACTTAAAAAACTATAAACTACAACAATGAGTTACATAGCCGAAATTTTCGCCAGACAAATACTTGATAGCCGTGGTAATCCAACAGTGGAAGTGGATGTAGTAACAGACGAAGGTGCATTTGGAAGAGCAGCAGTTCCAAGTGGTGCCAGTACAGGCGTGCACGAAGCAGTAGAATTGCGCGATAACGATAAAAAGATCTATGTAGGTAAAGGAGTATTGAAGGCAGTAGAAAATGTAAATGAGATCATTGCCAAGGAGATCATTGGATATGATGTGGCCGACCAGACAGGCGTTGACCAGTTAATGATTGAGCTGGATGCTACAGAAAACAAAAGTAAACTTGGCGCCAATGCCATGCTGGCCGTAAGTATGGCTGTGGCTAAAGCCGCTGCAGAAGAAGCTTCATTGCCCCTGTTCCGTTATATTGGTGGCACTAATGCCAAAACGATTCCTGTGCCTATGATGAATATCCTGAATGGAGGTGCACATGCTGATAATAAGATTGACTTCCAGGAATTCATGGTCATGCCTGTGGGTGCTTCTTCTTTCAGTGAAGGATTGCGTTGGGGTGTTGAGATATTCCATGCTCTGAAATCTGTATTGAAGAAAAAAGGATACAGCACAAACGTAGGTGACGAAGGTGGTTTTGCTCCTAATATCGGGTCGAATGAAGAAGCCATTGAAACTGTGCTTGCAGCCATTGATGCAGCAGGGTATAAAGCAGGCTCACAGGTTTTTATTGCTATGGATGCTGCCAACAGTGAATTGTATAAAGATGGCAAGTACACCTTCCATAAAAGTGATGGCAAAACAATGACCAGTGAGCAACTCGTAAAATACTGGTCTGATTGGGTGGCGCAATACCCTATCATATCTATTGAAGATGGTATGGCTGAAGATGATTGGGAAGGATGGGCAATGATGACAGAGGCTTTGGGAAAGAAGATCCAGTTGGTAGGTGATGATCTTTTTGTAACCAACGTGAAGCGCCTGAAAAGAGGCATTGACGAGCATATTGCCAATGGTTTATTGGTAAAGGTGAACCAGATCGGTACTATTACAGAGACCATCAACGCCGTTACAATGGCGCAGCATAATGGTTACAATACTATTATGAGCCATAGAAGTGGTGAGACAGAAGATACAACGATCGCTGACTTGGCTGTTGCATTGAATTGCGGCCAGATCAAAACAGGATCGGCCAGCCGCACGGACAGGATCGCCAAGTACAACCAGTTGATCCGTATTGAAGAACTCCTTGGGGCTTCGGCTTACTACCCTTCCAGCAATTTAAAATTCGGAAAGTAAAATACAAGCCACCTCCGGGTGGCTTTTCTTTTTATGGAATTTGATGTTACACTTCTGAAAGGAAAATTTGTCTTCCTGGAAAAGCTTGCGCCAGAGCATTTGCTGTTTTTAAAGGAATTGGCAAGGGATGAACGGATCTGGGAATGCACGAAAACCTTACTGATCAACGAAACATTTGAAGCACAGGCGGACAGTTACCTGGCCACTGCTCTTGACAGAAATGCGCTTGGAGGCCAGCAGGCCTTTATCATTCGCCAGGTAAGTAATAATGAGATCATTGGTATGACAAGGTTGTATGGAATAGAACCTAAGGATAAAAGGGTCAGCATTGGCTATACCTGGTATGTTCCCCGGGTTTGGGGTGATGTACATAATAAAGAATGCAAATTATTACTGTTGCGATATGTCTTTGAAATATTGGGTTTCAATAGGGTTGAATTGTATGTGGCAGGGCAAAATATAAGATCACAGAAAGCAGTAGAGAAAATTGGTGGCGTAAAGGAAGGCGTTTTAAGAAACCATGGCTACAGGCCTGATGGCAGCCTCCGGGACACCGTAATATTCAGCATTTTAAAGGAGGAATGGCCAGGAGTGAAAGCGAGGCTTATTGAAATGGTGGAAGCAAGAGCATATCGAACACGGAATACTGAATAATGAAGGTTTAGGTGGGTGAGTCATTATTGAATGTGGTCTTTTTTAGGATATGAAAAATGCTCAATTTTCAATGCTCAATGACCAATTTTAAAGAAAGATCTAATTTTTAAAGATTGGATAGGAATGTTGAGGAGCAGCTGTGTCCAGTCCAGGTTTACCTTTCAATCTTTCAACTTTTTAACTTCTTTTCACTTTTTATATTTTTCCACTATTTTAGCATTAGGACACCATTCTTTTATATCACCTGAATCATGAAGTTTCTCTCACACATTCCCGCCTGGTTAAAAAATAAATATATACTGAGCCTCATAGCTTTTGTTATATGGATGATATTTTTTGATGCGAAAGACATTCTAACTCAACGTGAAAGGTCCAGGGAACTCAGGCTATTGCAGGAAAGCAAGGCTTATTTTGCTTCAGAAATATCCAAAGAGCAAAAGGCGCTGGAGGAATTAAAATCCAACCCTGCAGCCATTGAAAAATATGCCCGGGAGAAATATATGATGAAAAAAGACAATGAAGATCTGTTCATTGTGGAACCAGCCACGACAAAAGAATAGGCATACCTGCACAATAAGGATTTCCACTTCTCGTTTATAGTATCGAATATCGAAATACTGGACCCTTTTATTTTTTACGATTTATTGGATACTATGCATAATTACTCACCTGAGGATCTGATTCTTTATTTATACAAAGAAACCAGTCCGGAAACATCCGCAGCGATTGAAGAGGCTATAAAATCAGACTGGACATTAAGAGAGAAACTGGAAGTGCTGAAAACTTCTATGAAAAGACTTGATTCCATTGTTACTTCTCCCCGCACTGAGTTAATTCTTAATGTAATGAAGTATGCAGCCAAAGAGTCTGAAGTTTCTAAGGTAAAAAGCTGACGTCATTACCACCTTCATTTGATCTTATCTACCTGTAACTTTGAGGCCCCATGACAAGGCCTGAACGTTTTCAAGCAGTTATTGATTATTTTAAGATTACCCGCCCTGAAGCCGAAACAGAACTTGTTTTCGGTAATCCATACGAATTATTGGTAGCAGTCATTTTATCCGCGCAGTGTACGGATAAACGGGTCAATATGACCACCCCGGGATTATTTGCCATGTATCCCACTGTCGCTAAATTAGCTAAGGCTGATTTTGATGATCTTTTTGCGATTATCAAAAGCATTTCTTTTCCAGGCAATAAGACCCGGCATTTGATGGGAATGGCCAAAATGGTCATGGAACAATTTGGTGGTGAAATTCCAATGACAGTAGAAGAATTGGTTCAATTGCCAGGTGTAGGCAGAAAAACAGCCAATGTCATTACTTCCGTTATTGATAAACAGCCTAATATGGCCGTTGATACACATGTATTCCGGGTTTCAGCCAGGATAGGACTTACACTTAATGCTAAAAACCCCTTACAAACCGAGCAACAGTTATTAAAATACATTCCTACAGAACTGGTTCATAAATTTCACCACTGGCTAATATTGCATGGCAGGTATATCTGCATAGCCCGAAATCCTAAATGTGCTGAATGTGGGCTTAAGCCAGTGTGTAAATATTACCACACAGTAGTAAAGAAGAAGACAATTGCAGAAAAAAAGTGATCTTATAGTTTCCCACTTACATCCTTAAACATCCTGTTATCAGATTATTTATCCTGGTACAAGGGAAAATTCCACTCTTCAGCTTAGTAAATTCTTTGGCGTAGAGCTTGCTTTTATTATTAGCGACTTCTTTTCATTTTTTCAAGAAGGCAGCGCAATTTTTGATAGTAAATAATCAATATGTCAACTGTTTCAAACTTATATGAAGGATTTAATGGTGAATTATCTCTTGAACCATTGATAATGGTACTAAAGAAGATGATAGCAGAAGGGAAACCCGGTGCCAAACATTTGTACCAGGGCATGATCAATGAAATTGAAGCAATTCCCGAATTACTGCAGCCTATTGAGGATCCGGCAGTTATTCAACGAAATGAAATACTGGTCACCACCTTGCTATCTACAATTTTCCCTCCTTCCACACAAAGAGATGAGGGTATATATGCTGTATGTTATCCATTCAGACCAGAAACAGCATATGCTTCTCCCTTATTCAGCAAATTATTCATTAAAGAAAACAATACCATCAGTATTCCTGATCCGAAGACCAATATCAATATTGCAAAGGCCAACCTTTCATTAGCCTATAACCTGATACTGCAAAAGTTCTATTCACATAGTGTATCATTGATCGCTACATCCGTTCATCCATTCATTGATGAAGAAACGCATCTTACCCGGTATTATGAACTAAGGATGAATGCACAATTTGTTGATGTTAAATGCATCAACAAAGATTTTGCAATGCCTGTGGCATTTGCACCGCACCGGACCATAGAAATAGAGGAACTGCAGGAATTATTTCCTTTGGAGAATTTTCGTTTTGAAGGTTTGGTGGTGATGGAAGTGATGGACGTGACTGCAGAACAGGTCATTGCAGAGATCAAAAATGCGTTGTTGAATATCAATGCATTTTCTGATGTGGAAGTATATAATGACCTGCAACAGCATGTACAAAGCCTGATAGGATTAAAAAATGTTCATATAGGGATCACACCTTTCTTTAAAAAGAACGAATACTACTTATATACTGAAGCCCATTATCAGAATAGTCTATTGTTTAAGAATGCGGAAGTGATCAATAATAAGGATAGCATTAGCGAGCAATGCAGGGATGTCTTCAGGCATTCCAATCAATCTATCCTATACGAGATATTAAATGAAAGTAGCAGCCGTTTCAACCAGCTTTTAAAATACTATTACGAGCAAGGTATTAAAAGTCTTATCCTTTGTCCACTTAAGCGTGATGATCGAGAGTTAATTGGACTGTTGGAAATAGCCAGTGAAACCAAGTCCAGGTTACAGTTTCACCACCTTTCCAAAATACAACCTGCTATACAACTGTTCGCTCTTGCCCTGGAAAAGACAGCTGAAAGCCTGGAAATGCAAATTGATAAAACAATCAAGGAGCATTTCACCGCCATTCAGCCGGCAGTAGAATGGAAGTTCACTGAGGCAGCCTTCCAATACCTGCAACACCAGCAGGTTAGCGACCTGGCGCGAATGCCAGCCATAGCTTTTGAAGATGTTTATCCTTTATATGGTTCCATAGATGTGCGTAATTCTTCAACTGAACGAAGCCTTTCCATTCAAAAGGACCTGATGGAACAGTTACACATGGCCAAGGATGTATTAGGCAAGGCAGATAATATCATGGAATTTCCATTGCTGAAAGAATACCAGTTTCGCATAGACAAATACATTGCTTCCGTTTCTGAAGCCTTGCTGCCCGATGATGAAATGATGATCTATGACTTTCTTCAAATAGATGTTGACGCGCTTTTTAAAAACCTGATCAAGAATAAGCCTGAGATCAAAAAAACGATCAACAAGTATTTTGATGCGCTGGATCCTCAACGTAAATGCATATACCACCAGCGGATGGCTTACGAAGAAAGCATTACCAGGATCAACGATGTGCTGGACAGGTTTATGGATGCGGAGCAGCATGCCGCCCAGGAAGTGTACCCGCATTATTTTGAACGATATATTACAGATGGTATTGAGTTCAATATATACGTGGGCCAATCCATTTCGCCTCACAAGCCATTCAATGAAATGTATGTCAGCAATCTGAAGCTTTGGCAACTGACATTATTGGCTAAGGCTGCCAGGGTCACTAATGCTTTGGAGAAACGCTTGTCACTACCTCTGCAAACAACGCAGCTGATATTGGCCCATTCCATTCCACTCACCATTAGCTTCCGTAGAAAAGAAAGAAAATTTGATGTGGATGGAGCCTATAATATTCGTTATGAGATTGTAAAGAAAAGAATAGACAAGGTTCATTTAAAAGACAGCGAAGAAAGATTGACCCAACCAGGTAAGATAGGTATTGTTTATTCACAGCAAAAGGAGCTGAATGAATACCTGGAGTATATGGAATTCCTCCAGAAGGAAGGATTGCTCACGGATAATGTTGAGCACCTGGAACTGGAAGATACACAAGGTATCAGTGGATTAAAAGCGATACGCGTAGAGGTGAATCTAAATACGGAATCTTTGCCAGGACAGGAGTCGACTAAAGCAGCTACAGAAAAGCTTCTAACCAAATAAATAAGCAATAAGGTTGGCTTACAACTAAAAACTCAATCCAAAAGAGATATATGGTTGGATACCTTCTTTAGAATTAGCAACCGATGCCTGTATCAATATAAGGTCTGCCGGAATGATGAATATGCCACCGCCATAACCATGATGCCATTTTTGCGAATTTTCTCCCGGCACCCACACCCTGCCCTCATCATTGAATGCCATGACACCCACACTACCAGGGAATAGGTAAGATGTGAAGTCAAAGAGTTTTGCCCGCAATTCCAGGTTGTGGTAAAACATGCTTCTGCCGGTGAAACGGTTAACATAAAATCCTCTCAGGTTATTATATCCGCCTAATTGGAATTGCTGGTAGTAGGCAGGTTGACCAACCGAAGTTCCTGCTCCCACACGGTTGGCAAGAACTATATTGTCTGAAATGACCGGCAAATAAAATATAGCTTCTGAAACCACCTGTCCATACCATTTTTGCGCACCATTAAACTGTTTCATTGCCTTCCAATCCATATTCCAGTAAAAGCCCTTGCTCGGAATCAGGGTTTCTTTTTTGGAATTGATCCTTGCACCTCCTACTATACCTGCAAAGAACTGGTTGGAGAAAACAGCTTGTGAAGGATTGAGCTGGTTATACTCCAGCAGGTACTGTGTCCTGTTATTTTTTTGTTCACTGGTATAATATTGAAATCCCAGTCCTGCATTATATTCAAAGATCTTTGCGGGACTACGATGGATCCGCACATCGCCCGACGCAACATCATACCTGTTCCTGTAATAAAGTATGGATTGACCATCCTTATTTACAAATGGCGACTCGTTCCCAATGCCAAAAAACGTAGCTATATTATGTGGTCCTCTGGTTAGAAGACTTACTGAAAGGTCGTTTTTACCAAACAATTTTTTATAGTCACCGTTGTATTGTATCATGAAGGATTGCCTGGCTGGAGCATAATTGACAAAGAAAGAATGTCGCTTGGCGTAAGGCACTTTTCGAAATCCCTGCCGCTCATATACAAGTCCGGCCTTCAGGATTAAGCCAAGATCAAGATCATATTGGGCAGATATAACAGGACCAACGTGATCATACAAAAAACTTTTGCGGTCGAACGCATTGATCGTTGTATCGGTGGAAGTACGCAACCTGGCCAATTTGGAAGAAGGCAATTTATTAGGCTGGTCCGAGCGGTCATAAATATACATTTTGCGCCTGTTGTGCAGCAATGGATCAATAGAAAAACTATCTACCCCATCACCCCCTATCATGTGTATACGAATGGGTGTTTTTGTGGATCCACGAACCTGGTACACATCATTACCCCCTAATCCAAACAACCTGATCTCATCTGTCTCGGTAGGTAGAAAAACACGGTGGAATAGCAGATCTCCTTTAGACACTTCTCCTGGGTTCTTGTATATGCTTAGATCCACATTGCCGGTTTCACCAACTAGCATGTCGAATAATTCGGGCTTATCGGAAGCCGGGATATCAACCGTTCTTGCCAGGAAATGATAATAGTCCAGAGCTGTTTCTTTCAGTGTTGCCCTCCGGGCTATCAAAGTTTGGATGATCTTGCTGGCTGATAAAGTATAAATCGTATCAGGCATCATTGAAACAGCGTATCGTATAAGGCTGTCTGTTAAAGTATTTTGAACGAAGGACACCTGTTCCTTCCAGTCTTCTTCACTCAACGCATTTAAAAAGTAACGGTCGAAGAATCGGTTGTTATAATTATAGCTCCCTATTTTCTTAATATGATCTCCAAACGGCTGAAGATTTGCCTTTCCTGGTTGTGTGGATAATAAACCAGGCAGGAGCCCTGAAGTAGTATAGTACACTTTATCCCTGTCCCTGGGAATAGGCTCATATAATTTCTCGTCTTTGTTTTTATTCTTCTCCCATCTCCATTGATCTTCGTGCCTGTCCCAATCACCAAGGAAATGATCTAATAGCCTTGCCCTGAGTAATTGCTTCTGGTCAAATGTAAAATCATTGTCTTCCTCTGCCTTACCCTGTGCTTTATCTGTATTATCGGTATCTGGCACGCCATCAGGTTCTCTTTCTTCAAAAAGTAAGACCGTATTGGCAAAATCCTTCCTGTATTGCCCCAGGGCCGGATCATCAGGAACAAAAACGATCTGGGGATTTGTATGTAATATGCCCAAAGCTTCAGCAAAAGGAGGAACAGTTAATGCCGCATAAGGATGACTGGTGACCACCTGGTCTTGTAAAATATCTTTTGCAATAGTGGCTCTTAATTTTTTAGGCAAGGCTCTTTCCGGATATTTTTGAACACTTCTCAACACCCATTCCCTTCCTGTGTTATCAACCAACCTTAGTGATTTGGTTTGAAGCCCACCACCCTTTTCTGTTATTTTAAGGCCACCTTTTTCCTTACCCAGGTAAAAGACCTTAAGCCTAACCGGGGCTGCCCAAAGTTTGCGGTAGCTTTCACCAAATAAAAAACGGTGAAAACCTGAAACATTATCGTATTCGGGAGCAATGGCCACTTTAATTTTTTCCTTGTTTGGTGGTAAGGCCTGGCCAAAGGCTATTGATACAGTCAACAAGAGGATAAACTGGCTGATGAGTTTTATTCTACATGCTTTCCAAAAGCTGCATTGATTCATTGAGCATTATTGTAGAGGTAGTTATAAAAATATCAAGCCAAGTGCCTAATGCAGTAATTAATTAATAAGATTTAAATGATTATGAGCGTGCAATTTTCCTCAGTTTGTTTGCCTTCCGTTTTTCCACCCAAACAGAGACAGAACCAGGAGGGCAATGAAATTCAGCAGCCCCATTTTCGTCCAGGAGAATCTCCTGGGGAAGATGCCCAAGGAGATCGATAAATTTTTTGCCCCTATGAGCCTCGCCCATAACCATAAACTTATTACCCGCCTCACCGTTTGACAATACAACGGCGCAGCCACTACCTCTATGTTTTTTATCACCCTGCCTTACCCAACCTATACAATTGGCATGATCGAAATGATCTACCTGGGGGCCATAGGCCAGTTCATTTCTAGCCAGCAATAATAAGGGCAGGCATTCCACTTTCGCCAACGCTATGTAATGGTCTTCCCCATCCCTTCCCTTATCTGTATAATCAGCTCCATACAGATCCGGGTAAAATATACAGGGGTATCCTTCATTCCTGAGTAAGATCAGCGCATAGGCAATGGGCTTGAACCAGGGTTCCACCGGGGCTTCCAATGCCTGCAAGGGCTGGGTATCATGATTATCCACGACTGTTACCGCAAGCAAAGGGTGAACAGATACAAGGGTGTCATTGAATATTCCTGACAGGTCATAATCATTGCCAGCATTAGATGCATTATGAAGACTATGATGCAAAGCAGCGTCAAACAGTGAAAGCTTACCTTCAGTAGCGTCTATATACTTTAATAATTGGGGCAGTTCTCCGGGTGCCCAGTATTCCCCAACAGCAAAAAACTCTTTACCGGTCACTGCCCGCATATGTGCCAGCCATTCATTATAAAATTGCGGAGCAATATGTTTTATGGCATCCAGGCGAAAACCATCAAAACCTACAGTATTATAATACCACTCACCCCATCTTTTCAATTCTTCCCTGACTGCAGGATTTCTGAATTCAATATCGTTATACATCAGGTAATCATAATTACCTTTTTCGTCTGATACCATTTCTTCCCAGTCACTACCATGTTCATTCAGGATATTAAAAATGGCCGTCTCGCCATTGATGTCGTCATAATCCACGCCGGTAAAACAAGTATGGTTCCATTCAAATTGAGAATATTTTCCCTGCCGGCCAGGGTAGGTAAACTTTGTATACGCCTCTATATCAAAAGGTTCACTAACAGGCTTATTGCGATCTTCAGGGTCCACTTTTACTACCTGGATTAATTCTTTCTCATCTCCACCCCCAAGGTGGTTTAAAACAATATCAACATAGACTTGCAATCCGTGAGATTGAGCAGTTTTCACCGCATCAATATATTGTTCTTTAGTTCCATATTTAGTGGGTATGGTCCCTTTTTGGTCAAATTCACCCAGGTCGTAAAGATCATATACATCATACCCCACAGAATAGCCACCTCCCGTAGCCTTAAAAGCTGGTGGCAGCCAGGCAGCATTGATCCCCAGTTTTGCCAGGTAAGGT
Organism: Flavisolibacter ginsengiterrae DSM 18136; assembly: GCF_059568575.1. Lineage (NCBI taxonomy): Bacteria > Pseudomonadati > Bacteroidota > Chitinophagia > Chitinophagales > Chitinophagaceae > Flavisolibacter > Flavisolibacter ginsengiterrae. The sequence goes on from NZ_JCANTR010000024.1 coordinate 47,022, forward strand.
GATTGTTCCTTAAAATGATCCCAGAAAACACCTCCAGGAATAGAATACCAGTGAAAGAACTGAATTAGTGTTCCGTTTTGCATACGCTGTCCGGCTACCTGCCGGAAGGTTAATTGTCTTTCTTATGAAATAATATAACTGAGCTTTTTAAAACTGGAATCCAAAGGTTACATAAGGAAGGATCTTTTCTTCTTTTGAATGGGCAACAGATGCAGTGATCACAAATCGCTGTATAGGCGAGATCCACAATCCACCTCCATAACCAGTATGCCAATTGGTAGATTTTTGTCCATCAGCCCACACCCTTCCAATATCATGAAAAAGGAGTATTCCAAAAGAACCGGGGAAAAGATAGGTATTGAAGTTACTCAACTTAAATCTCAACTCCGAGTTATTAAATGCTGATGTGCGTCCTGCAAAACGATTCATACGGTAACCCCGCAGGTTGTCTGTTCCACCTAAATAATTGGCCTGTGGAAATTCAAAATTTCCAAAGTTGCGGTAGTAGCCAAACCGGGTAGCAAAGACATAAAAAGATTGTGGAACGAAGGAAGCAAAAATGCTCATGTCCCAGCGCACCTGTGTAAGGTTCTTACTTTGTGTGTTGAGACCAAAAAGTTGCCGCACCCCCGCATCCAGGACAAAACCCCTGGTAGGCAGCACCTGGTTGTTTTTAGAATTGATATCCAGTTGCGCTTCAGCACCTACAAAAGTTTTTGGCAGGTAAAGGGTTGCCGGATCCAGCCCATTCAGGTTGGTATTATTCACAAATTTTCCAAAGTTCTCCTGGGCAGGCAATTTGAAATATTGAAATGTCGGGCCACCCAGTATGCGCATCCAGGATTGTAATTGCCTCCTGAATAGTGCAGATGCATTTACTACATTATACCTCGTGCGGAAATACAGAACTTCATCAGTATTTAACACGGTATTATTTCCCAGCCCAAAGAAATTGGCCACATTGATAGGTGCTTTCACATCTGCTTTTAATAACAGGTCAGTATATCCAAACGCTCTTATGATATCTGCCTGATATTTAAAAAACCATGATGATGTTCTTAAAGAATGGCCAACAGCCAGGTTATGCTGCTGGGCATACGGTTCTTTTCTGAAACCATGCGTGGTGTACCTGAATTTAGCACCGAGAAACAAACCATCATCAACGTTATAGGCTATAACAAGTCCCGGGTCAAATACATTGTATTTGTAAAATATACGGCTGTATTCATTGTTCCGCGGGTCGGCACTTAAAAGCTTTCTCAGTCCATCAGCATTGCCTGAAAAATTATTATTTTCAAAGTTCACATCATACACCCTTACATGGCCGCCGGTGCCTTCGTTCACAAAATTATCCTTCCCCGACCCGCCGATGATGCGGATGCGAATAGGCGAATTGCCACCCTTGATAACAAAGCTGTCATCATCTTCCAGCCCATAGATGCGTAATTCCTTTGTGACTGAAGGATCAAACTCCCTGTCATAGATCGTAGAGCTCACAAGCCCCTTCTTGCTGATCTTGTTAATGACGACATGTGTCTTTCCACCCTCTATTTTATCAATCGTAAATAGTTCTTTCTGGTTGGTACCTACTATGTTTACTTCCTTCGCCAGGAAATCATAGTACTTCAACATTTCATTCTTGTAATACTTTTTCCTTTCTTTCAGTGTAGAGATAATATGATCTGTTGTTTTACCCTGTAATTCTGTGGGCTGCCTGGATATGGCAGTTTCAATTACAGTATCAGTCATATATGTAAGAAAAGTATCTATCTCATGGCTCCAGGTTTCCCTGCTAAGCTCATTTAAGAAGAAGCGGTCAAAATTGCGTGCAGGCTTATTGAATGTATTGATGTTCCTTGCCTTTGCCCTGAATCCCTGCAGTTCCGGCACAAGGCTTGGCTGCTTGACAAACCAGGGGATGATGCCCTGGTTGGTATAAAAGGCCTGGTCCTGGTCTTTAGGAATAGGATAATAGATCTTTCCTTTCCCTGTATCCCTCGTAGCCCAGTTCCACTGTCCCTCATGACGGTCAAAATCCATATAGAAATTATCCAGCAACCTTGCTTTTAGCACCTGCAACTGGCCCACATGGTCATCATTATCCTTTGCCAGCCGTAGCACCAATTCATCGGTATTATAGTCCTTACCCACACTATCCGGCTTCTTTTGTTCAAGGATCGCCAGGGTGTTTTTAAAGGTGGAGCGGAATCGTCCCAGCCTGGGATCGTCGGGTATATACACCAGTTTTCTTTTCAGGTTGGGCACCCGTGCAGCATCGGCAAATATGCCCGTTGATAAAGAACCATATGGGTAAGATGCCGAAATACCATCTTCTACCACGTCAATCGCAAAAGGACTCCGCAGGTCTGGTGGAATGGCGGCTTCAGGGAACTTCTGAATGGAACGTAATGACCACTCCTCTCCTTTAGCATCTTCCACTTTCAAAGATTTTGTTTGTTTACCACCGCCTTGCTTTTGTGGCTTTAATCCACCTGCTTCCTTTCCAAGGTCAAGGACAGGTACAGATACTTCAGTTGTCCATTCCTTTCGGTAATTTTTTCCCATAAAAAGGTTCTTCAACCCACTTCCCTTCAACTTTTTATTGGCAACTACCCTAATGGAGTCAGGCCAATTGGGAATACTGTCTTTTGAAATCTTCTCAGGAACGACTTTTATAGAATCCATAGCATGGGAAAACTTTGGGTCATCCAATCCCTTACTGCTAACGGTATAAAACTTTGCTTCAACGGCACCGCTTTTTCTTACTTCCAGCAACGAAAATCCATTTTCAGTAACATTGGAAAACAATAGTTTTCCTTTCCTGTTTTCCTTTACCCTGCTTAGATTAATCCCAGATCCACTTATTATAAATGGCAGGCTGTCATTGATGATCATCTGTAGGGTATGCTCATGACCTGCCACATGAACCACGTTATGGTGACCCTTCATGGCCTTAGTGACAATATCAACAAGATTCCTGTAAAGCGGATGACGGATATCCTGGAGACTGCCAAATACACCCCTTGAAATGGGATAAATAGACCCGATAACAGGGAGAGGTATCCAAAGATTTGGATTGGCAGCTGTAAGTGGAAAAAGGTGCTCTTTCCAGCCATAATCACCACCATGTATCCCAAAAGAATACATGGGATGATGCATGGCTATAATAATTAATTGGTTGGGATGCATGGCTATGATCTCCCTGAGTTCAGTGGCAAACTCTTCCGTGGTTTTAGATTCACACATGGACCCTGGTCCAGGCTTTTCATGAACAAAAAGGAACCATTGGCTGTCGATAAACACTGTTACCACTTTATCACTGATCTCCACGGCTGTTGGTCCGGGGCAACCATCCTGCGGCCATGCCTGTATATTCTTTTGTTCCAGTCCATTGATATAGTTCTGCTGGTTCATAGCTTGCTGCCATCCTCCCAGCTTCCCATTTTTCCAGTCATGGTTTCCCATAACAAAGAATTCCCTAGATTTTTTATCTTTTACCAGGTTTACCTGGGCATCAAGAATCTTTTTTGAATCCTCATAAGTAGGCTCACCTTCCATGGGAAGTCCTAATGGATATATATTATCTCCTAAATATAAAAATGTGGTTTTGGGATCATTAAGATCAACATGGTGACTGATCCAATCCACAACTGGCTGTTTATTACCAACCAGTTCGCCGGCATCACCGATCAAAAATATACGCTGGTTGATGCTATCTACCTGTGCAATAGCAACATAAGATAAGATTAGAGTGAAGAAAGTTGTCATGATTCGTTTCATACCAGGCTAGTTGTTTTTTTTGCTTTCACGGTAAGGGAAAAATAATAAAGTGGGTTTGCCTTCCTTTCCCTCATTTGAAATATACATATCGCCATTGGGTGCAAAAGCAATGCCTTCTGCCTGTGGAAATTTGTCAGGGTTTAATTTGTAAGCTTCAAAAACCTTTCCCCGGGTATCAGCAACTACCAGCAGATTACCGGCTGAGGATAATATATACAAGCGTTTATCAATAGGATTGATGGCTGCTGCAGAAGGATCGAACTTAATGTTTGCATCTTTTAATATTTGCTGGATAGATGCTTTAGTGATCGTGTACAAAGCAGTCGTATCGAACTGTTTGGTTTTCAGATCAAAACGGTAAGCGGTGCGCAAATGATGGCCCTTTTCGTGACTGCAGGTTTTGCATAGCATAACCAGGGCATCTATAGAAGGGTCATAATAAAGGGTTTCAAAATCATTCTGCCCTCCCAGGCCTATACCATAGGATGGGACACCAGTGGTGTCCTGGGCGCCAGGTGTTACAGCTTTGATGATCCCTTTACTTGATAACAAATAAACCGTATTATCTACCTTAGACAGGTCCTCCAGGTCGCTGCCGGAGGGAACTACCTTCCCAGTCAGGTCTTTTAGCTTATTATTTTTCAGCTTTATCTCAAATACCTTTTCCTTACTATCTGAAATGGCAAGCAGGCTGCCTGTGGGTTGATCATAGGTCAACCCCGAAATTTCGTTGAGAACTTTTCCCAATTGCATTTCTTTGGGTTTCTCCAGGTTATAGCCTTCAGGACTGCTATAACCATGCTGTTTACAGCTACACAGTAACGTTGCGGCATACACGAGGAAGGGTAAGGCCATGGTTGGGCACTTAGTTTGAATTAACTCCTTTATCATTTAATACCTTTAATACAAACAATGCACCAACCATGACGGAAACTCAGGAGCAAAATTTGACAGCGGCACGCCATTATGTAACAGATCTCTATAAAAACAACCTTGATCCACGGTTTGTATTTCATAACCTGGATCATACAGAAGATGTTGCAGATGCCTGCAGCATGATGGCGGAACAATACCAGCTTAGTGATGATGATCGTTATGTGCTTTCACTGGCTGCATGGTTTCATGATACCGGCTATACGGAAGGCCATGCAGAAGGACATGAAGATGTATCCGTGCAACTGGCATCCACTTTTTTAAAGCAAAGAGGTGTGGATGATGCCGTGATTCAAAGAGTTACATCTGCCATAATGGCAACCCGAATGCCCCAGTCACCATTAAGCCAGTTGGAAAAGATCCTGTGCGATGCAGACCTGATGCACCTCGCAACAGATGATTTTAAAGCACGCAACCAGTTACTAAAACAGGAAAGAGAGAACCTGTTAGGTCAAAAGATTTCCAGGAAAGAATGGCGCAAGGGCAATATCCAGTTCCTGGAAAGCCATAAATATTTTACCGACTATGGCCAGCAAAAACTGGAAGGACGCAAGCTGGATAACCTGAACGAGATACGCAAAAAGAAAGACCGCAAAGAATTGGAAAAGGGAAGTGAACCCGAAGCCTTTCCCTATGTATATGAATCGGAATCGCTAAAAAGTAATGCTGCAGATATTAAAAATACGGAAAGAGGAGTTCAGACGATGTTCAAGACAACATCTCACAACCATCTTCAGCTCAGTTCCATGGCGGATAGCAAATCGCATATACTGATCTCCGTTAGTTCCATTATTCTTTCGGTGACCTTGTCTTTTCTCATCTCAAGATTGAATTATTATCCTCAATACATTATTCCAACAGGTATTTTAGTTGCTGCCTGTGCCGGTGCAGCTACATTTGCTATTTTGTCAACCAGGCCTTCCATTTCCAAGGGACGGTTTACCGAAGAGGACATCAGGAATAAAAAGACCAATTTGCTTTTCTTTGGAAACTTTCACCGCATGGAACTGGAAGACTACCAGTGGGGTATGAACCAGATGATAAAGGATAAAGAGTATCTGTACAATACCATGATGATGGACATCTACTACCTTGGAGTGGTACTGGCTAAAAAATATAAATTCCTTAGGATAGCTTATACCATTTTTATGTGGGGCTTAATCCTGGCAGTAATTGCTTTTGCCATTGCCGCAATCATTACAGCTGGTACAGATACTACAGCAGTGACACCTGTAATAGATTATTAAACGTAACAGGTACCAATAAAAAAAGCTCTCAATTTCTGAGAGCTTTTTTTATTATCCTTTATCTATTTCAATTCATTTAAACAGATGCTGTGGCGGGGCGGTTGGAGGTTAATTGTTTTATTTCTTCCACCAGTTCGGTTTTGGTAATAGGGATACCCATGATCTTGTTGTATCCTTTAGCATCTACCATGTATTTATCCCTGATGATCTTAATCAGCTGCCCGTTATTGATCTCAGGTACCAATACTGTTTTATAATTACGCAATATATCCCCAAGGTTTCGTGGGAAAGGCCTGAGGTAACGAAGATGGGCATGCGCAACGCTGTATCCCTCTTTGGATAAAGATTCGACAGCTGTTTTGATCACTCCATACGTTGATCCCCATCCCAATACCAGTACATCACCTTTATCCGGGCCGTTATCTATAGTTTGCTCAGGAATATTCAAAGCTATTTTATCCACTTTTTCCTGCCTGAGCTTTACCATTAGCTGGTGGTTTTCAGGGTCGTAACTTACATTACCTGTAATATTTTCTTTCTCCAGGCCACCGATCCTGTGCTCCAAACCTGCAGTTCCCGGAATGGCCCATGGGCGTACCAGGTTCTCATCACGCTGATAAGGCTGGAATTTAGTTTCACCATGCCCAAGCTCAGTTTTATAGGTAACATGTATTGGCCTGAGATCATTGGAAGATGGGTATTTCCACGGCTCTGCGCCATTAGCAATATAACCATCGCTGAGAAAGATCACCGGCGTCATGTGTTCCACTGCTATGCGTACCGCTTCATATACAGCTTCAAAACAATCACTGGGTGTGGAAGCAGAAATTACCGGCATCGGCGATTCTCCGTTTCTTCCATAATAGGCCTGTAATAGGTCGCTTTGCTCAGTTTTGGTTGGCAAACCTGTTGAGGGCCCACCACGTTGCACATCAACAATGATCAACGGGATCTCCAGCATCATGGCCAATCCCATAGCCTCGGATTTTAATGCCATCCCCGGCCCGGAAGTAGTGGTCACACCAAGGTGTCCGCCATAGCTGGCTCCAATAGCTGCACTGATCCCTGCTATTTCATCTTCAGCCTGGAAGGTCTTTATACCAAAATTCTTTTGTTTGCTCAATTCATGCAAAATATCAGAAGCGGGTGTAATAGGATAGGTTCCCAGGAAAATGGTCAAACCGCTTTTTACCGAAGCTGCAATGAGACCATAGGCTAAAGCCTGGTTACCCATAATGCTACGGTAACTGCCGGCTTCTATCTTTGCCTTTTCTACTTTGTATTGGGTGGTAAATGTTTCTGTAGTATCGCCATAATTATAGCCTGCCCTTAGCGCCTTAAGGTTACTATCCAGTATGTCGGGTTTGCGGCCAAATTTTTCCTCCAGGAATTTCTCCGTATTCTTCATATCCCTGTCATACATCCAATAGAGAAAGCCCAGCACAAACATATTCTTGGCCCTGTCCTTTTCCTTGGTACCCATTTGGTATTCCTTAAGAGCTTCGCGGGTCATTTTTGTAATGTCCATACGGATCACTTCATAGCCCTGTAAGCTATCATCTTCAATAGGATTCACCCCATCGGGATAATTGGCCAGGCGAAGGTTCTTAGAATCAAAGCCATCTGTATTGACTATGATCTTACCCCCTTTTTTCAGGTTTTTCAGGTTAGTTTTCAATGCAGCGGCATTCATGGCCACCAACACATCCAGGCTATCACCCGGAGTATAGATGCTATCGCTGGAAAATCGTAACTGGTAACCGCTCACGCCTGGAAGCGTTCCCTGGGGAGCCCGTATCTCGGCCGGAAAATCCGGGAAAGTTGACAGGTCAGAACCTAAAAGAGCAGTGTTATTGGTAAACTGGGTGCCGGTCAGCTGCATTCCATCTCCACTATCCCCGGCAAATTTGATGACTACATCCTGTAGTACTTCCTGTTTGCGTTCCATGTTGGCAAAATTACTATTAGTTTATTCTACTATAGCGGTTTTTAAAAGAGTTTAAATGTTCATGTGAGAGGCATTGTAAACACTCTACTCAGTAAAATTCAAGGCGATCATTCAGCCATTTAGACAATTACCAGCCCTTGCCTGATGGCAAACAATACCAGCCCCACCCTGCTTTTGCATTGCAATTTTTCCAGTAAGCTATCCCGGTAACCATCCACCGTACGTGGGCTCACATTCATCTGGTCTGCTATCTCTTTATAGGTCAGTTCTGTGCACATGTATTTCAACACTTCGATCTCTCTTTCGTTTAGTTTATACCCTTCCTTGAGTGATGCATTTTCAGGATCATCCAGGTGATTAAGGGTATGTATCAGGGTTCCGGTAACAAGATCGGAATGATAAAAACCCTTTGTTGAAAGGTCCCTCAGCGCAGCTTTCAGCTCAGAAGGATCGCTGTCTTTAAGGATATATCCTTTAGCACCGTTTTTCAGCATTCGAATAATGGCATTCTCATCATCATACATCGATAGCGCCAACACCTTGATATCCGGGTAATTATTTTTTAAAAAAAGGGTCGTATCATAGCCATCCATTTGTGGCATATTGATGTCCATCAAAGCAATTTGAGGCTGAGGATGATTCTTTAGCTTCTCTATGAATTGTTTGCCATTATCCGCCTCGAACACCACCTCATAGTCCAGTTCTTTCAATAGATTGGCCAGCCCATTGCGCAATAACACATGATCATCGGCTAATGCTATCGTAATACTCATACCGGAACTGCAATTTGTATTTGTGTGCCTTTAGCAGGCGCGGTTTCTAAAGCAAAATGTCCATTGAGTAGCTCCACCCGGTTTTGCATACTGCGCAACCCAATACCGCGGTTCATGTCACCCTGGTCTGCAGGCAACTCAAACCCATCTCCATCATCCTCTATGGAAAGATGTAAATATCCAGGCTCAAAATTAGCACTAATGGCAATTGTGCTGGCATGTGCATGCTTGATGATATTATTCATGGCTTCCTGCACAATACGGAACAAGATTAATTCTTTTTGTGCATCAAGGGAAACCGGTTCTCCAACTATTTTAAAGGAAGTATGGTAGACTCCGGATTTTTCCACCAGGCCCAATTCAAACTCAATGGCTTTTAACAGGCCTGCAGACAGTATGGAATCTGAATGCAACTTTTTTGAAAGGCTCCGCAGATCGGTTATAGCCTTGCCTACCAGCTCTTTAGAGTTATCCACTTTTTGAGGTATCACTCCAGGCTTGTCAAGATCAATGGTATTCAGGTTTAGCTTTACCAGGCTTAGGGTTTGCCCGATGTTATCATGGATCTCCTGCGAAATATTCTTCAGTGTTTGTTCCTGTATCTCCAGCTGGGATAATAGGATCTCCTGCTGAAATTTGGTTTCCATCAGCTTTTTTTCAGAGGTAAAGGCAATGGATTTTTTTTGATACAGGAGAATGAAACGGAATAGAAAAGTAATCACCAGTAAGGCGAAAACGGCAGCGCCGATCACGATGATGATTTTGGTATCCATTGCTTTGAAAAAATAGCCTTTAAAAAGATAAAGCAGCCCAATGTTAGAAAAACATTATGGAGCTTCCATAAAATACCTACATTTTTGGCGGATACTTCAGATAAATACTCATAGCTGATAAATATAAAGAATGAGCTCCCGAAATAAAAAAGTATTCCGGCAGCGCCCCAAAACTCCTTCAATTGCAAGATATTGGTCGCGGGCAGACCTTCCATCCATCCATAAAAACTCATGAGCGCAAAAGCAACAAAGAGAAAGGCCCCCATGGCATAGGAATAACTATTGAAAGTGTAATAAGGCTGGATAAATAGAATGTTCAGCCCATAAAACAATATGAATAATAAGCTCCCGAAAAGAAGCAGTTTTTTCCTGGAAACATCAGTAAAAAGGTGAAAGAAGTAAATCGAAAATATTACCTGCGTGGTAATACAATTCAGGTGATAGACCCAGTGGTTATTGATCTGGTGGTCCTGTAAAAAATTGGCCAAAGAATTTAACAGCACCTGGGCCAATAAAAAGGAGATCAGGATGCGGTCAAAAGGCATCAAATGCAATCCCCTGTACAAAACAGCAAATAGCACCACCACGAATACAGCCAGTGGTGCTGTTATATCAAGATAGATAAAAAACTCGTTCACTTTATCCAAAATCAATCCCTCAAATTATCAACGACATGGTGGCGGGTAAGGACATCCTGTAGTGGTAGGATCTGTGTTTTGATAAATAATATTGTCACCTTCCGTTAAAGGATTTGCAAGGGAAAATACGGGAAAGGCGTAAGAGCAGGCTTTACCGTCTTCAGTACGGCCAGCCGTAAAAACAAATCCTTTTAATTCCTTTGCTCCCAGTTTTGTCCTTGTTTCTTCAGCCTCAAACCTCGTAAGAAGGTCTTTCAATTTTTCAATACTAAAATAATGTTGGCCTGTATGCATAACAAATGGTTTTAAACTTCAATCCTTTTGCCAAAGATGAACATACTAAATCAAAGGCACAAACGATTTTAACGGTAAATACATAGTGTTTTCACGTACCAATCTTTACACTTGTACAGAAATGACCCTGTTTTATATTGTATGCCACATACTGTGGACGGGAAAACAGCAAGAATTAGAGGATATATTCCGGAATTATGAGATAAAGAACTGGTTAAACCTGTTCAACTGTTTGTTCCTCAGCCAGTAACTCCTCCAACAGATCACCGCGGCCTTTGGGATCCCTTCCATATTCATTGGTCTCAGGTTCACCATCCGCAAATAATAGCCACAAAGAGTAAAATGGGATCAATTGCCAGCCACCGTTATTTCCCCGGTCATGACATCTTTTTGCTCCCTGTGCCAGCATGAACCATAGCATGGGAATGATAGCAATAAAAATAAGCCCTTCAGAATGCAAAGTATTATCCAAAACCTCCAGGATCAAATACCCTGCATAATACATGATTAAAGATAAGCCATACTCCGTGCGACGTATACGGCCTTCAAATGAAAAAGGATGACGAAACATATAATTAGTTTGGTTGATAACAATGTAAACACATATTTATTCTTTTTATAATTATATGTCTTCAATCTGAACCTTATAAGAGCTTTCACTTATATGTTTGAAGCAGGTTAAGCGGACTATCCATTTTTGTTGCCATTACGGGTGGCATAAATTTTATTGCTACTAACAGGAACAATTATAATAGAAACTATGGCAAATATTGATGTACAACGGAAAAAGAGTTCTCCCCTCCCCTGGATCGTATTGGCAGTGATTATCCTGGGCATACTGGCTTATTTTTTATGGAACAGGTATAATCATACGGGGGCAACAACCACGACAGTAACAGACTCAACCCAGGTGCATGACACCACCAGAACCTACCCGGTTGATACATCGAAGCACTAACTTGAAATGAATTCTTAACCGGGAGCTATAGCTCCCAAAACTCTATATTATGTCAGATAAAAAAAATAAAAGGCTACAGGAGTTAAGAGGCTCCGATTTTGAAATAGCAAAAGGGCAGCCCGATATACGGGGTTGGGAAGTGCGTGATGTACAAGGCCGCCTGATGGGTAAGGTAAGGGAACTTATTTTTGACTCCAGGGATCATAAGGTCAGGTATATGGTGGTAGATGTAAGAGACAGCAGGGAACTGGAACTGGAGAACAGGACTGTGCTGGTACCGATAGGGCTTGCAGAGCTGGAACCAAGGCATGATGATGTGATCCTTCCTAAAGTAACACCTTTCCAGCTGAGGGCTTTGCCTAAATACAATAAGGAAGACCTTGGCACAAGGGCAGAAAAGGCAGTAAGTACAGTCTTCGGCCGTAATACGGATAATTATGCTGATGACGCAGACCTGGGCGCAGGATTCTATGACAATGAAGATTTTAATGAAGAAAATATGTATCGCCAGCGAAAAATCATGGCAGGCAAATACGCCTCAGGGCGGGAGAACAGGGACATGGATTTAGAAGACGATAAAAGAAGGAGAGCCGAGCGCCATTTGAAAGAAGAAGAAATTGGCACTCCTATCTCATATGTTGACCCTGTAGAAGCTGAAAGATTACATGCAGCACGCTTGCAGGAAGAACGAAATGCTGAAGAAGCCGATGAAATACGCAGGGAAAGAGAAAGAAGGGATGGCCTCAGCCGAAGGAACCTGGAAGATTAATAGATGATAACGAATATGCTAATGTACAAATCAGCAGCCTTCGGGCTGCTGATTGTATTATGCAGGTATCGATAGGGAATTTTAAAATGCGGTCCTATTGCTTTGTAAATACCAATAACTCGTTATCAACAGGTTCGGGATTGATCAGCGAGATATTTGATGAACTGATTGAATTAATATTCCATGTCCCGTTCAGGCGGATCAATGGATCATCAGGCCCGGCATTCAAATTAAATGCTGCATTTGTTCCTCCGGAACCATAATATCCAACCGATGCTGGTATATAAGACCAGGTACCGTTCAGAACCGCTGCTTTATTAGTTATTTTTAATATGCTGCCCGCAGAAAAAGTAAAAACATAGTCTTTGAACAACGAGGTTTTATCTTCTGTTCGCTGCGAATAGGAACTAATGGTCCAGGTTCCATTCATTACTGTTTGATTAACGTCAGGATTATTATTGGAGGTTGTATCGCTTGAACCGCTTTTTGAACAACCTGTGCTTACAGCCAATAATATCACCAGTAGACTGTAAAAAGAGCTTTTCATTTTATTAAGTTTAGCAAGGTGCAGTAAGAAGTGTCACTAAATACATACGTATATTTTAACCGGAAGTTGGTCGATACACTGATTAGTTCTTTTACCCGTAAATGGGCATGGGAGAAAACCTGCACCCTGGGCACTACATAAGCTAGCGCCTTTTGTGAAGCCACCTGGTGGAAGGAATCCGTGTAATTGCCAACCAGGATCTTTCCCTGATGGGCTATTATGAAGAAAGAAAAGGATGTGATCACAAAAAACTAATCACCTGGCTGGCTGCAAAGACTTTAAACAGGATCTATCATGTGATTGAAATCGGGGAAACTTATGAGCTACTGAAGCTTAAAACCTGTTATAATCTTATTTACCTGAGGATCTCAGCAACCACCCTTTCGAGGGGGACGCTTATACATGATTTTACTATCTCTTTCTACATAATCGCCCGACACTATGGGATATGAATACTTGGGAGCATGCGATACACTATGGCTTCTTATAATTATTTTGTCATTAACTTTCAGGCTATGCAATTGCTGAAATTCATTAGAGTTTTCAACCCCAAAACTTAAAATATAATCTTCACCATTAATCCTGGCCATCACGCCGAAACCTAATCGTGAACCTGGCGGAAGAGAAAGAGAGGTTACAACAGCCTCCATATTGGTAGAATCATTTTTATGGTTCCGTATTTTAGCTTCAGCTGCAAAAACTTTTTTACCTTCTGGAGACACTTCCCATTTTTTGTACTTTATACCATCAGGAGTAGCCTCCCATCTTTCCCTTTCAGCTTTCATTTCAGCAGCAGAGAGTGGCTTTGGGGCTGATTTTTTAGAAGCTTCATTATTCATTTCGCGATTGGCAAATACCAGTCCGCTTACCACAACCAGCGGTAAGATCAGAGTATAAATAAGTTTTTTCATGCTTTTTGTAGTTTTAATTAATTATCTCCTGATAAATCAGATCCGTTTAAGGCATTTCTTTTTTCGTATCCTTTTAATGTTGGTGCAACAAAAATACTTTGATGGTATCCAGGCGGAGGAATTTGATTGTAATTAATAGTGTAAACTTTGTAAATAATATCTTGACATGATGCTTGTTAGAAGAAATCTGTTGCCAGTCAAACGAAAGTACATTGTCGGATTATTACTACTATTGTTTATCTCACTAATCTGCCTGGCTTTCACCATGACTGGCAATGATGACTTTGACCTTGCCAGAAGGGAAATTTTACTTCGCCGGATCGGGCATGAAATACTCCTTCAGTCGGGCGACAGTACATCACGGGTACTACCGGTAAAAAAGATCGCCAAAAATGAATACCAGATCAGTTTTGAAAATGCATTTACTTTTCAACCCGAATCCCTGGTGAATACTACGCAGCGTTTGTTAGCCAAAGACCCGTTCGCAAGTGATTACGTTGTTAATGTACTGAACTGTGCCAATGCCAGCTTAGCCTATGGATATGCTATATCAAAAAATAAGAAAGATGATATTGTAGCCTGTATAGGAAGAAGGCAACCCATAGCGTGTTACATGGTTAATATTAAATTCAAACCAACAGGAATAATTACAGCAAGGAATGGATATCTCGTGGGCAGCCTGGCTGTTTTAGCATTTATTGGATTTGTTTTTTCAAGATCTGTTAAGCCGCGGAACGTCGTACCTGGCAGTGAGCCTGCCGGTATATTCACCTTAGGGTCAATGTCTTTCGACGCAGAGGCTCGTAAGCTCATGATAAATGGAAAGACCTTAGACCTGACCAGAACTGAAAGCCGTGTACTGCGCATTTTCGCCTTGTCTCCTAACGAGGCTATAGAGCGTAGCCGGCTACAAAAGGAGATATGGGAAGATGAAGGTGTTATAGTAGGCCGCAGCCTGGATATGTTCATTTCAAAATTGAGGAAAAAACTGGAATCAGATCCAAACATCAAGATTGTTGTCCTACGCGGCAAAGGATACAAGCTTGAAATTAGCGCTTAGGAAGACCTTCTTGCTTCGAACTGCGGTTCGTCCGCCGCTGTTGCGAAAAACAAATGTTAGGCGCTCTGCAGGTCTTCAGAAAAAACCCTCATGCGGAGACCTGACGCTCCGATCTGTTTTTCAAGTAGTAAAAAATATACCTGAACTTTTCTTGACCGCGGAAGCAAACCCCTTGCTCTTTTAAATACGCTTCGACTGGTCTATAATCCGCTAAGTTGAAATCGGAAAAAAGCAACTCCTCCCCATTGAACAAGTGCAGCATCACTCCCTGATAATCACCCATCGTGGTGTGTACATAGGTGGCAGCATAAGATTGCACCTCTGTAAGTTGAATGATTCTGTTTCGGTTGAACAAAAACGAAACCAAAAGCGTACCTGCTGCAGTGTCAATGATCACAGCCATTGGTAGTTTATACAGACTGGTTAAGACAAGAGATATTAACGTCAGCAACAGCAATAAAACACAGCTCACACCGATCACTGATGGTAGTGGACGCCTGACTTTCGCACCAAAGAACCGTGAGAATACAAGGAGGACCGTAGCACCGACCAGTATTGAAAAGACCACCTTGCCCCAAAATTGTCGTTTGTTATAAGAAATGATCTTTTCCATTGTTAGCGCCTAACGGAAAGGGCTTGCCGCTGTTCCGGAAGTTCCTGATCCGTCTGCATGGTAAGTTATTTAAATGTTGATTAAAGAACAAATGCTGAATGATTGTTCGTCAGCCGGTAGAGGGGCAAACTTGTGTTGTGCGAAGTCCTATTCGTCTATTCGGGATTTCAAATCCATTCGTTGGTGTAAAATTCTTACAATCTCGATGTCAATGGCTTTTACCAGTCGATAGAAAACGATGTGTTTACCGACACGAAGTCCCAATATTGTGCTGTCAATTTCAGCATAGTTTTTACCTAACTCAGGATTTTGAACAATCTCCTCGAAAGAACTAATTAAAAGTTCATAGTATTTGTCGGCCTGGCTTTCTGACCAAACTTCATAGGTATGCTCCCAAATCCTGGAAAGGTCTTCTACCGCCTTGTTGGTCAGAATATACTTAGCCATTTCGCTTCTTACTGGCTTTTAAGCTTTGCAGATGCTTTTTAGGATCGAAGTTTTTAGCAATCCCGCTATTTATCCCCTCTTGAATGGCGCTTTTCAAGGCTGCAATCTTATTTTCTTCCTCTTCCAAAAGTCTCAGTCCGGCACGAAGGACTTCACTGGCATTTTTATACCGGCCTTCAGCAATCCTGTTTTCAATAAAATCTTCAAAATAGTCCCCTAAGGAAACAGAGGTATTTTTCCCCATCGTCAAAGCTTTAATCAAAGTTACCAATTTTTGGTAATTCCTCCAAGGGGCTTTTTGAAAGTGGCAGGCAGTAGATTACTTCCACCGCGAGTCTCCTGAAAGGGACTCGCGGATTTACTGATACACATTCTCCCAATCCAGAAATTCTTCATAATGCGTCACTTCACAGAATCTTTGTTTCTTCTTAAAGTAGAATAAACAGGAGGAATGAATATAAGCCTCATTATCATTAGCTAACCTCCACTTGCCCTTTACAGGATTATCATGAATGTAATTGAGTTTTTGTAACAAGAACTTTTCTGTCCTGCATTCCTTTATATCAAAGCCCGGTTTCCATATCTCATTCTTCTTTCCCCTTGATCTGTCTTTGGGCTCTACTCCTGAGGCTAACAGATTCAACAATTCATATTCATTTTTTTGCTGTAGCTTTTTTACTATATCATAAGCCAGGAACCTCTTTCCATTACCTATTATGGTATTTAGTTTATTAGAAGTGTTCTTATAATTGATTAGAAAGTGTAAATGATTAGGCATGATCACATATCCTACGATATCATTTCCTTCCTTTTTTATTACTTCAAAGAATTTATATACATCATCATAAGCACCAGCGGTATCAATTAATGGAAGCCAATTATTACAGGTAAATGTTATGAAGTATACACCTTTTGATGTAACTATGGTTTCAATAGCCATAGTTCAATTTACGTCATCAAACTGAAACCCGCGAGGTACTGTCTGAAAAACCAAATTTATTTAGACATATTTTTTAATTTTAAGTAACGAAAGAGAGCATACGGCGATAGCTCGACGGATGTTCATCTTGTGTAGCTCTGTTCAACAACGGAGCTACTTTTTTTCTGCACCTATGCTTCAATATTAACGAAAGAGAGCGCCAGCTCCTTTTCTCCGGATGATTTATACCCATAGAATGGATCATATGCTTCATCTTTCTTCCATAATGTATAAACTAAAATGAGCAGCTTCTTTTGAACAGCTGTATAAGCTTTCATTTTTACCTTCGTTGTTTCATATATCCGATTGTATAGATCTGCAAAAGGTTTTTGC